>CAZLNE010000007.1:0-31244 GCA_964560975.1 uncultured Treponema sp. | reverse complement strand
ATAGCATCTTACAATCCGTCGTCAAGCACACCCACCGGCATACTACATAGTACTAAGGTAAAAGTGTTCAGTACGTAGTAAAAAAAAGGGGCTGTAACCTAGACAGCCCCTTATCAACAAATTTTAAATACGTATTTTAGATAGCACTTTTTTATATGCTATTTAACAACCTTTTGAGCTTCATCAAAGTGTTTAAGCACTTCATCAGAAGGTTTCTTTGTGAACAAACTTACCACTACGACCGCAATGAAAGCGACAACGAAGCCCGGCAGAAGTTCATAGACATATTCTCCGGGAATCTTTATGTAGTTTTTAACAAGGAAGATAGTTAGAGATCCTGCTACCATACCTGACAAGGCGCCCCACTTTGTTGTACGTCTCCACAATACAGATAGTACTACAACAGGACCAAATGCCGCTCCAAAGCCTCCCCAAGCATAACCGACCATAGCAAGTATATTATCGCTGTCATTTGATGCAATAAGGAAGGCTATAACAGCAAAACCGACAACACCCAACCGGCTTACCCAAGATTTCTTTTTATCGTCCCATTTGTTAAAAAACGGAAGATCCTCTGTTAAAGAAGAAGTAAGAACGAGGAGTTGAGAGTCTGCGGTAGACATAACTGCTGCAAGAACGGCAGCAAGAACAAAACCGCCGAAAAGAGGATGAAACAGAGCGCTTGATAGTGCAAGAAAAATTCTCTCGCTGTTTCCGCCTTCTCCTGCAACACCATCAAGAGGAGAAACGGCATTATAACCAATTCCTACGAGTCCGATTGCTATTGCCATTACTAAGCAGATTATCATCCAGGTTATACCGATTCTTCGTGCTTTTGGAACAGATGCCACATCCTTAATACCTATAAAGCGTACTAAAATATGAGGCTGTCCGAAGTATCCGAAACCCCAAGCTAGAAGGGAAATTGCAGTAATCCAGCCGGTTTTTAGACTGAAAGCTGAAGGATTAATATCTGTAATTGAAACTCCGTTACCGGTAAAAGCAAAAAACGAAAAAAGAACACATAACACAAGAGCTGTTACTATTAAAAGGCCCTGAATAAGATCTGTCCAGCAGACTGCAAGGTAGCCGCCTAAAAACGTGTATGATACAACAACGAAGGCTGTAATTATTAACGCAGTTTGTTCTGTAGCACCGAAGGTATGAGCAAATAAGAGAGTACCGCCTTTAAAACCTGACGCAACATACAGGGTAAAGAAAAAGAGGGTTACAACGGTGCCTATAATCTTAATAACACCGCTCTTGTCTTCAAATCTATTTGCTAAATAGCTGGAAAGAGTTACGGCCTTGAGCTTTTCTGAAAGATATCGTAAACGGCCTGCCACAATGAGCCAGTTAGCATAAGCTCCGATGGTTAAACCAAGAGCAATCCAAAACCCTTCTACGAGCCCGCCTGCAAAAACAGCACCCGGCAGACCTAACAGCAGCCAGCTCGACATGTCGGAAGCACCGGCGCTGATTGCCGAAACCATCGGCCCCAGTGTTCTTCCTCCAATAAGGAAGTCATTGTTATTTTTGGTCTTTTTCAGCGACCAAATGCCAATACCCAGCATGACTGCAAGGTAAATAGAAAATTGAATAATGTAGAGCAGCATTTTTTATTACTCCTTTATTGCATTAACCACTTATTGTACCATGAGGAAGAGATTCTGTCACCAAAAAAGATTATTTTTGTATTGTCATTGATTATAGGTAAAAACTGTTTGCCTTCGTCACAATTCTATGCAATAATACTTTACACAGATTTTACATACACTTGAATTTTCAGGAATACTACATGGCCCTAGTACCGCGGCACGAATTAAAATACCTCGTATCTGTTCATGATGCACAAATCCTAAAATCAAAAATTTCCCGGGTCTTACAGACTGATATTCACAGCGGCGAGGGGAATTCTTATGAAGTTATTAGTCTTTATTTTGACACTCCGTCTTTTTCCTGCGCAAAGGAAAAAGAAGCCGGCTATTATGACCGTTATAAATACCGCCTTAGAACATATAATAACGGCGGAGTATACAATTTAGAGCTTAAAAGAAAAAAGGGTGATGCCTGTATAAAAAAAGCGCAGGCTCTCGACAGGGAAACCGCGTTTTCCTTATGCGACGGCTCTATAGTATCAGCTGATAAAACCAAAAATATTGAAAAATTTTACTCACTTCGAAGAAGTACTCACATGAGGCCGGTTGTAGTTGTCCGGTACAAGAGAACAGCTTTTTGCGGTGAAGAGGGACGAGTGCGAATTACCTTTGATGAGGATCTTTGCGCTATTTCTGTTCCTGAAAAAGGAACACATTCTCCTGTTTTTTACAATGAACAAAGTCTTTGCATTCCCATTCTTCCTTCTGGTTTTTGTATTCTTGAAGTGAAGTACGATGCATTTTTCCCTGATCACCTTAAATCTCTTTTGGCTCTTTCTTCACGGCCTCAATTATCGGTATCTAAATATGTACAGTGTTTAAAGGCTATAAAAGGCCTATAAAATAAAAGGAGTTCTTAATGTTAACTTTTAACGACATTTTTAAATCAAGTTTTTTAGCTCAGGCAGGAGGAGTAGCCGCAAACCCTATTCTAGTAGCTATCTCAATTGCGTTACTCATTACATTCTCAGCTCTTATTAGAGTTGTGTATAAAAAAACCTATAGGGGTGTCATGTATTCTAAAACATTTGGAACATCTTTAAGTTTAGTAGTTCTTATTACTGGTTTTGTTATTATGGCCATTTCTTCGAACGTAATTCTCTCCCTTGGTATGGTTGGTGCTCTTTCTATTATCCGTTTTAGAACTGCTGTAAAGGATGCGATGGACATTACCTATATGTTCTGGGCTGTTGGTCTTGGAATTACAACCGGTGCAGGTCTTTTCTCCATAGCCCTTCTTCTATTTTTTGTCATCACCGTTTTTTTACTTTTAACATCAAAAGAGGTACTTTTTGAACAGCCCTATCTCTTTGTTTTTTCCTGTATAAATCAAAATGCTGAACATGATGTTATGAGAATTCTTGAAGAGGCATGCAAAAAGACAAAGCTTAGAAGTAAGATTGTTTCAAAAGAAAGAATTGAAGTTTCCATTGAGCTTAGTCTTAAAAACAAGAAAACACTATTCGTTTCTGAAATAGCAGCAATTGTTGGAGTAACATCAGCATCACTTTTAACTTCTGAAGGCGACCTAACACTATAATTATGAAAAGAATAATCGGGTTTTTACTTTGTTTTACACTTCTCCTCGTTTCGTGTTCGCTTAGTATGTCAACTAAAGCCCCTGGAGCTATTGTAATAAATGAAGTAATGTCCTCAAATTATCAATTATTCTATGATAGAAACGGCAATAGCTCTGACTGGGTAGAAGTACGCAACACAGGCGATGAGCCGGTAAATTTATCCGGCTGGGGATTAAGCGACAGCGATAAAAATCCGTTTAAATTTCTTTTTCCGAAAATCACAATTGAACCAGGCGGCGTACTTACTGTATTTTGCTCCGGTACTGCCTCTATGGATCTCAAAGAACTGCATGCACCTTTTAAGCTTAAAGCAAGCGGAGAAAAACTTACTTTGTCGAACTCAGAAGGAGTGCGCATAGATCAAGTAACGTTGCCTGTTCTTGAAACAAATACATCGTATGGAAGGCCCTTTGATTCGCCGGACTCCTTTGTTATTCTTGCAGAACCAACACCTAAAAAGCAAAATTCCTACGAACTCACTTATAAAGAAAAAACTGCAGACATAAAATCAACTATTACTTCATATTGGTGTGAAGAAGGGACAGAGCTTGTCCTCTATTCTGCAAATAAAGACAGCATTATCCGCTATACCCTGGACGGTTCAGAGCCCACTGTAACCTCTCCGGTTTTTTCAGGCAGTATTACTCTTTCAAAAGCCCTCTACCCGGAATATGACCTTACAACACAGAGAGATATTACAGACAAATATTACCCGCCTAGTGTTACAGGCGATAGAGGTCTTGTCATCAGGGCAAAAGCCTATGTCCACGGATACTATCCGTCTTCTATTTTTACGCAGACAATTTTTTTTACAGATATTAAATCAGAACATGCTCTTCCAATTGCTCTTATTACTTTAGATCCCTTCGATCTCATGGATGAGACAGACGGAATATATGTCCTGGGAGATGTATTTAGAGAGTGGCAAAAAAAGAACAAATATATTCCTTTTGATGGAGGGTCTCAGGCAAATTATAACCAGAGAGGACCCTTTTGGAGACGAAATTCCTACACAGAGTTCTTAGATACAAACGGAGGTTTTTCAACTCCAAGTGTATTTAAAATTCTCGGAGGCTGGTCGCGTTCGAGTCCTCAAAAACCCTTTCAGCTTTTTTTCTATGAAAGAGGCGACACTCAAAGCGGTCTTAATTATCCGTTGTTTCCAGATCTTGGTGCAAAAGATGAAAGCGGCCGCAGCACTGACTTTTACCGTTCAGTAGTTTTTAGAAATGGCGGAAACGATTATAACTATACTCTTTTTCGTGATGCCTTAATTCAAAATCAGGTTTCAAAACTTTCTATAGACACACAAGCATTCAGGCCAACAGTGGTTTACCTTAATGGTGAGTACTGGGGCATCTTAAACATGAGAGAAAGTCATGATGAAAGTTATTTTTACAGACACTACGGCATTCCTCTTGATGAATCTGTTGTGTATGAATATGGCGGCAATGTACGTATCGGTGATGAAGAAGACTATTCCTGGTATTATAATCTTATTGGTAAAACCCGCGAAGCAGATTTTACAAAGGCTGAAACCCTGGAGCAATTTAAGGACAGTATTGATTTTAAAAATCATGCCTTGTACACCGCAATTCAAATCTACATTGCAAATAAGGACTGGCCGAGCAATAATATCCGCTTCTGGAAGACTGATAAAACACCCTTACGCTGGCTTTTATTCGATACTGAGTTTTCTACAAGTATTTATGACCAGCCTCACTACGGATACAACATGTTTAACGTTATAACTGAGGAAAGGGGACCAAACTGGCCTAATCCTCCTTGGTCAGTAGAATTAATTAAACGGTTCCTCTCGAATCCTGAATATAAAAGGCTCCTAATTAATGCCTGCTGCGATCTTATGAACACTGTTTTTTCTGAAGATGAAATAACTTCTGCAGTAGAAAATATGATAAAACTCTACGAAGCCGATATGACCATGCATTGGGACCGATGGATATGGGCAGCAGGCGGATCTATGAAACAATGGAAAACAAACACCCAGGCTCTTCCATTATACTTTACGCAGAGAAAACCTCTTTTCCAATCACAAATGGAATCCTTTTTTAACTTAGAAAAAAGTGTTCCTGTATCAGTAACTTGCGGCAAAGGCGGAAGTGTAATACTCAATAACCTTACCCTTACGAATGAATCTTTAACCGGCAATTATTATCCGAATCAGTTTATCAGTCTCACTGCTGTTCCAAATGAAGGCTATACTTTTTTACAATGGAAAGGAAGTATTAATACTACAGAAAAATCAATTTCGGTAAATCCTGAAGAGGGTTTAACAATACAGGCTGTCTTTACAAAATAAACTAAATCCTGCATAGAGCACACTCAAGCAGTCTCTATGCAGGAAACTTTTTTAACTTTTTATACTGCTTCTTTTTGTTCTTCCTTTTCACCAAGTACAGCACCTAACACAAAAGAGAGAACTAAAAAACTTGCATGTAGAATTTCGCGTATGTCATTACTAGGATACTCACGAGAGGGCCTGTATGCAGCATGACGAATCTTTAGCTCACAAATGCAGCTTTCAAGTTTTCTTTCCGGATTAAGTATACGCACAGACAGTGCATACATCTTTATCTTTTCAACGGTAACCTGTTCTAAAAAAGCATCATGAAGCTTTTCTTCATACGCCATATGATCTAGAACCTTGTTGGGACTTATATTGTGTACTGCTGTAAAAAAATCTGCTATATAGTGAAGAATAATACCGAGCTCTATGCTGAACTTCTTATTCTTTTTTCCATTTTTTATCTTTTTTTGTGAAAGTTTCTTCATTTTTTTCCATACAAACTTCTTTGAATAATTCCAAAAATGCGGATGGCTTAAAAAGAGCGACGACCTATCCGGCTTAACCGAACCGATAATCAGATGTTTTTCACTAACAGCCGCATTCCAAATTTCACTTATACACGAATGCAGAACTTTTCCAAAATATGCATGTGTTTGATATGTCATGACAGAAACATACAAAACAATTGTTAAATCGGCATAAATTCATCATAAATTCGATGTGTAATCGTTTATGCAAAAATTGAATGCAGTATGGTAGAAAATTCACCTGAATTAGTAGAAATTTAATGCACCCTTTACAATATGGGGGTATACTGATAACTATGATATTTAACAAAAAAGAATGGTCCTACATTTTTTATGACTGGGCCGAGTCCTGTTTCACGGTTATCGTGTGGTCCTTTATTTTCCCGATGCTCTACGGCCTTTTAGCAAAAAACATAGAAGGATCGGAATCAATCTACGGGTTCATTGTTTCTATTATCAGTCTGGGAGTTGCTCTGCTTTCCCCCATTCTTGGAACAATTGCAGATTATAAGGGATATAAGAAAAAGTTTTTTATCTTCTTCTTTGTGATTGGCATTATTTTTACGTTTCTTATTGGTTTTTATCCGGCAGACCCTGCTTTCTGGTGGATGATTCTTATTCCATATACCATCGCATCAATCGGTTATGCAGGAACAAATATTTTTTATGACTCATTCATTGTAGATGTAACAACAGACGAGAGAATGGACAGGGTTTCTACTGCAGGTTATGCATTCGGTTACCTAGGAGGTAGCACCATTCCTCTTGTTTTGGCAATCGTACTGCTGCAGGTTATTCCCGGCTTAACAACTAACGGCATTCTTACTATTGGAGGGCTTTCAATCCCCTATGATGTGTATACTGGTTTTAGAATAACATTTTTTATGACCGGCATCTGGTGGCTCGTGTTTTCTATTCCCTTTTTAAAAAATGTAAAACAGGAGTACGGTATAGCGAGCGAACCGCACCCTGTGTATAATTCTTTTAAGCGTCTTTTTCATACTTTTAAGAATATAAAACTCTATACCCCTGTTTTCCTTTTCCTAATCGCCTACTTTTTTTATATAGACGGAGTTCACACCATCATTGCAATGGCTGTTCCCTTTGCATCAAATGCTGTTGAAGGTATTACCGCTGATAACGCAACGGCAACACTGCTTCCAATTCTTCTTGCAATACAGGCTGCAGCTTTTTTCTTTGCACTGCTTTTTTCATATCTTGCAAAACGTTTCCGCACTCGAACCCTTCTTCTGGCAACATTGATCATATATTGCCTCATTGCTGTATATGCTGTCACTGTTACTAAGGTAAGCCACTTTTGGATCCTCGGAATGATGGTTGCAACATCGCAGGGTGCAGTTCAGTCTCTTTCAAGATCTTATTATGGAAAAATTATTCCCAAAGAAATGGCAAATGAATTTTTCGGCTTCTATACAATTTTCGGCAGGTTTGCAGCTGTTATGGGACCCACCCTTGTCGGCGGAATTTCGCTTCTTGTATTAAAAACATTTGGAGAACTGCCCGGCGGTACCATGCGCTACGGAGTACTTTCACTTGTAGTTTTGTTTATTGTAGGCGGAATTTTATTTCTCGTTTCAGAAAAAAAGGAACATTCTCATGCCGGCCGCTCCTGATCACTGGCAGTTTTGCCTCAAGGCTCTTAACGAAAAACCTGGTTTTTCAGGCCCCGAAACACTCGGAACCCATGGTCCTGATCCTTTCTTTTTTTACGGACAGGTTCCATGGAGAAAACGGGGTGACATTTCACGCGCTCATGAATTTGCCGAATGGCTTCATGAAACTCCTCCTTCTGAAGTTTTCGGTCCGCTGTTAAGAGCGGCACAAAACATAGTCGATATAGACCTGGCAGTCGCTGCACCAGAACTTGCTGATATTTTTAAGCGGCCTCTTATTCGTCCTCTAGCATTCCGTTTCGTTAAAGGGATGATTTTCCATTATCTCTTAGACAGGAATATACATCCCTGGGTATACTGGAGCATAGGTTTTAACAATGAGTTACATCCAGACCCTCCTTCACGAATACGACATGCCCGTTTTGAAGCGGCTCTTGCAACACTCGGCACCGTTCCCCAAGACAAAAAAATAAAGTATTCGCAAAACCCGAATATAATGCTATACAGCAAAAGAGAATGGTTCACTGCAGCTGATGCCCTTTTTCTTTCAGCCTTCCCCGATCGTTACGAGAAGGGCATGTACGAAGCATCTTTTAATGACATGAAAACAGTGCTGCTTTTTATTTGGGACCCGCTTAGCATTAAAAGAAAAATATTTGATCTTGTCGGCGCACATGATTCATTACCCCGCTCCATGATTCAGCCGGTAATCAAAAAAGAATTTGAGAAGCGGGATTATACTAATACAGAACACAAAGAATGGCTCATGCCTTCAACAGGAGTACAACAACAGGCAAGCACCGAAGATCTTGTACACAGAGCGCTCGAAGAGACAAAAAAAACAGAAGCATTTCTTACCGAAATTGAAACAGAGGAACGACACAAAGAGCAAAAGTTAGTAGAAAAAAAGTACAGCCCTAAAACCTTGGAATTTCTCAAATGGCTTGGAAATTTAAATCATGAAGGCTGTGAGCCGGAAAAAGTTATGAAATACTGGAACAATGATTTTTATAGGTAACTATTGTACCGTCTCTTCTTTTTGCGCCTTGTATTGAGTAAAGCCGCCGGATACATTATACACTCTCTTAAAGCCGCTGTTGATTAAAATATTTTGTGCGGCGTTACCGGTTGTTCCCTTATTACAATAGGTAAAAAGAACTTCTTCTTTATTAAGATTACTCAGTACTTCCCGCAGCTTCTCATGAGGTATGTTTTGTGCATTTTCAACGTGAGCTTGTTCATACTGTTTTTCTACTCGCGTATCAATGACAGAAAAAGAATTCCCTTCCTTCTTAATATTTTCCATCATATTTTTTGTTGCTAAGGGGCGCGCTCTATTTATTGCATTATCGAGAATCATTCCTGTATACATTACAGGATCCTTGGTGGTAGAAAAGGGCGGTGCATAGGCTAAGTCTAAATGAAAAAGATCCGTTACCTTTGCTCCAAAAGTAATCGCCGTTACAAAAACATCAACTCTTTTATCAACACCCTGTTCACCGATTATTTGCACGCCTAACAAGCGTCCGGTTTTGGCATCTGCAATTCCCTTAATAATAATGTCTTTACCTCCAAGATATTCACTGTGATCAGGTTTTATGTTGTGGCAAACCCTTACATCATACCCCTCTACAGCAGCCTCCCTTTCAGATAAACCAGTCTGTGCTACAGCCAGATCAAAAATTCTAAATATTCCAGTACCCAGAATTCCGCGGAATTCCAGATTTCCGCCGGTTACTACGTCGCCTGCAATGCGTCCTGTCTTATTTGCCGTGGAACCAAGAGGCCTCCAAACTTTTTTGCCGGTTACAAGATGCGTATGTTCTATACAGTCCCCGCAGGCATAGATGTTAGAATCTGATGTCTGCATTTTATCATTAACCTTTATTGCCCCGGCAGCGCCAAGCTCAAGGCCTGCTTTTTCTGCAAGCGATGTTTCAGGTTTTACTCCTGCAGCAATAAGAGTCAGATCAGAGTGAACAATGGTACTATCTGATAAGACAACAGAACCATTACCAACAGATGAAACACTGACACCGGTATATACAGTCACACCCTTTGACTCAAGATGGTTTTGAACATGGACTGCCATATCTTCATCAAGTCCCGGAGTTACCTGATTGAGCTTTTCCACAAGACTTACTTTAATTCCAAGCCTCGACAAGTTTTCACATACTTCAAGCCCTATAAAGCCTGTTCCAATAATAACAGCTTCCTCGACTTTTTTGTCATTAATCCATTTTTTTATCTTAATCATATCGTTAATATTTCTAAGGGAGAAAACATCTTCGCTGTCTATGCCCTTTATTGGAAGAACCGCAGATTTAGCCCCCGTTGCAATAATGAGGGAGTCATACGAATCCTCAAATAGTTCATTGCTTTGAAGGTTTTTCACACAAATGGTTCTATTGCCGGCATTTATTGATACTACCTCGTGCATAGTTTTTATATCAACATTGTATTTATTCTTAAAAAATAAAGGATTACGAGGCGTTAGAGATGCAATGTCTTTAACCTCGTCTCCGAGAAAATACGGCATACCGCAGCCTGAATAGGAAATAAAGGAATCTTTTTCATATACAACAATTTCTGCACTTTCAGAATTCCGCCTTGCCTTGGCCGCAGCAGAAGTACCCGCAGCAACAGCACCAATTATAAGTATTCTCATGGAATGACCTCCTTTCTCTACATATTCATAACTGTCTATATGTTTATAATCTCATAGTTTATATTTTATGTTAAGTAATTGTTAAAATCTTGTAAATTAGAAATACTTCCGGTTTTTTATGTAAAACTATTATACTAAACCGGAAGACCGGCATTATGCATCCCCTGCAGAGACAGAAAATCTTAGCGGCCTGCCGCCTGCCTTTATTGAGGTGAATGAATTCGACTGCCTTCGAGATGAAGGTATTGCGTATCACGAAAGACTCCTAAAAGATGGAGCCATGTCAGAACTTAATAACACCAAGGGAACAATACACGGAGTCGAACTTAATTTTACAAGCCCGATTACTCAGGATATGATAGCAAAGAGAATTACATTTGCAAAAAAGATATTTTACAATAAAGAGTAAATATTATTTGACAATGTAAAATATTGACTTATACTTATATATAATACTACTCTTAAAGAGAAGCGAGGTTACTAGTATGAAGAAAAATCTATTATTATTGGCTCTATTGAGTATTGGTGTAATACTCTTCGTTTCCTGCCAAAACCCTGAAAGTTTAACAGGAACAACATGGAAAACAAGCAATCTATTTTATGAATCAACCTTAGTCTTTATTGATTCCAACACTGTAAATCTAAGCTTTAGCATGAGCTTAGCGGGAGTAAGTGAAAATGGCGACTTTCAGTACACCTACACTGATCCCGATGTTGTAATTGAAGATTTTGCAACCGGAGAAGTCAGCGGAAACAGAATGGTTTTGACGATGGAAGATATACCTACTTCTATAACGTATTGGAAAAAATAGACTGCGCTAATTATTGCGGGACCGTGATACAAGAGTTTCAGGGTCCCGCAGTTTTTTCATCTTCCTAAATCTCTTTCAAATCTATTATTTTACTTTGAAGCTTACCTTTACAGGACTATTCGGAAACTTTTCTTGAGTTTCAGAGCCTACAGAAAACAAAGCACATATTCCGTCACTGCCGGATGCAGCCGGCTTAATATTCTCGGCAATCTTTTGGCCGTTTATGTAGCAAGAAAAGGTACCATCTGCCTTTTTTTCAATTTTTAGAGAATTTTCTTGTCCATTACCTTTTTTAATAGCACTGGATGCATAGAAGTATGCTTCATTTGAAGGCTGAGCTTCTACTAAATCGGTGTACACACCGCCTTTGAATGAATAAAGTGAATAGAAGCCGGATGTTGTTATATCAAATCTAATATAGTCTTTAATATAGCCGTCAGGAGCAGGTGTGTAGCCGAATGCAAAACCGAATCCGCCATGTTCGTAGCCGCTGTCCTTTTTGAATACTGCTTCTACAGAACCCAAGGGGCCGAGTTCTCTGCTTGTAAAAAAATAACCGCACTGTGCTGTATTTGACATGGAATTTTCCTGCCAAACTCCGCTTTGCTGTACGAGCCCTGTTTCTTCAGTGCTTTCTTCGGCAGTTTCATTTTTCGATGCGCAGGCTATGAGAGTTATACAAACCAACAATACCGATACTATAACTTGGATTTTCTTCATCGTAATCTCCCGCAGTACTTTTCTAATACATTCTTTATTATATCAGAAAAAAACGGTTTTGTGGGATTTTTATCTGTCATACTGATCTCATGCCCCTCTCTTTATTCTTGTACCTTAAAAAGCAAAAAGTCCTTGTTTTAATCGGTCTTTTCCCGTAAAATGGATCACTATGGAATTTACACAAGAATCAATTGACGCACTTACAATTAATGAAGTTGCAATTATTAAACGCATTGCCGACGAGCTTTCTATTCGAATGCCTCAGGTTAGTGCAGTTATTTCTCTTATTAATGAGGGATGCACCATCCCCTTTATTTCGCGCTATAGAAAAGAACAGCATGGTTCTTTGGATGAAGTACAGGTTCGCGACTGCGATCACCTGTTTAAAAGCTATTCAAATTTGGAGACCCGACGTATAGAGATTTTAAAAGGCGTATATGCCCAGGGCAAACTGACAGAGCACTTGTATGAAGCCGTAATGACGGCGAAGACTCTTACAGAGCTTGAGGATTTGTGGGCTCCCTTCAAGAAAAAAAAGAAAACACGCGGAATGCTTGCGCAAGAGCGCGGTCTTGCACCGCTTGCAGATGCAATGCTCGAGCTCGACACTCCTTCTATTGAGAAAAAAGCTCTAGAATTTATTGTAACAGAGGCAGAGATCGAGGAACTTTTGGTGCCGACAGCAGAAGCAGCACTTGATGGTGCAAAGGACATCTTAGCAGAACGAGTATCTCAGGATTCTTCGAACCGATCTGATATTCGCGGATTCTATATGAGAACCGGCCTCATAAAAGTAAAAGGCGCAGGAGATGCTAATACGGCCAAGACTTCGGTGTATCAAATGTATTGGGATTACAACGAACCTCTTAACGAAATTAAAGCTCATCGTGTATTAGCTATAAACCGCGGAGAGCGCGAAAGTGTATTAGAAGTTACTATCGATGTAGATGTTGATGGTGCTGTTGACGTTTTGAAACACAAGTATTGTACCTTTAACAAATATCATGGCGAGGCTATTGAGGATGGGCTTGTCCGCCTTCTTTCACCCGCCGTAGTCCGCGAAATTCGTTCCGACCTAGGAGATAATGCAGATACTCACGGCATCGGAGTTTTCAGTGAAAATCTGAAAAACCTCCTTATGCAGCAGCCAATTAAGGGGACACGGGTTTTAGGCGTTGACCCCGGTATTCGAACCGGTACGAAGTGTGCAGCCCTCGATGAAACTGGAAAATACCTTGGTTACTTTGTGGTAAATCAAGTTACAGCACCGGAAAAAGCTGCTGCCGATATTCGAAAGGCTATTTCCCAGTACAATATTCAGCTGGTCGCGGTAGGTAATGGCACAGGATCTCGCGAGGTACAGGAAATTGTTGCAAAAGTTATAAACGATAACTTCCCCGATGTTCTTTATACCGTCGTCGATGAAGACGGTGCATCGGTATATTCTGCAAGTGATACTGCACGCGAGGAATTTCCCGAACTCGACCTTACCATTAGAGGGGCAATATCAATAGGAAGAAGACTGCAGGATCCTCTGGCAGAGCTTGTCAAAATAGATCCCAAATCTATCGGTGTAGGCTTGTATCAGCATGACGTAAACCAGAAAAAACTTTCAGAAATGCTCGATGAGGTTGTAGGTTCAGTTGTTAATCAGGTCGGCGTAAATCTTAACACTGCATCCTTTTCTTTGTTAAAATACGTTTCTGGAATTAATACTTCCCTTGCTAAAAAAATTGTCGCCTACCGCGATGCTAACGGCAAGATTACTAGCCGAGAAGATTTGCTAAAGGTCGGCGGTATGGGTGCAAAAACGTTTGAACAATGTGCAGGTTTTTTGAAAATCCCCGAAAGCACTGATCCCTTAGACAACACATGGGTACACCCGGAAAATTATAAAGCGGCACGCGAAGTTCTTCCTCTCATTAAGTCTTCAAGCGATGTTACTGCCCAGCTTAAAAAAGACTTAAAAGATCGTTTTTCACTCGGCGAAACAACTATAACCGATATTATTGAAGAACTTAAAAAGCCGAACCGCGATCCGCGCGAAGGCTACCCAAAACCAATCATGCAAAAAGGTGTTGTTACCTTTGAAGATCTCAAAGAAGGTATGAAGGTTACTGGAAAAATTAAGAACGTAGTAGACTTCGGAGCCTTTGTAGATTTGGGTATTAAAGAAACAGCACTGCTTCATATATCTGAATTGAGCGACAGCTTTGTAGAAGATCCTATGGAAGTCATCAAAGTAGGAGATATTAAAGAATGCACAATTATCGGTCTGGACTTGGACCGGCGCAGGATTTCTCTTTCACTTAAGAGTGATGCGGGTACCAGAACTGGAGGTGCAGGCTCAATAAAACCAGCTTCTTCAGATGGACAGGGTGCAAAACGTGTTGTAAAAGTAGTTAAGGCCGGCAGCTCAGGTACAGGTACTGCTACTGCAGTAAAAGAGAGGGACGACAGAAGACCACCTCAGGGCGGCAGCCGAAGCGACAACCGCGGAGGCCAGCGCAACAATCAGGGCAGTGATGACGGCATGTCATATAACCCCTTTGCGGCGCTTTTGAACAAAAAGAAGTAAGCCTATATAAACTTTTTCAAGTCTCTGTGTTCAACCATCTTCATGTTTGAGGCAATTAAGTAAGAGCCAGCCATCGCTGTGACAGCATCGATGGCTGCGGCAAAAGAGCCAAGAATTACAGCCAGCGGCTTTAAAAGGAGGTAGCCGGCGTCAAAGCCGCGGCCGTATAGGGTGCATAAAAGAGTGAGCGAAATATAGGTTCCTCCCACAGGAAATGCCCCCAGAAAAAAGGACAGTATGAATGAAATAAGTCCAATCCAAAGAACATCGCTGAAGGAAATTCCAAGACTTGTATAGGATCTTAATATTACTATAAATGATATTGCGGTAACTAAGGCTGAACCTCCACGGGCAAAGGTAGAAAAAACCGGCAGTGTGACTGCGTTCAGTCTTCGTTTTACGCCAAGGCTTTCCTTTGCATGGCGGATATTAATAGGAAGTACAAGGTTAGTATCGCCTGAGAAAAAGGCTATGATCATAGAAGAAATACTTGCATACATAATCCTGTATGGATGCATTTCTTTAAATGCAAATTTTATAACAAGCGGATATATCAATGCAGTTACAATAATGAGATTTCCCGCAAGCAGCATGATAAGCGGCGTAAACACACCCGATAATAATGAATCCTTAAATTGAATAAACCATGTACAAGAAATTGCAATTAATCCAATAGCAAGCATATCAATAAAAAAGCTCATCACAGCATATGAAACCTTTGACAGTGAATCAAAAAGGGTTATAGCAGGTTTTGCTGCAAGTTTATCTGATGCACATCCTGCACCTACAAAGCCTGCAAGAACAAAAAGCGGTAAGAGATACGCACCGTCCAAGAAAGAATCGAGACCATTTAACGGGAAAAGCTGTAGTAAACGGGTTGGAATATTTAAACTAACAGTATCTGTCACCTTCTCTACAGATATTGGAATTCGAGGCAGTTTTATGAGCATTCCCGATACTAGCGCAAGTATTACAAGAAGAAGAGAAGACATAATCACCATAAAAACGGTTTGAAACGCTGTTTTTAATAGAAGATTTGTATCACGAAGATTACATACAGCGACAACCATACTAAAAAAAAGTAAGGGCAGCAGGGTGTAACGGCCAAATCGTATTGCAAATTCTGTTAAAAACACAAGAACCTTTTGGACTGCCGCTGACTCAAGGGGTAACACTGCAGAAGCTATAATACCAAGCAAGCAGCCAAGTACATATTTTAACCATATTTTCATGATAGTAGCATACTCAAAGACTTCAGAGCAGTCAACACTCTCATTGAAAAATCACTATTTTCGTGTTATAGTTAACTTTATGATAAAAAACATTTTATTTGCAGGTAAAGATTTTCCAGCAGGAGAAAAGTTCTTTTCAACAGCAGCCGATTCGGGTGTTACTGCTCTCATTACGAAGAACTCCAGCGATGACAGTACCTATGATAACCCTCAGTTTCTTGTTTGGAACCGGGGTTCGGTTGTGTCTTCATGTTCCTTAGCTGTTCAAGCTGAAAACTTAACGGGTTCACTGGATGCAGCCTGCCTCATTTTCGACGGCCCTCATGTTGCGCCGCTTTATGAAGATACAAAAACTACAACTATGCTGGAGGCCGTAAACGATCTCATACTTGCATATCAGCTCTTAAGTAAGGCTTTAATGGACCGCTTTATTCAAAAAAAAACCGGCAGGCTCATTTTTTTACTCAAAACCGCTCCTTCCTTAGCTAGTATAAATAAAAAGAAATCCGATACCGCTCAATACCAGGAGCCGGCTGGAGCTGCAGTCTGTGCGGCACAAAGTGCCTTCGAAGCTTTTTCAGAAAACTTTGCATATTCCTTTGCAGAAAAAGAACCCCAAAAGACATTGCTCATCAAGGCCGTCTCAGAAACAGATCAAGAAATTACCAACTTTATTCTAGGAAAACTGGCTTCCGAAGAAGACAAGGGTATTCAAAGACAACATATCAGAGAACCAATAAGATGGTTATCTGTCTCTGGAAAAGAACAAGGAACCTTAGGCTTTTTCAAACGATTATAACTCTTTTTTAGCTTGATGTTTGTTTTCCCATAGGTTAAAATAGTCATTCATGCAAAACGATAACCCGTTGATTGTTCAAAGCGACCGTACCATTCTCTTAGATGTGCATGCACCACGTGCCTTGGAATGCCGTGACGCCCTTATACCCTTTGCAGAACTAGAACGTTCTCCAGAGCACCTTCATACGTACCGCTTAACAGCACTTTCGCTGTGGAACGCATCGAGTGCCGGTTTTACCCCTGAAGATGTTGAACAAACTCTTGTAAAGTATTCCCGCTATGACATTCCTCAGTCTGTCATCATGTGGATTAGAGAAACTGCAGGACGATTCGGAAAACTCAGGCTCATTCCAGCAAATCTTACAAAAAAAGACGAAGAGCTTTCGCAATCGCATACTGATACGAACACCCCTCCTGAATCTTCATTAGAAACTGAAGAAATTCTTTACCTTATTACAGATTCAGCATCGGTATACCGTGAAATTGAAGCAACCCGGATAATGAAAAAGTATCTCGAGCCGGAAGAAAGTATTCGCTCAATTGAAGGAATCGAAAAACATGTCTGGGTGTTTTCTCTTAAACTTACCAACCGTGGTACCGTAAAGCAGGAGCTTCTTAAACTCGGCTGGCCGGTTAAGGACGAAGCTCCATTACGGGATGGCGAACCCTTAGATGTTTTACTTCGAGAAAAAACCCTTCACGAAAGAACGCTTACTATCCGCGATTATCAAGTACATGCTGCTCAGGCTCTTGTCGGCGACAAGGGTCCGGGAACTGGTTTCGGAACCATCGTTCTTCCATGCGGCTCGGGAAAAACAATCGTCGGCATGACTATTATGTCGCTTCTTAAAACAAACACGCTAATTCTTACTACAAATATTTCTGCTGTACATCAGTGGATTACTGAACTTATTGATAAAACCAATCTTACAAAAGATCAAATTGCGGAATATACAGGGGAGAAAAAAGCAATTGCACCTGTAACGGTCGCAACCTATCAGGTTCTCACTTGGAGACCGGAAAAAGAAGGTCCCTACCCCCATTTTCAGCTTTTTAGAGAAAGAGCATGGGGCCTCATTATTTACGATGAAGTTCATCTTCTTCCTGCTCCAGTTTTCCGTGTCACTGCAGAATTACAGGCAGTAAGGCGGGTCGGTCTTACTGCAACCCTGGTTCGAGAAGACGGTTGTGAAGGCTTTGTTTTCAGCCTTGTAGGACCAAAACGTTATGACGTTCCATGGAAAGAACTCGAAGCATCCGGCTGGATAGCCACAGCAGAATGCGTAGAAATCCGCATTGACCTCGATGATAGAAAAGAACTTGATTATGCAGTATCTGACACAAGAACGAAGCATAGAATTGCTAGTGAAAATCCTGCAAAAATTCCAATTATTCAAAAACTGGTAGAACATTTTCCAGAAGATAAAATACTTATCATTGGTCAGTATTTAAACCAGCTCCATGAGATTGCAAAACTTTTGAATGTACCAATAATTACAGGAAAAACATCCAACACAGAGCGCGATGTTCTGTATGCAGATTTTAGATCAGGTAAAATAAACACGCTTGTAGTTTCAAAGGTAGCAAATTTTGCTATCGACCTGCCGGACGCTTCAATGGCCATTCAGATTTCCGGAACCTTTGGAAGCCGCCAAGAAGAAGCACAGCGACTAGGACGAATTTTACGGCCCAAAGAACGTATTTCACGATTTTTTACACTCATTACTCGAGACACAGTAGAAGAGCAATTTGGGGCAAACAGACAGAAGTTTCTTGCAGAACAAGGATACTCCTACAGACTCATACGCGATGTTGATGAAATAGAAGATTTATTCCCGCTTTGGGGAGGCACCATATGACAGGAAAAGCATTGAATCCTCATGCGGCTAAGGTATTACAGTGGAGAGAAAGCCTTTCCACACTTCAAGATCACCATTTCTTTGAAATTATAAGAATGTATCTTGGAGAAATAAAAACTCCCTATAATAAGCAAAAGCTCATAGAAGAATTAAGCGCGTTTATTCGCCGGGATGAAAACAAAAAAGCAATTGTACAGCTTTTAAGCGAAAGTGATCGTCTAATTCTCAGCGCCATACAAACCCTTCCTTTTGTAAGTCAAGAAAAAATTGTTCTTTTTTTTACAGGTACTTTTCCTCTTACAGAACTCTATGACCACATTCTGAATCTTGAAGAGCGCCTTCTTTTATACAGATACTCGGATCCGATCAGCAGTAAAATTGTTTTTGCAATTAATCCGCTTCTTATAGAAACACTAGAACCCTATATTCATCAGTCTCTATTACTACCGGAAGGAAAAATAGATTCTGCGGTAAGAGAAACTCAAAGACAAGAACTTTCTGCCCAGCTTATAGCATCTCTATTTACCTTTGTAAGTTCTGAACCTGGATTATGTAAGGCTGATGGGACATTCAAGAAAAAAATTGAAACCATGCTGTATGATATTTTTCCACAAGTAAGCAATATTTCCTTTTTACAACGCCTTATCCAGGCCCTAAAAAACCTTTCGCTTTTTAAAATGGAAGAAGGTTCCCTTAACTGCGATTATGCAAAATGGAGACAATTTGCCGAGCTCGATGAAGAAGTACAATACGCCTACATTACAGCATCTGCACGATCTCACCTTCCGCGCGATATTCTGCAGCAGCAGGCTCAGCTTCTAATTGATATTACCTCTCGTATTCGAAGTACATTATATACGAAAAAAACGCTTCTACGATGTGCTCTTTTGCTTAAAGAAAAAGCACTCCAAGGAACAGAAACACGCAAACATGGCAGATTTGCATCCATTCTTCAGCAATCATCCACCACAGAACATAGAGTAGAAGAATCTAGCACTATAGATATTATTGAAGATGCTATCTTTTTTGGTCTTATTCAAGTACAAGGTTTGGACGATGAAGATGAACCTCTGTATGCCTCTGTTAACAGACAGCAAATTGTGGAAAGAGTGCAGACACTCAGCATAGATGCAGGATATTCAGTAACGATCCTTCCTGGTATGAGTTTAAAACAATTACTCCCGCTTGTTCACTGTATGACACTCAAACGATGCGACACAATTCTTCAGATGGAAATTACCCGCCAATCATGTATGAAATGCTTTGACAGCGGCAGCTTGCCTGAAACTATTTTCACCGACTTAGATAACGCTACGAATCATCAAGTTTCAAAAAATTTACATATATCAATAGAAGAATGGTTTAAAAGTTTTACATCAGCCTCGCTCTACCGAGGATACGTACTGCAGGTATCACCGGAGAAACAGATTCAAGTTGAAAAAAATCCTGAAATTGCCCCGTACATTAAATACATTCTTACGACAGGTATTTACCTCATGGATTTTGCAAGCGATGAAGAGGCTCATGATGTCATAACAAGAAGCGGGCTCGACTTTATAGGCGGTATAAAAACTCTTCACCAAACGTCAGCCCCTCTGCCCTTTGTTAACTTAAAATCTGACAAACAGGATATTGATACATCACAATCATCGCTTCAGGTGTCTCTTTCTTCAAACGATAAAAAGCAGCTGCAAACTTCATTAAGGGAACAAATTGATACCATGAATTGTACCCCTGAACAAAAGGAAGTATTGCGTTCTCGAATCCAGAGAAAAATCATTATTAATCCAGTACAGCTGCGAAGCGATTCTGTACGAATGGAAAAAACAGAGGCAAGCGGAATGGATTTTCTTGGGAAGATTCACGTTATAGAGTATGCAATATCAACAAATTCTATGATAGAGTTTTACTATGAAGAAACTGGAAAAAACAAAAACCTCATAATTGGCAAACCCATCAGTATAGATAAACATGTAAACGACGCAATTGTAACCATAAAAAAAGAGCCGGATAATACACTTGTCGAAATGTCTATTGCACAGGCAAGTCTCGTAAAGCGTATTCGCGGCTCAATTTTTAAGGAACAAAGATAATTGTAACTATGAGTATTAAGAAAGCTTCATGTCTCCGTCTTTTATCCAACCCTTCTTTCTCATAAATTCATAGCATACAAACGAGAGAACAGCAGGTAAAATTATGTAAAGAAGTGCGATCGATACTATAATGTACCCTCCGCTTGATTCACCAATCATTGCTTCCCATGTTAAAAGAGGTCCAACAAAACCGGACGTACCCATTCCTGAACCAGCCGGTAAATTCTTCATCTTAAATACTACAGTAGTCAATGGACCTGTGATAGCCGAAGCAAGAGTTGGAGGAATCCAGATTCGAGGATTTTTTACAATGTTCGGTATTTGAAGCATAGAAGTTCCTAACCCTTGTGCTAAAAGACCGTTCATCCCATTGTCTCTAAAACTAATAACAGCAAAACCTATCATCTGTGCACAGCAGCCGGCAGTTGAGGCACCGCCTGCAAGACCTGAAAGCCCTAAAATGATCGCTATAGCTGCAGAACTTATAGGAAGTGTTAAAATCATTCCCATGGTAACGCTTAATACAATTCCCATTAAAAAAGGCTGAAGCTCTGTTGCTTTTTGTATACCTGCTCCAAGCCAGAATGAACCTTGAGCGAGAGGAGGGCCAAGGAGAACAGCAGCTATACACCCTGTTAGTATGGTGACGGCTGGGGTTATTATAATATCAACCTTGGTTTTTCCCGAAAGAAGCCGTCCTATCTCAGCACCGGCAAGACCTGCTGCCAAAGCACCAATTGGATCGCCTGGACCGCTCAGAGTTACAGCACCGGCGGCAGAAATAATTGACCCTGAAATAAAACCAGATGCATAGGCACCAACTGTACCGGTTAGAATACTAGCAAAACAAACAAGTTTAGGAGCTCCTAATGCATGTGCAACTCCTACTGCAATACCGGCTCCGGTAAGAACTGTAATAGTTTGACCAATTTTAATAAGGAATTTACCTATTGCACTTAGCCAGAGCATTATTGTAGAAGCATCTGAAGAAACCTGTATTGGAAAAAAGCCGCCAATTTGTTTAAGTATTAACCCGATAATTAAGGTAGAAAACAAACCCAAAGCCATTCCGCTTAATGAATCTACTAAGTAACGCTTAACATACTTATTCATACATACCCCTTATGAACCGGAAAAACAATTTTATATAATAGTAAGTAAATTTGTCATTTAAATCTAGTATTAATACCAAAAAATATCAGGTCTGTACAATAAAAACGAAAATTTTACTGATTGATTTACACACTAATCACGTATACAATGATCTATATGAATTATAGTTTTACTATCCGGATTTTATTTTTAATTGTGTTATTCCTTGTCATGTTCACCTTCTCCTGTACCAGCGTGCAGCGCCTATATATGGATAATATTGATACAACATATAAAACTGTTCGTACTTTTGGAGAAAAAATCGGAACTCTCATCGATTTAAATAAGGCAAATTATACAGATACCTCCATTCCTGGTCCTTTAGGCGAAATTCCTGTTAGAATTTACATACCAAAAAAAATACGAAAAGAGGCGCCCCTCGTTATGTACATGCATGGTGGAGGCTTTGTCATCGGCTCATACGCTCAAAAACATAGTGTAACTAACAAGATGGCAGACCGCTCACAATGCATAATTGTCTCTGTAGATTATGCATTAGCTCCGGAACATCCCTATCCCGCAGGACTTATGGATTGTCTTGCGGTCTATGATTATCTTGTGGAGAATGCACGTTATTTTCGCAGTGATCCAAAACGCATAGTGGTAGCAGGAGATAGTGCAGGCGCAGCATTAGCAGCAGTAATATGTCAATTTCAACGGGATCATAACCAGCAAATTCCCCTTGCACAAATGCTCTTTTCTCCAGCTGCAGGCGAAAAAAATCCCGAAACGGGCGAAATCTGGCCTTCGCGACTAGAAAATGCAAAGAAGAGTTTTCTCACAAAACGAAGTCTCGAGATTTTTTTTGACTTTTATCTGCAGGGAAAGGTAAAAGAAAACGAAAACAATCCCTATGTGTACCCGCTGTATGCAAAAACTTTTGAAAACCTGCCTCAGGCAATGATTAGTTTATGCGGAAAAGACCCTTTATTGGATGAAGGAAAGGCCTATGGAGAGTCTCTCATAAAACAAGGAATACGTACAGATATTATTCTACTGAAAAACAAAGATCACAATTATCAGGGAAGAAACGTGATTATATTTGCATCAGACTTTCTTAATTCACTGTAAGTGTTACATCATATAAAGGAGTATTATCATGGATATTAAAACCATCATTTTTGCATTTTCACTAACCCTTTTTGCCGGCCTTGCTACAGGTATTGGAAGTCTTATAGGCTTTTTTTCAAAAAAGTTCAATCCTAAATTCTTAGCAGGCGCCTTAGGTTTTTCTGCCGGTGTTATGATATATGTCTCTCTCATAGAAATCTTCCCAAAGGCCAAACAAGCCCTAACTCTCGCCTATAATGGGAAAACCGGCTACGCTTTAACTGTTGTTGCTTTTTTTATCGGGATGGCTGTCATAGCAATAATCGATAAACTAATACCCGAATACGAAAATCCTCATGAGATGGGAAATATTGATCCCGAACATCAGGCCGTTAGTCAAGCTCATCAAGCTAACGAACTTGAAGATGCAGTAAACGCGCAGCATACCAGCATACTAGAACAAAAAAAACTTATGCGTATGGGAGTTTTTTCAGCTCTTGCTATAGCTATTCATAACTTTCCTGAAGGACTTGCAACCTTTATGGGAGCTCTTTCAGAACCCGCAATGGGTATAAGCATTGCAGTCGCAATTGCAATTCACAATATACCCGAAGGATTAGCTGTCTCTGCACCAATTTATTACGCAACCGGAAATAGAAGAAAAGCGTTTTTATTTTCATTTTTATCCGGCTTGTCAGAACCAGTTGGTGCACTCATCGGCTTTTTTATCCTAAGCACTATTTTTAATGATACCACCCTCGGTTTTATCTTTGCGGGTGTTGCAGGAATCATGGTCTATATCTCACTCGATGAATTATTACCAACAGCAGAAGAATACGGAGAACACCACATAGCAATCGGAGGCTTAATAGCAGGTATGATTGTTATGGCAGGAAGCCTTCTTCTATTTGCTTAAGGTTTTATTGTCTTTTCCAAATACATATGATACAATCCAAATACGAATCCGATCAAAAAGAAGTAATACATGAATAAAACAAGAACAACAATTGCTGTCTCGCTGATTATACTGCTTACAACAGCCGCTTTGAACGCTCAGAAAATTCTTGTCATCAATACTTATAATCCTACATATCCTTGGACTGCATACTTTAACCTTGGACTGCGGCAGAAAGCAGAACAGAGCGGAGGTAAAATAGAGCTCTTTTTTGAGGACCTGGATGTAACAAGGTTTGGAAGCGATAAAAACAAAGAAAATTTTGCCCTTTATTTAACAAATAAATATACTAACTACCCGCTTGATGCAGTTATAGGTAACTCAGATGAGGCCTGTTCATTCATAGAACAACACTGCAATTTCACTTCATACATGCCTAAGGCATATTACACCTCGATAATGAATTATCCCTCGCCTACTATTCTTGCACTGGATAATATGTACACTTCTGTTGTTACTGAGACATGGAATATAATGCAGACCTTATTTCCTGAGGTAAAACGTATTAAAATTATTATGGGAGATGAAGCAACAAGCGAGGCAATTTATAACGACATCAAAGCAATTGCAGGATCACAAGTAACAATATCTGCAATTGACGATTTTTCTTTTGAATCGCTCAAAGACATAGTATCTAAAGAGCAAAAAGACACTGCATTTTTTTTTACTCCGGTAACTGTCGACAAAAACGGTTTACAGGTAATCCCCAAACAGCTTTTAACTGAATTATCCGCAATCTCTCCGTGCCCCATTTTTACGTTTTGGGACACCCTCCTTGGATCAGGATGCGTCGGAGGGCAGGTATTAAGCGCACAGCGGACTTCACAGGAAATGCTCAAGGGTATTCAGGATTACCTTCAAACAGGTAAATTCGCTTCGTCATATAAAATATCAATTCCGTTCTTTGACTGGCAGGCTCTTAAAAAATACGGCTTACATATAGAAACTCTATCTGAAGATGCTTTGCTGCTCAATAAACCCCAGCCTTTTTATATAGTTCATGCAAAAGCAATTCTTCTTATTTCCAATATTGTTCTCGCTGCCTTTTTTCTCATCATCCTTTCAGGACTTATTCTTCTTATTAAATCTTACCATAAACTTAAGTTTACAAACGTAGATCTCGCCACTGCAAGGGAGCAGGCCGAGTCTCTTTCTCTGCATGACACCTTAACCGGCTTATATAACCGAAGAGCTATTGAACCTATGATTACGTATGAACTTAATAGAAAAAAAAGATTCGGAAGTTCGGTATCTCTCCTTATTCTAGATATTGACCATTTTAAAAAAGTTAATGACACATACGGGCATGACAAAGGCGATGAGGTACTAAAGAAAATTGCGCACACAATGCATGACTACAGACGAAGCACCGATCTTCCTTCCCGCTGGGGCGGAGAGGAGTTTCTCATTCTTTTAGCCGATACAGATGAAGGACAAGCCATATTAATAGCTGAGAAAATACGAAAAGCATGCAGCAGTCTTGTATTTGAAAACTGCAGCAGTATTACAGTAAGCATAGGTATTGCAGAGGCTCATTACGATGAAACATTTGATTCCTGGTTCAAAAGAGCGGATTCTGCGTTATATGAAGCAAAGAATACCGGCAGAAATAAAACGGTTGCCTCTTCAGGCATGGATCCTGAAACTGCTCAAAAACAAACAGGGCATGAACTTCTTTTACTGCACCTAAGCTGGAAGGATGACTTCCGCATTGGAGTAGAGGTCTATGACAAGCAGCACAAACAGCTTTTCTCAGTGTCAAACAAACTCATAAGTGCCATTGTGAACAATGAAAAAGACGACATTATTTTTCAAGTTCTGGAGGAGCTATATACCGAGACTGAAAATCATTTTACTGATGAACAAAACTATCTTGAAAAAAGAAACTGCAAATTCATTGAGCGCCATAAAAAAGAACACAAATTTCTTCTGGAGCAGCTCAATAAAAAGACAAATGAATTTGAAGCAAAGAAAATTTCCGCATATGAATTTGTATCTTTTATATGCAGCGAGTTAATTTCTAAACATATTCTAGGTGAAGATAAACTCAGTTTTGAGAATATACACCGATAGGCTGCATAGACTTACTGCAGCAGCATCTGATCGCTTACAATTTCTTTTTGTTTTATAGCCTTGAAACGAGAAATAATATCGTTCATGGTTAGTTTAATCTTTTCTTCTGCTCCGATGTCGAGTATAACCTCCCCTCCATCCATCATGAACAAGCGTGAGCCGTATTCAAGGGCATGATTCATGTTATGAGTTATCATCATAACAGTAAGGTTATAGTCTTTAGCAAATTTACGTGTAAGATTCATAACAATTTCTGCATTATGAGGATCAAGAGCAGCGGTATGTTCATCGAGCAAAAGAAGCGACGGCTTTGACATAACAGCCATTAAAAGAGTTAACGCCTGACGCTGGCCGCCGGAAAAAAGTTCTACGTTATCGCGCAAGCGGTTTTCCAAACCCATATCGAGAACTTCAAGCTGGCTTTTAAAATAATCGCGCATCTTATTATTAAGACTTATTTTCAAACCCTTATAACCTTTTTTGTAGCAAATCATCATGTTATCTTCGAGCGACATTTTACCGGCAGTTCCCAAAAGCGGATTTTGGAATATACGCCCTATGTAATGAGCACGTCTATGCTCCTTGTCTTTTGTAATATCTTTTTCACCAAGAAATATTTTTCCTTCTGTAGGAGTCAAAGTACCGGCAATTACATTATACAAGGTAGATTTTCCGGCACCGTTTGAACCGATTACCGTTACAAAATCACCACTTTTAATACACAAATTGATATTTTTGAGTGCCGTGTTTTCGTCAGGAGTGCCTTCTCCAAAAGTCATACGAATATTTTGTAAAGAAATCATTTTGCTCCTCCTGCTGTATCATCTTCACAGTTACGGCTGTTTATATCTTCGTCACAACTGCAGCGCCTTGCTTCCTGAACATATGACTCCTTAGAAGCAGCTGCCGCATATGCCTTTCTGCTCTTCTTCCTCTGCCACTTATTTATAATATCTGTCCGAGAAATTATGAGACAAATTACGATAAGAAGACCAGTAATAAGTTTTAGGTCGTTTGCACTCATGTTTATAAGGTAGCCATAGCTGCGGGCAAAATACATGAGCATACGGTATACAATTGAGCCCAACACTACACGAAGCGTTAAAAGAGAAATCTTATTTGTGCGGATAAGAAATTCACCAATCATGACAGAGGCAAGCCCCGAGACAACAATGCCTGTACCTGATCCGACATCAGCAAATCCCTGATACATCGAAGCAAAGGCTCCGGCGGTGGCTACAAGCCCGTTTGCAATACAAATACCAACACCCTTTATAATTTCGGGGTTCATTCCCTGAGAAATAATGAGCTGCGGATTTGATCCCAAGGCGCCCATGGTTAATCCAAAATCTGTATGGAAAAAGAGATCCAACAGAACTTTCACAAGTAAAACAACCGCAATTAGAAAAAGAACGATTGCCAGTTCCGGATTCATAAATTTACCGGTAATATCAGTCAGCCAGGTAAAAACAGTAGGAATGCGCAATAGAGAAAGATTTGCCCGGTTTGACATAACCCGCAAGTTAATAGAATAAAGCATAGTCATAGTCAGAATACCGGCTAATAGACCTGGTATTTTTAACTTTGTATGAATTATTGCTGTAACAAGACCTGCGGCCATACCGCCAGCAAAAGAAATAAGAATTGCAGCAACCGGATTTACACCTTTAATAAGAAGGACAGCCATAATAGCTGCTCCCAAGGGAAATGAGCCGTCAACGGTAAGATCGGCAAAATCCAAAATACGGAATGTAATAAAAACACCGAGAACCATAAGGCCGTAAATGAGGCCTTCGATTAATATTCCTTCAATCATCGTGTTTCCTTAATAAGTAGAATATAAACTGGTTTAATACTATCACTTTGGTGGTAAAAAATAAATACCTTTATAAATACCTTTGCCATGTGAGTAGTACATAGCCCTTTTGAAAAACTGCTGTTTAAAACAAAAGGACTACCCGCTTCAGTATAAAGCCTGAAAACGGACAGCCCTATTCACTTAACATCGCGATGTTTTATTTCTCTGTTACTTTTCCATTTTGAAAAATGTAATTTGCCTTAGCCAAATATGACTCAGGAATAGTGATTCCACAAGCCGCTGCTGCATCAAGATCAAATAAAAGATCAGATTCTGAAGGCTCAGTTAAAAACTTAACAGGAATGGTTGAAGGCGCCTTTCCTTTAAGAATTGCTACAACTATTTCACCCGTAGCTAAACCTGCCTTGTAGTAATTAAAACCAGAAGCTATCATGCAGCCGCCATCCATTGCAGCAGTAACATCACCGGAAAAAACCGGTTTTTTAGCTCGGCCGAATACCTGCAGTATTGAATTTAGTGCTGAATATACAGTGTTATCAGTTGTAAGGTAGATGCCGTCGACACGGTTAATAATCGCATCTGCAGCCTGTTTAACTTCGGCAGACGTCGAGATTGACTGAGTTACAAGAGTTAAACCAAATTCCTTACAAGCAGCCTCTACTATAGCAAGTGCTGATATTGAGTTTGCCTCGTTACTGGTATAGATATATCCCAGAGTTTTAATCTTTGCTATATCTTTAAACATTTGAATATGTTCTCTTGTTGGAATAGCATCAGATAACCCGGTAACATTGCCTTCTCCTCTGTCTAAAGAGGTTACAAGACCTGCTCCTACTGGATCAGTTACCGCAGAAAAAACAACTGGAATGTCCTTTATTGTATTTGCAAGCGATACTGCAACGGGAGTTGCAATACCAACAGCAACTGCTACCTTATCGTTCTTAAATTTATTTGCAATTTGGGATGCAGTATTAACATCGCCGTTAGCATTCTGCAGATCAAAGGCAGCATTAATCCCGGCTGCTTTTATTGCATCCTGAATACCCTGTTCTGTTGCATCAAGAGCCGGATGCTGTACAATTTTGGATATACCAATTTTGATAGTTCCATCAACTGAACTCTCTTTTTTGCCGCCTGCTAAAACAAGAGCAGCACACAAACAACACATTACTGCAAATGCCATTTTTTTCATATGTTCTCCTTACCGTGAAACCATCATGATGGTCATACACTCAATGAATTGTTACTATATAAAGTAACAATTCATACTATACAGATATACTTTACATTTGTCAAGAAGCATGAGTACTTGTTATATAAAAACTTTTAATTATTCCTCCTCTAATTTTCATTAAAAATAATCCCTTTTCCCAGGTTGCACGATTGTGAACTATGCTTTACACTAGCTGCATGAAGAAAATTTGGTTTTCTAAGCCCGCTGCAGAATGGAACGAGGCTTTACCACTGGGAAATGGACGCCTTGGAGCAATGATCTATGGCGGAATTAACAATGAAATTATTCAACTCAATGAAGATTCGCTTTGGTCTGGGTTTTACCGCGACAGGAATAACCGCGATGCACTGACTCATATTGATACAATACAGGAACTAATTGCTACAGGTCGTCTTGAAGAGGCTCAGGAACTTGCTTTTACATCTCTTTCCGGGACGCCTGCGAATCAGGCGGTGTATCAGACAGCTGGGGAACTTCACTTAGATTTTTACACAGAGAAAACCAGGGGAATAAAAGGACCGCTGGGCTACCATAATGCCCTGCTTACAGACTTGCTTACAAAAGAACATGCGTACTCGCGAGAATTGAACCTTGAGACTGCTATTTCAAAAACCCAATTTAGTATACAAGGAATAACATACATAAGGGAATGTTTTATATCTGCACCAGACAATATTATTATAGTAAAAATATCAGCGGATGCACCGGATTCAGTTTTTTTCCGCTTAAGCGTCGAGCGGGGAAACTGGGCGGAGCATATCTGGAATGTAAATGATCACACTATAGCATTGGAAGATACGCGGGGACTTCCCTTTTGTGTCATGGCTTCTGTTAAAGCCTTTTCTGCGTCCGGAAAAGCTGCGGTAAAGACATGCGGCGGCTTTCTAACCGTGGAAGGTGCCGATGAGGCTGTCATTCTTATTGATATTCAAACAGCGTTTCGCTCCGGCACTATAAAGGACAGCTGCAAAGCCGCCTGTGCTTCCCATTTAGCATCCCTTTCAAATATAAGCTACGAAGAGGCTAAGCAAAAGCATACAGATGACTACCAAAATTTCTACAAACGGCTCGATTTTAAACTTTTTTCTTTTAATTCAGACCAAAAGGATGAACTTCCAACTGATACCAGACTGGAGCAATTTAAAACCGACACATCAGATATAAGACTCATTGAATTATACTATCATTTTTCACGGTATTTACTTATCAGTTCGAGCAGAGAAGGAACGAATCCTGCAAACCTGCAGGGTATATGGAATAATCACATTGATCCGCCATGGGGCTCAAAATATACAATCAACATAAATACACAAATGAACTACTGGCCTTCCTGTATGACAGCCCTGAGTGAATGTGAACTGCCGCTTTTTGATCTTTTAGAGCGGGCGTATCAAAAAGGAAAACAAACAGCTCGTATTATGTACGGCTGTAATGGGTACGTGGCCCATCATAATCTTGATATTTGGGGCGATACTGCACCGCAGGATACTTGGATTCCCGGTACGTACTGGTTGTTGGGCGCTGCGTGGCTTGCCACTCATATACGCGAGCACTATGAATATACCTTTGATCTCAAATTTCTCGAACGTTACTATTACCTAATGCACGATGCCTGTGTATTTTTCACTGAATTTCTAATTCCCCGTATAAGTGAGGAAGACGGAAAGGAATACCTGGTGCTTTCCCCCTCAGTCTCACCTGAAAATACCTACCGGCTTAAAAATGGTCAAACAGGAGCTCTGTGTACCGGATGCGAGATGGACAATAGAATTTTGGAGCATCTTTTTACTGCAACACTTAAAAGCGCAGAAGAATTAAAAGCCCTGTTTTCTGCATCAATCTCGCACAATGATCTTGAAAGGTTTCGCTCTGTGCTTTCCCGCCTTACCCCTATCAGGGTTAATAATGACGGATGTATAAAAGAATGGAACGCTGATGTTGAAGAAACAGAAATAGGGCATCGTCATATTTCACACCTTTACGGGCTTTTCCCCGGCAGCTTAATTTCCCCTTTTTCAACGCCTGAACTTGCAAGGGCAGCAGAAAAAACACTTAACCGCCGGCTCAAACACGGCGGAGGCCATACCGGCTGGAGCCGTGCATGGATAATCAACTTTCGCGCATCCTTATGTCAGGGTAATGAAGCCCTTGAAGATATTAACAAGCTTCTTGAACAGTCAACGCTGCCGAATCTTTTTGACAATCATCCGCCCTTCCAAATTGACGGGAACTTTGGAACCCTTGCAGGCATTACACGAATGATCATTCAAAGCCGCCTTACTCCGGAAGATAACTGCCCTGTAACGCCTTCTGTAGAAATATATCTTCTTAGTGCACTCCCGGATAGTTGGGAAAGCGGAGAACTTAGAGGAGCTGCAGTAAAAGGGGCGCTTACTGCAGATATCTCATGGCAAAATGGTGAACTTTCCTGCTGTACTTTAAAAAGAACAAATAAAGAAAGGTCTGTCCTCCAGGCTAAAATCGTGTATAGGAA
>CAZLNE010000006.1:9131-31484 GCA_964560975.1 uncultured Treponema sp. | reverse complement strand
TCTATAACGAAATCATTTGTTTTTTTAAGACGTTCAGCCTGTTCTTGTATTTTTAGAGTCTGCTCTTTTACCATCTGCTCAAGATTATGCTTATGTCTATAAAGACTTAGAACGTTTTCTACACGGCGCTTTACAATATAAGAATCATAGGGTTTAGTAATAATATCTGATACACCAATCTCATAAGATATTTTTTCATTTTCCTTACTCGTAGAACCGGTGATAAGAATTACAGGAATGGAATTAAGGTAATTTTTTTCGGCCATGACTTTTAAAACATCAATACCAGTCATTCGGGGCATAATAATATCAAGCAGGATAATGAGAATGCGGCTTTTTTCCTTTTCAAGCAAGGTAAGAACCTGCTGACCATCTGCGGCTTCTAAAATGTCATAGTCTTTTTTAAAAAGTTCGCGAAGGATGGATCTATTCATTTCATCATCATCAGCTATTATTATTGCCTTTTCCATATGGTCTCCTAATCATATGATAGCATGAGATTTTGTATTTTCATAGAAATTTAAAACATTTTGGTATGTATTACAAAAAAACCGTCTTTATACGTGGTGCATATAAAGACGGTTCTACTAAAAGTTAAAAATCGGTTTAAACTTTATTTTTTAAGAAATTTCTCAGGGTCCATAACAGCTTCATATGACTTTTTCGGACTGAAATATCCGTCAAAAAGAAGCGGACTACCAAAGGATCTCCAACTTTGAGTATCTGCCTTACCCCAAAAGGTCACTCGCTCAATATCTTTAGCATACTTCACATAAATCTGGAATAGCTGGGCGTATAGTGTTGCCTGCTTGAGTTCATCTGACTCTGATAAGGGCGGTCTTGCTTGATTTTGATAAGTACCTGCAGGAATATCAAGCTCTGTAATGCTTATTCGAACACCTGCCTTAATAAAACGCTGAATTGATTTTTCTACGTCTTCAGTATTAAGGTCTCCTACCCAATAATGTGACTGCATTCCAATTCCTTCTACGAGAAGTCTCTTAGAAAGAAAGTTAAATCCTGTTTTCTTCCACTTTTTATTAAACTCTTCAACCATAAGCGATACGGCTTCCCTTTTCCAAGCTTCGTTTAAATTGTAATCGTTATAGTAAAGAACAGCGTTTTTATCAGCCTTTCTGGCAAACACAAAGGCATCGTACAGGTAATCGGCACCGCTTTCACCCTTAGATTTATCAGCTCCATTTTCATATGCCTTATACCATGGGGAATCCTTTCGTAATACAGATTTCCAATCGGAAGGAATTCCAGAACCGCCGTCGAAGGCTTCGTTTACTACTTCCCAGGAAAGAAACTTTCCCTTGTAATGTGATACGACAGAAGTTATATACTCTTCCATATTTTGTCTGGCTTCTTCTCTTGTTAAAGGAGAGCCGTTTGAGTTTGTTGTAAGCCATTTAGCAGATTGAGAGTGCCAAACAAGGGTATGGCCATTTATAAGTATTCCATTTTCTTCTGCCCATGCAACAAGTTTATCTGCATTCTTAAAATTATAGACACCCTTAGCCGGTCCCAAATACTGCGGTTTCATATCATTTTCTGCAGTCATAATAGTATAGTGATGTTTGAACATTGCTGCGGTTTCGGGATTATTTATATCACCTGGACTTAAAATATTGCCTACTAAGAATTTATCTGCATACTGTTTTGCGATTGACGGCAATGAAAGATCCCATTGGGCAATCCTTTCGTCTCCACCGGTTTGCGCACCAGCTTGATACAATGCAAACAGAACAAGGAACATACTTATGATTACTTTATATCCCTTAGCTCTCTGTTTTTTTTCTTGTTTCATAGTACCCCCATAATTGATTACTATATACTATACAGTATAAATTCTAACTTCGCCTTAGTATATATTCTCTATAGCTTATAGTAAGCAAGATCATAGTCAACGGCATACCTGTAGCAGTAAAAAAAAAGAGGCGGAACAGGTGTCCGCCTCACAATTTTAAGAGTCTTTAGAAGATTTCTTTTCGCGCTTTTTCTCACGTTTTTCTTTTAATGAAAGAACAGGTTTCTTCTTTTCCTCTGCCTTTCCCTTGTCTTTACCTTTTGGCATGTAAACACCTCCTGTCTAGTACAGTTACTTTAAGTATACAACTGAAAAACCAAAAAGAAAAGGAAAAAGTAACTATTTTTTACTAATCTTAAAAAGCTAATAGCCAGGATTTAAAATATTCACCTTCCATGGTATACTAGCTACCTATGAATACAAAACCGGTAATCGCCGTGAGCATGGGCGACCCTGCAGGAATTGGAGCCGAAATAATAGTTAAGGCTCTTAACAATCCTAAGACACAGGAAGAAGCTCATTATAGTATTATTGCTGACAGATCTGTACTGGAACGCGCATGTACAATGTGCGGTGTTAAAAAAACAATCCTCGATCAAGACTTTGTAGAAATAATTGATATGAAAAATTGTCCTTCAAATTCCTTTGAGTTTGGAAAGGTTTCAAAAAATTGCGGAAGAGCCGCATATGAATACATTGAAAAGGCTGTCAGCCTCACTCTAGAAGGCAGGGCAAAGGCTTTATGCACCGCTCCAATTAATAAAGAATCATTGAGGGCCGCCGGTGTTCCTTTTATAGGTCATACTGAAATTTTAAGCGATTTAACAAACACTCAAGACCCTCTTACTCTTTTTGAGGTACGGGATCTTCGTGTGTTTTTTCTTTCCCGCCATGTTTCATTAAAGCAGGCCTGTAGCCTCGTAAAAAAAGAAAGAATCATTGATTACGTAAAGCGCTGTACAGAGGCTCTTGATCAACTCGGTATACAAAGCGGCACTATGGCTATAGCGGGACTTAATCCGCATTCCGGTGAACACGGACTGTTCGGCAATGAAGAAGTAGATGAGGTAGAGCCTGCGGTAAAGGCGCTTAAAGAAATGGGCTATGCGGTCGAAGGACCGATCGGAGCAGACTCGGTTTTTTATCAGGCGTTGAAGGGAAAATACAACAGTGTTCTATCGCTCTACCACGATCAGGGCCACATAGCTACAAAGACGCTGGACTTTGAAAGAACTATATCTATTACCTGCGGCATGAAGATAGTACGCACCTCTGTTGATCACGGAACCGCTTTTGACATAGCAGGGAAAGGGGAAGCAAGCGAAGTAAGCATGATCGAAGCTCTCCGCCTCGCGGTTAAATACAGTAAAAACTATTAATAGTCACTATATTACGGCAGCAAATTTTTCTTTTTCCACTCTTGTTCCAGCGTTTTTGGGTCGTTTACCATGAGTTTATTGAATAATTCTCCTGCTGCAGGGAAAATTTGTGTTAGACAAATTCTTTCATCTGAGGCAAAATCAGAAAGCACGTAAGAGGCAACATCATCATGTATGGGGCGTCCTATACCGAACCGCAGCCTCCAAAAATCCGCTGTCCCTAGACAGGCTTTCGTAGATCGTAAACCGTTATGGCCGCCCAATCCGCCTGACCATTTTAGGCTGACCGTTCCAAGCGGAAGTTCAAGCTCATCATGAATGACAAGGATGTTTTCCGGTTTAATTTTGTAAAAGTTTGCAAGTTCCACAATACTCTCCCCAGAAAGATTCATAAAAGTTTCAGGTAACAGGTAATAGAGCGGATCTTCGCGTTTATCGGTAATGACGCTGTTTTTTTCCTGCGCATAAACGCCTTTAAACTTTTTTGCAAAAGAAAGAGAGTTTACGGTAGAAAGTGAACCGGCAAAAAGCCATGCAACATTGTGCCGGTTGTTTTCATATTTTTTCCCATGATTGCCGAGAAAGGCTGCTAATTGAATCATAAACAATAGTATACCGGAAAAAAAACGACGACTCAAGATATATAAACTATGTATTCTTTACAGATAAGGCTCTTACCGAGTTCAAAGTTGCAATAACTGAAACACCGACGTCTGCAAAGATTGCAAGAGCTAAGGGTGCGTAGCCTATGGCGCCAAGAGCCATAACTGCAGCTTTTACAAAAAGAACAAAGACAATATTCTGCTTAACAATAAAAAGAGTTCTTCGTGCAATTCGAATTGCAAGCGGAAGTTTACTTAGCGCATCGTTCATAATAACAATATCTGAGGCTTCGATTGCAGCATCGGAACCTAAACCGCCCATCGCAATTCCAGCATCACTTAATGCAAGGACCGGAGAATCATTAATACCGTCGCCTGTAAAAATAACGCTTCCTCTCTTTTTCTTTCCCGACTTTACGGTAAGATCGTGAATAATATCCGTAACGATTTTGGCCTTATCAGCTGGTAAAAGAGAAGAAAACACCGTATCTATACCTGCTTTTTGGGCCATAGGAAGTGCGCTTTCCCCGGTATCGCCTGTAAGTAAGACAGTGCGCTTTACACCGAGCTTTTTCAGATCCGCTATAGCTTGTGGTGCATCATCTTTAAGTACATCGTTGATCACAATGTGACCGGCATAGAGATTATCGACAGCTACGTGAATACAGGTTCCAGAGCATCTTCCAGAATCACCGCATTTAGTGCACTCATATTCTTTGCCAAAACCTTCTACACCCTGAGTCCTCATAAGTTCTGCATTTCCTGCTAAAACCTTTTTACCGTCTACCGCAGCAGCTATTCCTTTTCCGGCAAATTCGTGCACCTGTTCGACCTTAACTCTTGCACAACATTCTTGTGTGTGCGCATTTTTTAGAGATTTAGCTATTGGATGATTTGAATGCAGCTGGGAGTGGGAAGCAACTGCTAAAAGCTCATCTTCGCTCAAAGGAGAGCCGCCTCGAGTACTCGGATGAACCATGCTCACAGAAAAAGTACCGCGGGTAAGTGTGCCGGTTTTGTCGAACACAGCAGTGTTAACCCGGGATAGGACTTCAATAAAGTCTGCACCCTTAACAAGAATTCCCGAACGCGAAAAGGCTCCAATGCCGCCGAAAAAGCCGAGCGGGACCGATACTACAAGCGCACAAGGGCAGGAAATAACTAAGAAAACGAGAGCTCTATATATCCACTGTTCGAGAATACCGCTTGTATACAAACCTGCTGGTCCGCCGTTCATAACAAGTGGTGGAATTACAGCAATTAAAACAGCAGCGAGCGTTACAATCGGCGTATACACACCGGCAAAGGAAGAAATAAATTTTTCTGTTTTTGCCTTACTTGCAGAGGCGTGCTCAACCAAGTCAATAATTTTTGCAGCTTGTGAGTTTTTATACTCTCGTAGAGCCTTAATAGTAAATAAACCGGAACTCGAATTTATAGCTCCGCTTAGAATTTCGACGCCAGGTTTTACTTCAACAGGCATACTTTCACCGGTTAACGATGAAAGATCAATAAAGCCGCTTCCTTCAATGACCTCGCCATCAACAGGAAATCGTTCACCGCTTCGGACTATTAGAATATCACCAACATGGACTTGTTCAGATGGAAGAGTTTTTTCTTTTCCGTCAACGAGAGTGCGGGCAAAAGGTTCCTTAATGTTTACCAGGGCCGTAATAGATCTTCTTGATTTTATTGAAGCCGCTTCCTGGAAACTTTCACCAATCTGATAAAACACCATAACCGCAACCGCTTCGGGATACTCTCCAATGACAAAAGCTCCAAGTGTTGCTGCTGCCATTAAAAAGTTTTCGTCAAAAATCTTTCCCTTGGAAATATTTTTTAAGGCATTCCATCCTATATCATAACCGCTTGCAAGCCAGGCAGCAAAAAAAACAAGAAGCTGCAGAAAGCCATTTGCAGTAGAAGGAAGATGGAGCGCTTGAACTTCTGGACTCCTCGTTCGTATAAATAAACCAAGTCCAACAAAAGCTAGTGTAATAACTAGACGTATGATTTTGATTATAAGAAATTTTTTTTCATCCTGAACATCTTCAACAGAACAGCTCACAGTGTCTGCACAGGATTCACAATGTTTACAAGCCATATACTACCTCACTCGCTTATATGTTCCATTCCCTGATCGAGAATGCTCTGTATGTGATCATCGCATAGAGAATAGAAAAGTGTTTTTCCTTCCCTTCTAAATCGTACCAGCCGTGCATTTTTAAGCAGTCTCAGCTGGTGAGATATTGCTGACTGACTCATTTTAAGTTCCTGACTTAAGTCATTTACGCAAAGTTCTCCTTTTAAAAGAACACACAACAGCTGAATGCGGGTAGAATCAGCAAAAACCTTAAAAAAATCTGCTAGATCAAACAAAAGAGTTTGCTCAATATCAGTTTTATCTGTGCTCTCTTCTTCATTTGAACCCATAAATCCTCCATTACATATGAACACTTGTTCATATGTTCAATCTAAGTTATTTAGCTGGAAATGTCAATACTTTATAAAAGCTTCTTTAAAATTCTGTGTTTTTTTTCTCTTGCTTTTTCCTAAGTCTGGGCTTATTTTAAATGAATGACAACAATTCCAATGTATCCTGATTTTATAGATTTACAATGCTCTTTATTTGACGAAATTCATCCATTTTTAATGCAGCTTAATGAAGGTATATCTGAATTTACCTTTCCAAGTCTTTATTTACACCGAACAAAGTATGACTATAAGCTGTCTCATCTTTCACAAAACTGCTATGTTCTTAGCGGCTCTTATAAAGGCAACACTTTTTTTTCACTTTTAGGACTCATGGCAAAGGAAGACGAGAGCAGGGTCATTGAATTATTACACACCTTCGATTATTGGAAAAATATGAGTGCTGCTCAAAAAGAAGCACTTTCACCCGGCTTCTTAAAACTGATAGAAAACTCCTATGACATCATTGACGACCGGGATAACGCAGATTACCTGTATCTCAAAGAAGATTTAGCACTTCTCCCGGGAAAAGCATTTCACAAAAAGAAAAACCTTGTTAATGCATTCGAGGCAGCTTATAGTAATATAGAAGTAAAGCCCCTCGATGGACACACAAAAAATGATGCACGAAAGGTTCTCGATGAATGGCATGCAGGAAGAGATCCTTCAATACCAACAGACTACGCCCAATGCGTGGAAGCGCTTAATAGTATGGATTTGGAAAATAAAAAAATCTGTATGGTTTTTACCGGTGTTGTAGTATATGTAGAAGGGAAACCTGTTGGATGGGCCCTGGGCGAAGTTATTGCTCAAGGAACTTCATTTTGCGTACATTTTGAAAAAGGAATAAATTCTTATAAAGGAGTGTATCAGTTTTTAAATAGAGCTACAGCTCTGTCCCTTCCAGAAGGAATAACCTTTATAAATAGAGAGCAGGATTTAGGCGATGAAGGCTTGCGCCAGGCAAAGATGACCTACAGACCCTGCGGTTTTGTAACAAAATATCGGATTTCTCCAAAATCATAGTTTAATAAAAAATTTATCAGTACAAACTCATAAAAAGACACGTAGACTCGCCAGAGTGCATAAAATGTGCTAAAATCATGTCAACCGGAGGATATTGTGCAATTTGTAAGTACAAGAAATAAAAAAGACAAAGTTAGTTTTTCTCAAGCCATTGTTCAGCCTGTCCCGAAGGATGGAGGAATGTACGTGCCTGCCTATGAAGAAAACCTGCGGCCGTGGATTCTCCACATGGATGATACAACGCCTTTTACTTCAATTGCAGGGTCACTTACATCGGCTTTGCTAAAAGATGAATTCAGTCCGATTATTTCGGAAAACATTGCTACAAAAGCCTTTCCTTTTAATCCTGTCCTTAAACAGATTGATAAAAACCTTTTTGTTATTGAACTTTTTCACGGTCCTACGGGTTCTCACAAAGATTTTGGTGTTTCATACCTTGCGTCCTGCCTTGAACACATACTTTTAATGCAGGACAAACGGGCAACTGTATTAGCCGTCACAAATGGTGAAACAGGAGCCTGCCTTGCACACGCATTTAGAAACAAAAAGAGACTCCAAGCTATTCTTCTTTACACGAAAGGCAGTATGCGCGGTATTAAAGAAGCAGACTGTGTTTGGAATGGAGGAAATCTATATCCTGTAGAAGTAAACGGAACAGAGGAAGACTGCTTTAGAGTTGCACGGGAAATTTATGCAGACCAGGATTTAATTAAAAGATACAATCTGACACTTGCAAATTCTCTTAACATAGGACGGCTCCTGCCTCAAACCTTTTTTTACACCTACGCTTTTACACGCATACGAAAACTAGTACATAGCGATATTTACTATGCAATGTCTACCGGAAATTACGGGAACCTTGTATCAGGTCTATACAGCTGGAAATTTTCACTTCCTGTAAACGGCTTTATTACAGATTGTTCTGCATCATTATTTGCAGATGATACTGGTAAATGTTCTATACTTGATTCAGTTGTACCCTTAGAAAAACGCGGACCATCGGATCCTATAAACCCTTCAAACATCGAAAGGCTTGAAGAAGTTTTCTTTGCAAACCCGGCAGTCATGAAAGGCTTAGTATACCCGGCGTCAGTTTCCTTTCAGGAAGCAGAAAAAACATTTAGAGAATTCTATAAGAAGTATAAACTTATTATAGATCCTGCCACTGTAAGTGCTTTAACAGCGACAAAAAAACGGAGCGATATTATAGAAGCAGATGAAGGAGCCGTCGTACTCCTTGCGAAAAACCATCCCTCTCTACAATCAAAAACCATTGAACAATGGGGAGGCCCAAAGATCACAATGAGTGAAGAAATACAAGAACTTTTTATTCCATTTAAACCTAAAAAAACAATAGATGCAGAAAGAAATGCAATTGTAAACCTTCTGCATGAGCTTTCTTAAGTAAGTACCGGTAAAAAGGAGAACCTTTCAATGGCGGCAGCTGATACATTTCTCATTGAAGCAAAACGCCTAATCTACAAAATAAACTCGTATGCAGAAATGATTTATTCAGACGCTCTCATTCTGGATCTCACAGAATTTGCAGATTATTGGAGGGACTTTATTGCCCATGCCTCAGAAATAAAGAGAATTTTGGTACAGGCAATTCCAGAACAAGGTGAAACAAACGGCTTTGAAAAAGTTATTAGAGAAGAACTCACCAGAAGATGTCACATTATACAAAGGCTTATAAAGGATTTACCTTCCATTATTCATCTTGATAAATTCCCCGAGATTCAAATTGATGTTGACACGATTTCAGGCTTTGAAAAAAAGCTCCATGCACTTTTTGAAAAATATCTTTATATCACTCCAGATACTTTAGCTGACATTCCCTTAGATGAACTTCAGCATGCTTCAGATTACTCTCTGTCACGCTACCTTGCCGGTATGTCTGATCGTGTAAAAAATGCAACAGCCGGAACTGTCGTGTTTGCGGGAGTAAATGGAGAAGAGTCAAAAGAACTCCAGTATATGCTCATAAATGCAGCCTTTCATACAATTAATTTAACCGAAAACGATGACCTTCACGATATTCTTTTAACCTTTGATGTATCACTCATCTGTTTTGATTGCGGGACAAATACAAAACTCGGTTTTGAGACGCTTCGGCTGCTCATAGAAAATCCGGCATCTGCAGATATTCCTATTCTCGTTTGCGGCTCAGAATTCAGCGATCTTTTGGCCATGCAGTTTATTGAAGGAGGAGCGATTGATTATTATTCCTCGTCAAAAAGCAAAAGGGTGTTATTCGCACGCATTCAATCGGCAATAATCAGAGCAAAAAACAATTATCACCGCCAGCTCTATATTCGGGCTCTTGAGATGAATTCCTTCAGTACCTTAAAAGAATTCAAAAATGCCGCAGAATATGTAGCAGATCTTCTGCCAAAACCTTTTACTTCCCCATCGCTCTCAGTTGACTGGGCCTTTTTGCCATCTCTGGAATTAGGAGGGGATGTCTTTGGATACAAATGGATAAACGATACACAATTTGTGCTTTATCTTCTCGACGTAAGCGGACATGGTCTTGAAGCATCACTGTATTCTGTCACAGTTATGAACCTTTTAAAAAAGGAGCTGCTTGGTCCTGCAGATTTTCTAAATCCGGCCTCGGTATTATCAACTCTCAACAACATTTTTGATATAGAAAGTCAAAACAATATGTTTTTTACTATTTGGTATGGAATCTATAACACTCAAACGAGGGAACTTACCTATGCTAGTGCAGGCTCTCAACCTGCCATACTGATAAAAGATGAAACAACAAAAAACCTGTCATCAAGCGGACTCATTATTGGTATAGATGATGAGGCTCAATATTCAAACCTTTCTATTATTATAGAACCTGGCTCAGACCTGTATGTGTTTAGCGACGGTATTTATGAACTTAAAAAAGAAGACGGCACAATGATGACTCTTGAAGATTTTACAAATCTTTTAAAATATAGAACAAAAAAGCCGGGAGAAAAATGTGTCCACTTTGCCCGCCGTGTTGAACAGCTGAGCCAAAGCGGACAATTTGAAGATGACGTATCACTTATTCATCTTCATTTTAGCTAATGTGTCATGTACAGGTTTAGACTTCGCTTTTTTTGACGGCACTTCTGCGAGGCCAAGTTTGCGTAAGGTCTTCTGAATCTCTTTTTCATCCTGCGGTTTTAATGCAGTTAAAAACTTTTCTGCATCATATCCGGAGGAACTCAATGCCTTCATTACGATAGAAAATAGCGAAAGAAGGTGAATATATTCATTGGGCTTTGCAGTAAATAGTGCATAGACAAGAGAAGCAGCCCATATTGAAAATTCTGCTCTTTCTTTGTTTATCCAAAGTACGTTGTTAAAAATATTTGCTCCAAGAATAATTGATGCTTCAGGAGAACGGACAATCGTCTCAGATACAAGATAAGCCGACATTGGAAGGTCCTTAACTAGAATTGGAAAATCGCAGAATTTACTAACTTCCAGCAATGTTTTGAAAACCTCATACATATTTTTCGAAGGTCTTCCGTATTCCACAAGCAGATCTCTAATTTTTCGATCAAGACACCAGAGATTAATAAGTTCTTTACTGTCCCTTGCACTCGCCCTTTCACCAATTACATCGCGTACAGAGTAAAGAATCGTATACGCAGCAATAATCTCGCTCATAAACGGATGAGCAAGCATTCCTTCATATAAAAAGGCAGATAACGAAGCCGTATTTTCTACGGCCTTACTCTTGCCCTGTGCAATATCTGCAAACTTAGCAAGATTCGTAAGACGCTTTTTAAACCGTTCCCAGACAATCTCGCTATCAGCAGATACTCCGGTTTTCTTTTTATCAATAATGGAAGAGAAGCCGTAATTTCCTTCTATAAAACGCAGCAATGTTTCAAAGTACTGGATTCCGGCCTTCTTAGATTTGGTTAAAATAGAACTAAGAGAAACATCCTTTAGTTTCTCAGTTTTTTTGCGTACAACCGGAGTAAAAACAATAGCAATCTGATCAAAGAAATCTTTTGTAGCAAAAAGCTTTAATGAGCTATAGAGTTCTTTTAAGAAGATTTCTTTAAGTGCTATATCAATATCCAACACTCCGCGACCGTTGAGGTGGGAGCAAAGCAAAGCCCACTTGCCGGTTTCATCGTCTTGTACCTCGCTTATATTCACCAGCACCTGATACTCAAAACCATTCAGGTGTACAAAAAGCCCGTTATCATAAAGCTCTTTACTTGTCCGTATGTACCAAAGTCCGGTTCTATGTTCCTGAAAGATGCAATACGATTTTTCATTATTTGTAAGACCAATCGATTGCGCAAGTGAGCGAGTTTCAAAATGCGATTCACCGTCAGCATTTTTTACAGCAAATCTGCACGACTCTTTAATCCATCCTGAAGCCTGTGCGTACACGTTATTATAGAAAACAATAGCCTTTTCATCCTGATACCGGTTTGAATAGGCAAAGATGTTTTCGTTAACGCTGCCATTGTGCCACACATCATAGAATCTAAAATTTTCAATTTCTGCAAAAAGATACCGTTTTTTCATGAGAGGAAAAACATCCCGCTCGTGGCGCTCAATCAATAATTGATCAGGTGTTTCATCCCAATACGCTTTGGTAAACTCCATACCGTATTTTTCGGTAAAGCCCTCAATTTGTCCGTGACCAAACATCGGGAGTCCCGGCATGGTAACCATAAGGGTACAAACCCCAAAGTACTTATCTTCTTTGCCGAACTGAGCCACCGCGGTTTCTTCATCCGGATTGTTCATAAAATTAACAAATCGTTTTAAAACTTGAGGATCAAATTCAAGCGTATTTTTTACGGTCGAACGATACTTTGCATTTTCCTCTTTTTTGAGCATGTTCATAAAAGCGCTATTATAGACACGATGCATGCCAAGAGTTCGAACAAAATACCCCTCCATCATCCAAAAGGCTTCTGCCAGAAGAAGGGTGTCAGGTACTTCAGCAGCGCAGCGGTCAACAACTTCGCGCCAGAACTCGTTTGGTATCCGTTTTTCAAATTCCTCTGCAGATAATGCATGTTCGGCGCGGCTCGCAATATCTCCTCCCTGCCCCGGTTCCGGATACCACAATCTTTTTATATGCTTTTTCGCTAATACCATTGCAGCATCAAAACGAATAATCGGAAAATTCCTCGCAACCAAAAGTATTTTTTGTATAACTTCTTCCCGCGCTTGAGGATTAAGAAAATCGATCTGAGCAGTATCATTCCAAGGAAGCCCCGTACCATCATTTCCATGATAGAGGTAACGGACATCGCCCGTGGCATTATCAACACGTTTATAAACAACAGCACAGTCGCTCTTATTATAGTAATTATCTTCTAAATACACTGAGACTCGTGAGTCTAATGACAGATTCTCCCCGGTAAACCTATATGAAGGAAAGGGACAATCTCTGGACTGCAAAAACAAGTCCGGTTTTTCAACAACCCACTTTGAGTCAAGCCCGGTATGATTAGGCACCATGTCCGAAGCCAGCCTGATACCCCGGTACCAAAGGCGTCGTCGTAAATTATCAAGGGCATCCCAGCCTCCAAGTTCTTTTGCAATTTCGTAGTCAAAAAGGCTGTATGCACTTGCGGCAGCTTCAGGATTTCCATTTATCTGCTTTATGCGCTTGCTTCCCCATGAGCGTTCCCACAAACCAATAAGCCAGAGGCCGGTAAATCCCTGCCGGGCAATACTATCAAGTTCGCTGTCCGGTATTTGATCGAGGGTTTTAATATCTTTTTTATATTTTTTGGATAATTGATCGAGCCAAACAAGAACCGTTTTTGCCAATAACACTACGCGGGGCATCCAATCCTTGTCTGAACTAAATCGTTCGTATTCACTCATCAGGTAGTCGTAATTATATACTTCCATTGGCGGAGGTCCAGAAAAATTTCCGTTCCATCCCGGTTTTTCTTCTTCTTGAATAAAGTCTATGCCGGACAAAAGCCGTAAAAGCCATTCACCAAGTATAAATGACCAATGCTGCCGTATATAATCAAGCTGCCCTTTGAGGCTATTAGGGCTTGCAATAACCGGCTCTTTAAGCATGCTGATAAGGTCTGTTTTGTTTGGTCCAAAAAGAGGCTGTTTCTTAAAAAAGGCCTTAATTTCTTTCCATGTTTTTTCATACGAAGTTCTTGATTCCAGGTTTTCATTTGAAAAAAGCATTGAGAAGGGCTTAAAAGAAGGATTTTCATTTGCCAGATGAAATAAACAAAATTCTTCAAGAACACTCACCTTATTTGAAACCGCAGCTGTTCCTGAAGATTTTTTATCTTTACCAAAAAGTATATTAACCGCAGAAGAACTACTTTCTAGATATTCTGCAGCGCTCATCTTACCCTTGTATACAGGAAGAGGAGGAAATTCTTCAACGAAGGCAAAGAGTAAATTTTCTAATGTATCTTTACCTATTTTTTTTTCGAGAGACTCATACAGCTCTTCAAATGCCTTTGGATTTTCCTGCTTTCTAAACAGATAACATACATAGTGAAAGATTTCATCTATAAGCGACATTGCATTTAACTGGCCAGCTTTTATCATCTTATTGCTTTCTAAAAGAGGATCAAAGAGTTCATTTATTTTTTGTGTAAAAACACGAACCTGCTTAAAATTAGCAAGGATTACATTCCCCGAAGAAGCAAACAAAGGTTCATCAAAATCACATTTTTCACGAACGGATCGTCTTACATGAAACTCCATTAATGGATTTGCTTCAAGAGTTTTATATATTTCTGTTAGTGCTGTTTTACCGGAAAATTCCGAGCCTTGTGTAAAGGCTGTTTCAAATAGTTTCTTCATTATTCTTTCCTTGTATGCTTATCTGCAATATCGTTAATAGTCTTTTGCAAGTTAACATTTTTATTAAGAACCTCAATTTCACAGGGGAGTCTATACGTCCAGTTAAATTCAGTAACAGAGCCTGGAATATTAACACGCTCCGATTGAGGATCTTCTGCATAGTAGTCAGTACATAAGGCCAAAAAATCCTGAACAGGATGAATACAAATAGCACTTGCAGAACGGGCAGCCTCGTCTAATAAGTAGCGTGCCGTACTAGGAGTATACTCACCTAACGAAACATTCAAAGGAGGAGTAAATGTCGTGTAAAAATCACGGGCGTCATTTTCTGTAAGCCACCAAAGCCTCAAAGTCGATGAATCATGAACCGATGTAGCTGCAACGCTTAATTCCGGATACTCGCCAAATGGAATATACGGCTGTCCCTGCTTCTGCCATTCTCTATTCCACCGAATGACCCGCAGTCCATAAATTCCCAATTCCTCAAGAACGTGCGGAACACACTCAGGCAGAGCGCCTAAGTCTTCTGCACAGGGCGTCATGTCTCCAACATCCTTTAAAGCTGATAAAATGGTTCGAGCCTGTTTCTCCCAAAGTTTCTCCACCACTTGTTGCCTATTATTAAAGACTCGGCTTAAGCTTTCTTTCATAGTAAAATCGAGTGACTTCCACGCTGTTGTATCCTGATAAACCCACGAAGGCGAAAACTCATCATTACCCAAAGCTATAAGACAGCGATCCCGCCAGTGTTGTGTAAGACGTTCCTTAACAGGATGCGGTAAATCGCTTTCCCAAATATCCTTGTCGCCCAGGATATCAGTTTTAAATAACCATAATTCTTCGTTCTCAATACGGTCCATTACCTTTGCAAGAAGTCCGTGAGTCCCCAGATAATCATTGTTATGTACGTCTTCTATGGAACGGGTTGGAACATGTGGAAGACTTAGCCAGCGTATTTGATCTTCTGAAAAGCCTGCATCATAGAGTTCTTTTTTTGAAATAGTTTTATTCGGCAGAGGAAAACCTGTAACTGCAGTACACTCCTGTTCTCCTGCAGCCCATATTCTAAAAAAACCTAGTACGTGGTCAATGCGGAACATCGTATAATAGCGCGATGATAACTGCAGACGATTTTTCCACCAGGAATAATCATCCTTTGCCAAGACTTCCCAATCGTAAATAGGAAAGCCCCAATTCTGTCCTACAGGATTTGGCCCATCGGGAGGAGAACCTGCACGCAGACTTTGTATAAAAAATTGCGGATAAGCCCAAGCATCGCTTGAATCCTCGTTCATCATAATGGGAATGTCGCCTTTAAGATCTATTCCTAAAGATTTGCAATAGAGGGATGCCTTTGTAAACTGCTGGTCAAGCCGCATCTGAACCCAGGCAAAAAAGAAAAGCTCTTCTTTTAATTCTGGATCTTCCCAAACCTTCATGATCTGTTCAAAAGAAGGGTTTGTAAAGCTTTTCCACTGCTTCCATGAAGCTTCGCTGTTCTGCATCTTGTAGTATGAAAAAACCGCATACACTATAATCCATTCATTACAAGCGATCCACGATGCAAGCTCGCTCGAAAGCAATATAGATTGCTTCTTCTGGGCGTAAATAGCCCGCAATAAATGTATTTTTTCCTTTCTTACTACGTTATATGAAAACCGGGAATCTTTCGCATGCTTTTTTTGCAGAGTCTGAACCTTTTGAGCAGCATCACTTTGGGAGTCAAATTCCGGTAAAGATAAAATGTGTATATATATTGGATGCAGAGCAAAGGCAGATAAAGCACTATAGGGAGAGCTTTCTGTTCCTGTGTCGTTTACCGGCAGTATTTGAATGATGGATAAACCCGATTTTTTACAAAAGTCCGCAAAGGGAATAAGGTCTAAAAACTCGCCGCACATAAGGCTATTGTTTGTACGTAATGCGCTTACGGGTACTGCTGTTCCGGTTTTTCTCTTTAAAGAAGATCTGTTATTGGCCATTCGGAACTCTCCTAAATAATGAAACTTAGAGAACAATTCTCTGTGTATAAGTATATCATAGTTTAGGGAATTTTTCCTAGAAAGCTTAGTTAAGAAAACCTTTTTTCCAGTGCCATAAGGGTTTTGCAAGCGAATTTGAAAAGGGCTGAATACGGTTAAAATCGGGAAGCCAATCGGTGTCAGTTGTTAATTCCTGATAAAACACCTGCTCCAGTTCATAAGAATTTAGAAGATCAACTACTCTTGAAAATTCCTCTTGATTAACAAACCGGTTTTGAAAACTTGAAAGAGAATTACAGCGTTCACATTGCTCTTCTTTTGTGTACAATTCATCAGGAGAGGGAACCGGAGTATACTGGGTCATTAACGATAAATAAGCCTTCCCATCAAGATACTTTTTGAACCAATCAAGAACTAACATAGTATCATCAAGTCTTCCAGGAAGTACAAGATGACGGACAATGGTACCCGACATCATTTTATCAATGATTTTTCCGTCTTTGTCTTTTTTCTGAATAAAAGAACTATTCTTGTTATCGGCCATCCAGCGGATAGCCTTTTTTGCATACTTTGGATAATCCTCTGCCTTAAAAACCGCATCACTGATAAGGGGATTCAGCGTTTTTAAATCGGGCAGCCAGAGATCAACAAGTCCGTCAAGCATCTCTAGAGTTTCGATAGTTTCATAGGCAGAAGAATTCCAGCAAACCGGTATGCTGAGTCCTCTTTTTTTCGCTCTTTCTAGACCAAGCGCAATTGAAGGAACGGCATGAGAACCCGTTACTATATTTATATTTTCAGCTCCATGTTTTTCAAGAACTAAACACAGCTCGGCAAAATCCTCCTGACAGACAACGGCTCCCATTTCCTTTTGCGATATCTGATAATTCTGGCAAAACGCGCAACGCAGATTACAGCCGGTAATAAAGATAGTACCCGAACCGCAGGAAGCAGTGATAGGAGGTTCTTCGCCAAAATGAAGACCTGCAGAAGCTATGCGCAGCTGTGAAGTTTCTTTACAAAAACCTTTCACACCTTTGGTGCGGGAAGTTCCGCAAAAACGGGGACAGAGCTTGCAATTATCGTAGAGATCCAGTGATATAGATGACATACAAACAGACTACACTATTTTTCGCATAAAAAAAAGCCGGCCTCACGCCGGCTTATATTGACCGAAAGTGTCTTTCCACTTTACGACGGTCTAACTTTAATAACCTATTCCATATGGAATAGGGAAAGGGTCTAATTATCAGCTCCTTGCGGAGCAACTATTTCAGGCGGATTTTCCATAACGGCCTCCTGTAATCATTCTATACAGTTTACAAGCTTAGCAGCTGTAACACCCATTTCCAATCGAATGTACTTTGTTACTAAACCTCCATACTCAAGTACATGTTACCACAGAATCATACTTTTGCAAGATGCAAAGGTATAAATTTTACAATAAAATGTTATATATGACATCAGTTTTTTTTGCGTTAAAAACACCCCCTACCGCAATTCTCTGTTTTCCTGTATAGTTTTACCATGACAGATGATAATTCAGAAAACACAGTACAAGAAGGCCCGATTGGAAATAAGACAGCCCTTGTTGCCATCGTAGGACGACCCTCTTCGGGTAAATCAACATTTTTAAATACCGCAAGCGGTGAAAAAATTTCTATTGTTTCGCCAATGCCTCAGACAACACGAAATGCAGTCCGAGGTATTGTAAATACATCGCTGGGACAATTAGTATTTATCGATACTCCCGGCTACCACGATTCAGAGAAAAAATTCAACCTTAAATTAAAAGGAATCACGACTGAACAGCTGGAAACTGCAGACGCTGTTCTCTATATAATTGATGCAACACGTAGTCCCGGCGAAGAAGAGGAAATGACTGCAGAGCTTGTAAAACCTTATAGTAATAAAACAGTTGTTGCAATAAATAAAATAGACCTCAAGGAAGCTAGGCCCGCTGTTTCACGCATTTTTATAGCAAAAGAGCTTTCTGCAGTTCCAGCAAGCCGTGTTATTGACATATCAGCAGAAGAAGACAAAAACATTAACGACGTACTAAAAGCCCTTTATGATCTTTCTCCCGAAGGTGAAAAAATGTATCCCGAAGAGTACTATACCGATCAGGAAGTAGATTTCCGTATTGCAGAAATTGTACGCGAACAGGCTATTTTACGGCTCCGCGATGAAATTCCTCATGCTATTTATGTTGATGTTTCCGACATGGAATGGAAAAAGCCTGATAAAGAATTGTGGGTTCGAGCCTTTCTTGTTGTTGAAAGAGAAAGTCAAAAAGGTATGGTTATTGGAAAGGGAGCTGCAATGATAAAAACTATCAGGGTGGAGTCAATAAAAGCCTTACGAAAGATTTTTTCATACCGAATCGATCTGGACCTGCAAGTAAAGGTAAATAAAAATTGGCGGCAAAAAGATCCGGTATTAGCAAAGATTTTTAAGTAAAAGACTACTCTCTAATCTTAACGCTCCCGTCTGCATATGCAATCATGACAAGGGGGCGTTTTTTTGTAAAAAAACCATTTTCAACTACTCCGACTATCTTGTTGAGTTCGTCTTCCATCTTTATAGGATCAACACGTATGCTGAGCGGCCAAAGAATATCAAGAATTAAATTGCCGTTATCTGTTACGACCGGGCCGGCTTTTTTTACACCTTCACGAAGCGTACAGGATGCTCCCAGCTTCTCTATCTGCTTAATTACCGAAACTCGCGCCTCTCCTATGATTTCTATAGGAAGCGGAAAGCTGTGTCCTAGAGTCTGTACCACCTTAGACTCATCAGCAATAACAACAAACAAAGCTGCGTTGTATTCAACAATCTTTTCCCGAACGTGTGCCGCACCGCCGCCTTTAATGACACTATTGTTTGGGTCAATTTCATCGGCACCGTCAATGGCAATATCAAGCTCGCCGCCTATTACTTTTGCATTCAAACTGTAAAGCGGAATGCCTAAATCTTCACAGGCCAATGATGTTTGAAAACTTGTTGGAACAGCCTTTATATTCTTTAATGTTCCGTCTGTAATTCGTTGTGCTAACCGTTTTACCGCCGGCATGGCTGTTGAACCTGTACCCAGGCCGACCTTCATACCGGAAGTTAATTTTTTTGTATCAATTAAATAATCAATGATGCTTTTTCCAACCAATTCTTTTTGTTCTTTCTGTGTCAACGTTTGACCACTCATAAGGCTCTCCTGTAAATATTTCAAATTGTTCATGCGCCTGATATTCAAGCATGGTTCTGCCGTTACAAATCTTACAACGAGCCTTTTCAGCTCTCTCCAAAAAGGGAGTTCTCTCCGGGCTATAAATCATATCATATACGAATTCATGTCCATGAAATGTATAAAAAGGGACTGGATCATTTGCAGGGTCGTTTTTTTCTTCTTCGGATATTCCAAGTCCTATGGATGTTGTTTGAATAATTAGTTCTGAATATTCTTCTAATAAATCAAGAGATTCTGCAGAAAGCGAGGCCCACTTAAAACCGTAATGCTCAGCAAGAGAACGCGCCTTGGAAACTGTTCTATTAAAAATACAAGCCCTGCCCCGTAAATCTTTTACGACCTGAGCCGCAGCACGAGCAGCACCGCCGCCTCCAATAATACCGACCTTCATATGTGAAAGATTTTTTACTTCCATAAACTCAAGTAAGGCCCTTTGCAATCCATTGGCATCGGTATTAAAACCTCTCCATTCTGAGCCTTTTTTAACCGCGGTATTGCAGGCTCCAATGTAGCCGACTTCTTCAGAAATCTTATGCAAATTAGGAATAATACTTTCTTTATGCGGTACTGTTACCGATAACCCTTTAATTCCAACTACATCAGCAAAATCAAGAGCTTCTTCTATTTTTTGAGCGCGTATGGGAATATATACCGCATTCATACCATGACTACGGTAACCGCTGTTATGAATTAGCGGACTTCCTGTGGTTTTTAACGGATATCCGGTAATACCGAAAATATTTGTTGTTTCATCAATATTTCGAAAGTTATATATTTCATTAAGTGTAATCGGGTCTATTTGTCCAATTTCAGCAAGTTTTGCCATTGTTTCTTTTGGAGATGTATATGTCATAAATGAATGCAATTTACCAGCTAATATTCTGGTTGGAAGTCCAAGAGGCCCCATAGCAATGAGAATGTGTTCTAGGTCTTTGAGGGATTCAGATTGCTTAAATAATTGTGTAACATCTGAAAGTGAATGAGGCATTACTGCGATTTTTGGAATTTCAAATCCCGTAATTCTCATCTTTGCCATGCGCTCGGCAATATTCGGAATTGTTCCGTTCATGTCGTGAAAACTGCGGATAACACGAGTTCCAAAAGCAAAGGCTGCATCCTGTAAACACGGAACATGGTAATCTTCTTCAAGATCTATATATGCAAAATTTTTCCGCGTATCTTGATCTGCAAAAGAAAGACCGCGGGCAAGCAGCGTTGTTCTAGAAGCCTCACCTTCGGTAAAGTTTCCTCCATCTGTCTTTCTGCGAATAGTGAGAATACACGGAATTTTTGCCTGTTCAGGAAACTGCCTGATATATAAACGTTCATCTTTTGTTAAAAAATCTACTCGAAGTTCTACAACATCGACCCAATTTCTATATTTTTCCAATATGATCAAGTTCTCAGCTATTGTGGAACAAGTTAGACATAAACATATTTTGGGCCGCTGCATACCTCACCTCTCTTACTGAACTGTATAACGAACAGCTTCCTTATTTAAGATCGAAAGAATTAATTCAGTTCCCCGCTCTACCACATAAGGAATAGATAACTGTCCGCCTACGTGATTAAAACTTACGAGCGTATACCTGTCTCCGTCTTTTAAAGCCTCTAATTTTAGCTCTATGGGGTACGGATACTCAGGTAAATTCTCTGAATAAATTCCGTATACGGTTGAATTTTCTTCTGCTTCATCTTTGGTAAATGCAAATACAGCAGAAACCCTTGAATAAGCATTTACAAAGGTATTTTCAACGGGTGTCTGTGATACTATTGTGCCCGGAGTATCTGTACCAGCTGGTTCACGGAATGTAAAATCATAAATAAGCTTTGTTCTGCTCATTTGTAGAAGCATGTCGTTGAGTGTTAAACCTGTAAGAACAGGAACCTTAATTTTATCGTGCTCCGGTCCCTTGCTTACACCAATGCGCAACACTACGGGATCCACAATATCAGTTTCTGGAGCAGGATCCTGCCATACAACGGTCCCTTCTTCTGCAGCATTGTATTCATAGGTATAATTTTCATCGAGAACAATTAACGGGCGTGAAGAACCGGTAAAAAGAGATTGAAGATCTATTTTAATATCATCCACTTTTTGTCCTACGTAGTTTCGCACACGATCAATAACAACACCGCGGCTTACCACGAGGTTAATTCTTCTGCCTGCCTTCACTATTGAACCGGCCGGCGGATTCTGTTCAAGAATTTTTCCTTTTTCATCTATACTGTTTGAGTAACGCAGCTGAATTTTCGGGTATAATTCCTTTACCTGCATGTCTATGAGGGCAGAAGCCAACTCCTTGCCGGTAACATTAGGAACCATAACTTCTTCTTGACCTTTTACCGCAAGGAAAAAGACAGCCATGGTAATAATACCCATTATTAGTATTAGTGTTATGGCCATAGTTATAAGGGTCTTTCCGTTTGACTGCAAAGACTCTAAAAAATCATGAAAATCCATTCTAAAATTTGACAGCTTCATATTATTCCTTCTTATACACACTGTTGACCAATAAAGTTTTTAGTTCCATTGAGAAAATCTTTCCATTGCATCGCTTTTTTTGATTGCCATTGAAGATTAGTAAGAACCAGAATCCCGTTCCCTGTTTTTACTAAAATTCCGCACGCCTTGTCTACTGCAATAATAGTACCATTGGGAACCCCTTCAGCTTCCTTGATGATATTCTTTTCATACACAAAGGCCTCATGTATCTTAAGTACAACCCCTTCCACAGTGGTATATGCACCGGGCCAAGGAGTAAAAGCTCTAATACGGGCATCTATATTTAATGCACTATCATTCCAATTAATACACCCGTCATTTTTACAGAGTATACTGCAATAACAAGCATTGTCGCTGTCCTGTTTTACCGGATTCTCCCTGCCTTCTTCTATTGAAGTAAGGACACGGGAAAGCATAGAACCGCCTATAACAGATGCTTTTTCTAAAAGCGTCTGGGCCGTTTCTCTCCCAGAAAGCGGGATTATCTCCTGTAAAAGAATGTCTCCGCAATCCATTTCC
>CAZLNE010000006.1:1695-9121 GCA_964560975.1 uncultured Treponema sp. | reverse complement strand
AGAGCAAGACGTTGTACAGTAATACCGGTCTCAGTGTCGCGATTCAAAATTGCGGCAGGAATTGGTGCGCACCCCCGGTATTTTGGAAGTAATGATGGATGAAGATTTATTCCGCCCTTAGGAAAAAGTTCTAAAAACTTTGGTCCAAATAGCTTACCATAGGCAAAGCAGACAAGAATATCGCAATTAAGAGTTTGTATATAATTTCTAACTACACGAGTTAATCGTAGAGGAGTGAGAATTGGTATTTGAGCATTGAGGCTTCTTGTATCATTTTCTTTCATCGCCGCTAGAGCAACCGGAGTTTGTACTAAGTCCTTACTTCTGCCCTGCATGGAAGGAGGATTCGTAAGTACTGCAGCAATTTCATGCTTTCCTTCATGAAGAAGAAACTCGAGAGGAACTGCTGATATATCCGGACTTCCTGCATACACTATACGCATCTTTCTTATTCCTTGCGCTCTTTTTTTGCCTCGATCTTTGCCTGTTTAGCTATCTTTGCTTTTTCTTTTTCGAGCCTTCGCTGTTCCCGGCGAACAAAGGCTTCCTCTGCCTTCTTTTTTGACTCAGGATCAAGGCGGTCTATAAAAAGCACTCCTTCTAAGTGGTCATACTCATGCTGAATAATTCTTGCAAGGTAACCTTCTGCCTCGAGAATGAATGGTTTTCCATACTCATTTAAGGCCTGAACAGTTATCTTTGACGGACGGACAATAGGTGCCCAAATTTTTGGAACAGAAAGGCACCCTTCCTCAAAAGAAGTTGTCTCCGCTGAGGTTGCAACAATCTGAGGATTTATAAAAACACGGCGAATAGCATCATCTGCCATTAACACAAATAACCGTATAGATGTACCAATTTGAGGAGCAGCAAGCCCAACTCCGTTTTCTGCTATCATCGTAGTAAACATATCATCTATGAGAAGCCGCGTTTCATCGGTTACTTCAGTAAGAGGAACTGCTTTTTGACGGAGTACATCTTCTCCCATAGTATATACTTTCATACCCTACAAGATACGATAAAACCATATGAAATTCAAGCGTTTAGAGGTTTAGAGACTGTATGAAAAATAAAAACTGACTATGTACCAAATTTCTCAAGCTGGATCGTTTTATTTGTCTCATTTACCTGAAGAACAAACCACCTTTGATATTCTCCAAAAGACTGTAGAGAGTACTGTGTAAAATTTGAGATTTTTTTTGTCTGCATTAGATGATAGTGTCCGCAAAAATACGCAGCAATATTTTTCCTATTGAACATACTTATTAGTAAATTGCGCTCTGTAGTATCTCTCATTGCAAAAAGAATACTTTCATCTGCAATCAAAGGATAATGAGTCATAACAATAGGAATTTTGCTTTCATTTTCCATCGAGGCTTTTAAAGCCTTATACTGATCCTTACCCAAAGAACCGGAGGCAGAATCAAGGGAATACCACACAAAGGTGTCACCTATAGAAAATTTATAAAAAGAAGCAGAAGGATAACAGCTTTGCTTCCAGTATTCCCAGCCGTTGTTATATATATCATGATTTCCTGCAAGGCAGAAAACCTCTTTAATTCCAAATTCTTTTAAAGCACGGGTAAAATTTTCATATTCTGCATACTCATGTTTTTTCCCATAGTCTGCAATATCTCCAAGAATAATACAAAAAGAAGGCATTTTAGAAGGATGGTTATCTTTAATTTCCGTAAGCCATGCAAACAAAAGCTGCTTGGATTTTTCAACGTCATATGTTACACCAAAATGAGTATCTGTTAAAAGAAGAACGTCATACTTATTTTTATCAGTAAGAGTACTTGTAATTCCTGCTGTAGAAATTTCTTTAATTACAGCACAACGATTATCTGCGTTGCTTTCCATGAAAAGAAGACTGTCAAGATTCACATTACAAGAAAGAATACAAAGAGCTGTAATAATCAAAATAGAATAATAAAACTTTTTCATACTTAAATCTTAACCATCCAGCCAAATTGAGCTCCAATGAAACAAGGACCATCGGTTATTGTAACTACATCTGTCCATTTTATTCTCAATGATGCATTTACATACATACGGTCTATCAGTTTTCTGTTAAATCCGGCAGCAGCAATAACATCGTAAAATAAGGGATATTCAAACATATCACAGCTGCTTAAATCTATAAAAACCTGCCAGTTCTCATTAGGATTAAAATCTGCCCTGGCTGTAAATGCCATAGAGTCATCACTTAGTGCTATTCTTTCTTGTACAGCATTAATAATCGAGTATTTTTTCAAATATTTGTAGGAACCGTAAAAATTCCAGCCGGTATTAAGATTAAGCGAAACGCAAATTCCACCCAAAAAATCATAATCTACAAAATCTTCTGCAAACTTGTAAAAATGATAATCAATAACAGGTCCAACACTAAAAACATTATTAATTGTCGGCGTGTAGCTTAACTGCATTGAAATATCGGTTCGAAAACTGTTTGCACTAAAGCCGGCAAAGCCTTTTAATTGTTTAGCATCTATTTTTCCAAATGTGGAAATACCGGAGTTTTCAGAACGAAGATCCTTCATTAAATTATACTCAAACTGCTGCACCACTACATATTCGGGCTTCTCTTTTGTAAAAAAGCGAACTTCCAGACTGAATGCATAAAAGGTGCAAACATATAAAAAAAAATATACAAAAGTCCCCTTTTTCATTTTTTCCCTATATCCTTAACTTTTTTATTATCTGCGGCTTAATTCTTGATCAGTAAAGTATGTTAACTATGCATCCATAATATAACGCATACAATACGATAAAACCATATGAAATTCAAGAGCAGCAGGAATTCAGACTTTATAAAGAAAAGATAAAACGGACGGTTGTACCCTTATCCAGTTCACTGGATAATAAAACCTTAGCATTCATAAGGAGAGCACCGTGTTTAACTATTGCAAGACCTAAGCCGGTTCCTCCTGTTTTTTTTGAGTGGCTCTTATCTACACGGTAAAACCTTTCAAATATTCTATTTTGGTGCTCCGGGGCTATACCTATTCCTGTATCGCTTATAATAACTTCAACTTGATGCGTTTCTAAATTCTCAAGGAGTTCTATATTCACAGAACCTCCGACTTTGTTATACGTAATGGCATTGTCGCATACATTGAAGATCATTTCATGGAGAATTTGTGGAATGGCTTGAATAATGATTGGGTTTTCAGGCATTATGATTTTTAGGTGTATAGTACCGTTTTGTGCTTTATGCTCAAGCTCCGCCGCAACAGAATTACAAACATTTCCAAGGTCAACAGGTTTAAATAGTTCTCTTGTGTTTTTTTGAGAATTTTCTTCCAAGCGGGATAATTTAATAATGTCTTCAATGAGCGTCAGCAATCTTTTACCTTCTGAATAAATTAAGCCTATAAACTTCGCAGAATCCTCTTGCTTTGCAATACCATTGTGCATTATTTCTGCATACCCTATTATTGAAGTTAAAGGCGTCTTTAATTCGTGGGATACATTTGCAGAAAAATCCCTTCGTAGTTTTTCGGCCATTTCTTTATCAGTATTGTCCACGATAAATACAACAGCACCCATAGATGAATGACCAAAAAGAACGGGAGATGCTAAAACTTGAAAAATTCTACCTTCTTTTTCAAGTTTCCCTGATGTAGTGCTGCCGTTGAAAGCAGCCTCCACCGGTCTTGAAAATTCCGGTTCGCGGCAGACTGATAAATAGTACTCATTCTGTACATTCGCATTCCCTATATTAAAAAGATTTCTTGCACTTTTATTTGCTGATAAAACATTCTTATCCTTCCCTAAAATAATTAGACCTTCACTCATGTTTTCTGTTATATAATTTAACTCATTCTTTTTGGTTTCTAATTGAAGAATTTTATCTTTTATCTCACGATTTTGTCTATCTATCTTAGTAAATAAGGGTGAAAACTCATCATAAGCAGTATTATCAAGCGGAGTATCGAGATTAACATTATCAATTGGTGTCATTATACGCTTTGTAAGAAAACGGGCAATAATAACTGCAATTACAGCGATTATACATAGTATGAAAAGCAATAAAGGCAATGCATTCTCTATAATTCCTAAAAAACTCCTAGTGGTATTTGCAAGCCTTATAATTCTGCCATCTTTGAGAAGAGCTGCATAATAATAAGTCTGTTCTAAAAGTGTATCAGATGTTCTTGTCGATTCTCCCGAACCGCTTTGCAGTGCAGCTTGGATTTCCGGCCGCATTAAGTGATTGTCCATCTTGTTTGTATTTGAGAAGTTATCAAACAAAACAGTTCCATCAGCATCAATAAGTGTTACGCGATATTTTGTTTTAGCAGATGCAATACTTAAAACAGCATCATTATTATTCTCTAGTGCATGAGATAGATATACCGAAGCTGTCTTTATCTCTTCTTTTAGTTCTTTCACAAAATTTGTATATAGCACTATTGTGACAACCAAAAACGTCAGTAAAACACTCATTATAGACGTGACGCAAATGCTTAAAAATATTCGTTTTCTCATAAAGAATCCTATTGAGCAGGCATACGATAGCCAATTCCACGCACAGTTTCTATGCAAGTCTCACACATAGAATCCTTTTCCGCCAGTTTCTGCCTGAGTGTTCGTATATGAACATCTACAGTCCGTGTCTCTCCATCAAAATCGTAGCCCCAAATTCTGTCCAGAATAATTTCTCTTGTAAAGACTATATTGGTGTTTTCCATAAAAAGCCGCAAAAGCTCAAATTCTTTTCGTGTAAGTTCAACCGGTTGCTCCTGCACTGTCAGCATATGCGAATTCACATCCATTTGAATTGACCCGTTTGAAAGGCGTCTAATCTTTACTTGATCTACGGCGCTTCTTCTCAGTACAGCCTTAACTCTGGCAACGAGCTCCATCATTCCAAATGGTTTTGTGATGTAGTCATCCGCTCCATCTATAACAAGAGCCTTTACTGTATTATTCAGGGATCCAAGTGAAATATAGCCGATTGCAGAAGTATTTTGTGCAACACTGGTCATTACAACTGAAGTACTATTTGATATCGATGCTGTATCGGTAGTATAATCTACTTTTTTCCCGGAAGAATCTTTTTGTTCAACCCCTAAAAGTTCAATAAAGGCTCCTCGTGTTCCTGAACCGTCTTCTCTTGAAATAACAGTAATTTCTTCATTTCTAGAATCTTTTTTTCCACCGGCAAATAACATTACGGCAGCCATTAACACCACAACAAATCCAATGATTTTCTTCATGTTTATCCTCCATATTCGTTTATATAGTAACAAACTATACTTACCGTGTAAAAACCTAAGAATATCTTTGTTAAATCTTTGTAAATTCATTTCATGACTTCGCATGGCTGTTATTCGCCTTTCAGGTTCTTGACAAAACCGGCAATAAAGGGCATTTATAAGTATGCAAATTTTACAAGATAAAAACACTGGAATTATTTCGCAGATTGTTGATAAAAACGTTATAAAAGCCATGGAGACGTTTATATCAGATACTGATGTAAAATCTGTATCTTCAGCGTCTTTGGTTTTAGCAGGTGTTTTTGGCAATGAGAGAGATTTTAATCACTTACTTAACGATGAGACATCGTTAAAAGAAAATGCAGAAAAAAAACTAATATCCAGTTTCCATAATAATTTACAATTACTAGTACAAAAAACATGGGTTGAAAAAGCTGATGAAGCATTAAAAGAACAAATACTTGAAAGACTTAATTGTTTCTGTGAACATGTAAAAACTAGTGATTATGTAAAATCCTATGAATCATTCATCACTGTATTACATGATGCTGTGTACTTAATGTTTGGCGCCCAGGCAAAGAAAGATGATTTTTCAGAATACGCACTTAGAATAGATCCAGGTTTTGGTATTTTTTGGTGGTATCTGCAAAATCTCCCTCAAACATGTGCATGGGAATCATTCAAAGTTCGGCTTGCACTATTGCTTGGGATGTTTTTCTTGGCAAATTATTAAAAGAGGTTTCGTATGGACCTGGAAAACATGTTTCAGAGTCTGCGTTCCGGTGCAAACGCACTAGCCCAGCTTAATGCAGACAGCAAAAATGCGGCCCTTGCCAGTGTTGCAAAAGCCCTTAAGTTACATCAGAATACTATCCTAAAAGCGAATGAAATAGACGTCAAACAAGCACGCGCTAAAGGTGTGAGAGAAAGTCTTGTAGACCGGTTATCGCTTAACGAAAAAAGACTCGACGCCATAATAGACAGTATTCACGTTATTATTAATCAAACAGATCCCATAGGCACTATTGATAAAGGCTGGATAAGTCCCGAAGGTTTACGTATTAGACAGGTACGCGTTCCAATCGGTGTTGCATGCATCATCTATGAATCACGCCCCAATGTTACCGTTGACGCCTTTGCAATTGCATATAAAAGCGGAAACGCTATCCTTTTACGAGGCAGCTCATCTGCGCTTGAGTCCAATAAAGCAATTGTTGCGGCTATAAAAGACGGATTAAGAGAGGCCGGTGAAGATGGAATTATTGATGCTTTAGAACTCGCCGCATCAGGCGACCGAAACGAAGTAGATGAAATACTTAACGCCGTTGGGAAAATAGACGTCATTCTGCCTAGAGGCGGCTCAGATCTCATTAAGATGGTCGTAGAAAAGGCACGAATTCCTGTAATAGAAACCGGCAGCGGTATTTGCCACCTTTTTATAGATGAATCTGCAGATTTACAAAAAGCAGTTGATATTACCTTGAATGCGAAATTACAGCGCCCTGGTGTCTGCAATGCCATAGAAGTACTCCTTGTACACGAAGCTCTCTTACATACATTTTTACCAATGCTCGCTGAATCAATACAAGGCAAGGCTCAGCTTAGATGCTGCGATAAAACATATCCGATCTTAGCAAATACTCAAGGTCTTGACACTGTTAGGGCTGGGATAGATGATTTTACCACAGAATTTCTCGACAACATACTTACTGTTAAGGCAGTAGCCGGCATCGATGAAGCAATAGAACATATAAATATGCACAACACAAAGCACTCTGAATCCATTCTCACAAACAACATAGTGCATGCTTCCCTTTTCCAAAAAAAGGTTGATGCTGCCTGTGTGTATGTGAATGCTTCAACCCGTTTTACAGATGGAGGCGTTTTTGGATTCGGTGCAGAATTAGGAATAAGCACACAAAAATTTCATATCCGCGGACCAATGGGACTTTCAGCTTTAACAACTACAAAGTACCTTATCGACGGAGAAGGACATATTCGGTAACAAACATGGAAACAAAAGAAGAAAAAAATACAGATGTATCCGTTCAGGATATTATTAAACAAGCTAGAAAGATTGTTATTAAAATCGGTTCCAACACCTTAGCAAAATCTGATGGTAAAATTAATCTCGATTTTATGCAGTCGTTCGCCGACCAATGTGCGCAGCTTATGAAGGAAGGAAAACAAATAGTCCTCGT
>CAZLNE010000006.1:0-1595 GCA_964560975.1 uncultured Treponema sp. | reverse complement strand
GTTGACGAAGGTGTTATTCCAATCATAAATGAAAATGACTCTGTATCATTTGATGAAATACGTATAGGCGACAACGATAACCTGAGCGCTTTAACTGCAATTCTATGGAATGCAGATGTCCTTATTTTATTTAGCGATATTGACGGAGTATATACCAATAACCCGAAAACAGATCCTGCTGCTAAACTTATTGAACGTGTTACAAACATGAATGAACTTCGTTCGCAGATCACTATTGGAACAACGAACTCATTCGGAACCGGCGGCATGGGAACAAAACTCGAAGCCGCAGAAAGGCTTATTGAATACGGCATCCCGATGATTCTAGCAAACGGCTCTCACGATAAGATTCTTGAAAAACTTGCAGACGGAAATAAAAAGGCAACGCTTTTTTATCCATCCTGATACTTTAGGAGATTATATGAAAGGTGCAAGAGTTGGATTTATTGGATGCGGAGTTATGGGCGAGGCTCTTATCCGCGCAATTTCTAAACAAATTAGTCCCTCACAGGTATGTGTATACGATACCGATGCTGCAAAGCCCCTTCAGCTTATAAAAGAAATAGGGTGTTCCCAGGCAAAAAATGCCGGTGAAATAGCATTAAACGCAACTCATATTTTTCTTGCAGTAAAACCCGGGATTATTCCTGCCGTTCTCAAAGAAATTTCCCCCTTATTCGGTCCAAAAAGCGCCTTATCCCAGCTGCCGGTTATTATATCTATAGCAGCAGGAGTTAGTCTTACGACCCTGAGTGAAAACCTGAACATAACCGGCGATAATAAAATTAAATGCATCAGATTAATGCCCAACCTGCCTGCCATCGTCGGCGAATCAATGATTGCGCTCTGTGCAAACAGCGATGTAGACATCAGCGAGATTGAAACAGTTAAAATGCTTCTTTCGAAAGCAGGAAAAATAGAGCAGGTAAGCGAAACCCTCATGGACGGAGTAACCGCTGTATCCGGTTCAGGTCCTGCATACGGCTTTATGTTCATAGAAGCACTTGCAGATGCAGCAGTCTCATTTGGTATGCCACGAAAGCAAGCGTATATCTATGCGGCGCAAACCCTAAAAGGTGCTGCAGAAACTGTACTTGTTTCAGGCCGGCATCCTGCCGAATTAAAGGATTCTGTATGTTCTCCTGCGGGCACTACCATTGAAGCTGTGAAGATACTCGAAGAAGAAGGTTTTAGAGCAGCTATAATGAAGGCAGCTAAGGCCGCGTTTGAAAAATCTATTTCACTTGGAACAAAATAAGACGGATTACTATGGAAAAAAAGAGTACTGCAAATTCGCCAAAAATTGCGGATGATGAAAACTTTATTCGAAATGTTGAAGGAATGATAGAACCTTCTGGGGCAGCAGGCTCGAGGTGTATCTTATAGCAAAAGACACTCAATCAGACATAACTTCATGGATTTTTCTCGATATTTTAAGCAACACCATCATAGCCCACCCGGTAAAAGGCATAACGGATCCCAATACTTCAAGAGCAATGTATACGACTAATTCTAAAGGAGAGATCTTTCTCGATTTTCTCAAGCAGAAAACTGATAGTGGATTATCGCTGAGAGGGAGCATAACCGGCGGAAAA
>CAZLNE010000005.1:31804-39940 GCA_964560975.1 uncultured Treponema sp. | reverse complement strand
AGGAATCGGCGGCGGAATCTTACAGTTCAACATTGGTTCAAGTTTCACCTTCTCTTTGGGCGGTGTAGCGCTTGCAACAGTTATCGGTATTATTCTTAACCTTGCTATTCCAAAAACAAAAGAATAGGTAGTATATTTTATTTAAATCAAAAAGACTCATGAGAGAGTGTCTGTTCATGAGTCTTTTTGTATTGATTGAACTTGAATCACTTTTTAAGTAAGAGAATAAATATTCGTACCCTTGCTTTGAATGCTTCAGCTGCGTCATACACGCAGAACAATTTTTTTAATGAGCATCCTGTATAATTTTTTCATACGATTGGAATCTTCCGGCAGCAAAATACTCATTCTGATGAAAAGATGGAAACTCAGTTCCTTCAACCAATGTTTGCAGACCCGGATTATTTTTTTTCGGTGTCCCCTTTACTTTTGACTGCTGCTTTTCTCTTTTCTGCCTCTCAAGCTCCATGCCGGTATTATCAATTCGATTGCACGTGAAGCGCCATTCTTGTCCTTCAAGTGAAGTATGTAAAAAACCGGGACCAAAGGAAAAATCTGTCCAAGGTATAAAGATATTTAAATACCAAAACTCATCTTCAACACTGGTTGTTATGTTAACTTGAGATTTCAATTCATAGTCAAATTTTAATTCATCATTTTTTTCTCCGCATGGTGCACGATAATTATGACAGTTTCCTTCGCTGTTAACTTCCCACGCATAATAGTTTTCACTGCCGGCAGGTTGTATGAAAACGCTTACACAGTCGTCTTCAGATATTTTGTCAAGAGGAGTACGGTGATTCGCTATCAGCTTATTTTTTGGGACTTCGGAGCAAAAGGAACATGCAATCCCGTCTATACCGGCGGCAATAAATACCCCGGCGAAGAGTGTTCGCGGCCTGTATTTTAACCACGGATATTCGAGTTCGACACCCTCAAGATCATAAGACTCTAAAATTTCGCCAGTATTAATCAAGAGTTTTTCGTTTAGTAAGGGAATAGTAATTTCTTTCATAAATTCATAGTATGCTTTTTTTCATCGGCTTGCAAGATAAAAAAAGACTCCCAAAACAATATGTGTTCCGGGAGTCTTCGTTTCATAGAAGCAGGGTTTTTAACCGACGATGGCTTTAATAGTAACTTCTTTTACTCCGTCTTTTGCAAGAACGAGGGTATTGTTGATAGCTGCACTATCAGAAGTATTTAATACAATCTTGCCTTCAGGATTGTTGTTGGTAATATCTATCTTGTAGGTTACACCTCTGTACTTTCTTGTAATGACTGCATTTTTAATGTGGGACGGAAGTCTCGGTTCAATTCGGAGTCCTTCGTATTCTGGTCTTACACCGCAGATCCACTGTGAAAGTGCAACAAAGTTCCATGCTGCAGTTCCTGTAAGCCAGCTGTTTTTAGCTTCTCCATGGCGTCGTGCTGCCTTTCCTGCAATCATCTGAGCATATACATAGGGTTCAAGTCGGTGAATCTCGCTTATATCTTCAAGGTAGGATGGAGCGATTTTCTTGTAGTGTTCCCAGGCTTTTGCACTTCTGCCGGTTTTTACTTCACCAATAATAATCCATGGGTTGTTATGGCAGAATATACCTGCATTTTCCTTATATCCCGGCGGATACGATGAAACTTCGCCAAGTTCAATGTGGTAATCTTTATACGGCGGATCAAGGATTACAATACCATATTTTGTGTCTAGGTGTTTTTCAACACTGTCGAGAGCCTTTGCCGGGTAGCCTTTATCCGCACCGATTTGAGCCATAGAACCGAAGCCTTGTGTCTCAATAAATATTTTACCGTCTTCGCATTCTTTTGATCCAATCTTGTTACCAAAATCGTCATATGCGCGTACATACCAATCTCCGTCCCAGCCGGTTTTACAGATCTGGTCTGCCATCTTAGCAGCCTGTTCTTCTGCAAATTTTGCTTCTGCTTCATCGCCTAACATGCGGCACATAGCTGCGTATTCAGGAGCAACATAGACAAACATTTGCGCAATCATGACAGATTCTGCATTTTTTCCATCCTTATTTGTTGAAGTCTGGAAAGAGTCGTTGGGGTCAGAACTGAAGCAGTTGAGGTTAAGACAATCGTTCCAGTCGGCGCGTCCAATGAGGGGGAGGCCGTGAGGACCAATATGTGTTGTTGTGTAACGGAATGAGCGTTTTAAGTGTTCAAAAAGTGTAGCCTTATTTTTTTCGTTGTTATCAAAGGGAACCATTTCTGTGAGGAACTGCTTATCACCGGTTTCTTTAATGTAACCGCCAACACCGAGAATCAGCCATAAGGGGTCATCGTTAAAGTTACTGCCAATATCAGCATTTCCGCGTTTGGTAAGAGGCTGGAACTGATGGTATGCGCTTCCGTCTTCAAATTGAGTTGATGCAACATCAAATAGGCGTTCACGGACGCGTTCTTGAGGCATTGAGTGAACTACACCGAGCATATCCTGGCTTGTATCGCGAAATCCTATACCGCGTCCAATTCCGCTTTCAAAGTATGAAGCTGAGCGGGCAAAATTGTAGGTTACAACACACTGATACTGGTTCCATACGGCCATGCGGTCAAGTTTTTCATCTCCTGTTTTTAATGTGTACTTGCCGACCATCTCTGCCCAGAATTCTTTGAGAATGGTAAAAGCTTTATTTACTTTTTCAACACTGTCGTACTTGTTCTGGAGAGCAATTGCCTTATCCTTGTTGATAACACGCATTGCAGGATTTGTTTGTAGTAATCCAGGCTCGGCCTTAGCTGCAAATTTTTTGTCGGTATCGTTTTCAATGTAGCCGAGTACAAAGATGAAGGTCTTAGATTCACCTGCGTTAAGAGAAACATTAATGCGGTGGCTTGCAACAGGAGACCAGCCGTCTGCAACAAAGTTAGAACTTTTATCTGCAAATACTGCATTTGGATGATCATAATTGTTGTGTAGACCAAGAAAGGTTTCTCTATCAGTTTCAAAACCGTCAATTTTTGAGTTAACATGGTAGAAAGCATAGTGGTTTCTTCTTTCACGATACTCAGTCTTGTGGTAAATGGTGCTTCCTAATACTTCAACTTCACCGATAGAAAAATTGCGCTGGAAGTTTGTATTATCATCATGTGCGTTATACAAGCACCACTCAATATAAGAATGAAGTGCAACTTGTTTTTTTTGAGAAGTTGTATTGGTCAGGGTAATCATCTGAATTTCTGCATTATCGCCATTGGGAATCATGTAAAGAATATCAGCTTTTACACCGTTTTTGGCCGATGCAATTTTGGAGTAGCCAAATCCATGGCGGCATTCATAGCTGTCAAGTTCAACACGCATCGGCTTCCAGCCTGGATTCCAAACAGTTCCGTTATCATTAATAAAGAAATAACGGCCGTTGTTATCGAGCGGAACATCGTTATAGCGATAACGGGTTAAACGGCGAAGGCGTGCATCGGTATAAAAAGCGTAGCCTCCAGCTGTATTTGAAATAAGAGAAAAGAATTTCTCGTTACCCAGATAGTTAATCCACGGGTATGGTGTTTGGGGAGTTTCAATAACATACTCCCTGTTAAGGTCGTCAAAATGCCCGAATTTCATTACATCCTCCTAGGCGCTATGCACCAATATCTCATAGGCGAAACTGTCATAGTTAGGTTAGTTGAAATAACCAATTAACTCAAAGAGTATCATATAAAGCAGCTCTTGTCAAATAAGTATACCATAGTTTTTGTGGAGTAGGCTCATTACTTGATTCAAGAAATTAAAAACTTGCGGGTATGGATTTACTTTCGAATAAGGAGTAAAATGGAATTTGTTGTACTGAAAAAGAGGTACTCTTTTAGGAGGATTTTTTTAAAATGAGACTAATTGTAAGACCGGATTATGATTCTTGCTCGGTATGGGCAGCAAATCATATTGCAAGATGTATTAATGAAGCTTCGCCTACTGCTAAAAAACCATTTGTTATTGGTCTTCCTACTGGAGGAACACCTCTTGGAACCTATAAAGAATTAGCAGCTTTGAATAAGGCAGGCAAGGTTTCTTTTGAACATGTTGTAACATTCAACATGGATGAGTATGTTGGACTTCCTTCTGACCATCCGCAGAGCTATCATCGATTTATGTGGGATAATTTTTTCAGCCACATCAATATTAAAAAGGATAATGTTCATATTTTGAACGGAATGGCTCAGGATCTTGAAGCCGAATGTGCAGCCTATGAAAAAGCTATAACAGCTGCAGGCGGCATTAAGCTCTTTCTTGGCGGGGTAGGTGTCGATGGGCATATTGCTTTTAATGAGCCCGGATCATCATTAACTTCAAGAACCCGCATAAAAACCCTAACGCATGAAACAATTCTTGTAAATTCCCGTTTTTTCGGCAATGATGTAAGTCAAGTCCCAACAACAGCACTTACTGTCGGCGTTGGTACTATTACAGATGCTGCAGAAGTAATGATTCTTATAACAGGACATAATAAGGCCCGCGCATTAGCACATGCTGTTGAAAGAGGCATAAGTCAGATGTGGACTATCAGCTGTCTTCAACTGCATCCAAAGGCCCTCATTGTGTGCGATGATGATGCAACCGATGAGTTAAAGGTAGGAACTTTAAAGTATTTTAAGGATGTTGAAGCTCCCAACATGAATAATAGTTTGTAATATGAAATCGATTAATTCACCTGCTGATATTAACGTTTCCCGAATTTTACGTCTCATTTGGCAAAAGGGCGGAATAAGCCGTATTGAAATTGCTTCAGAACTCGGGATCGATAAATCTACCGTCACAAAAATTGTATCCTCTCTTGCTGATATTGGTCTTGTCACTGAACTATCACAAGGTGATACCGGTCCTTTAGGCGGCAGAAAACCTATTTATCTGCAGATTACCCCTTCGTTTGCCTGCATTGGAGGGGTCGAAATTAATCCCGGCCGTTATGTCTGCTGTATTTTAAATATGCATGGGAAAGTACTGTTTCAGCATCAGGAAGAGATTCATCCGGGACTCTATGAGAAAGATAACTATTATGGTGTTTTTTTCCGGGCATTCGAGAAGATCGCAGCTGAGGCTGAAAAGATGGGTATTCCTTTGATCGGCATTGGCGTCGGGTTTCCTGCACTTGTAGATTCTAATAATGGTGTGATTATTCAATCTGTTCCCTTAATGATTCATGAATCTTTTGCATTTGTAAAAGAGGTTTCTAAGATTATTGATATTCCTGTAATCATTGAAAATGACGCAAGATGCTGCTGTTACGGTGAGCAGCTTCTATCAGCCAATCATAATATACAAAATATGTTGTTCTTACTGACCGAATACCGCGTGTTACAGCCGAGAGAAGCCTCAAGAAAAAACCTTTCTGTTGGGCTTGGTCTTGTTGTAAATGGAAAAATATTAAAGGGTCATGAGTGTTCTGCAGGCGAGTTTCGAAGTATTCTTTGGAACGAAGGCAATAGAGGTCAGTTTTATTCAGGCGAAGACCGTCTGGAAAGTGTTGATAACGATGTCATACAGTCTGTTTTTTTTGAACTTGCCCAGCATGCTGCTTTCTTGGTAAACACCTTGAATTTGGAGCAGGTATATATTGGCGGAATTGATAAATCCTATGCATCGAAGCTTTTATCCTTAATACAAGATCGTATTAAATATCAATGGCCGTATGGTATAGAAAGAAAGTATTCGGTGTCTTTAGCCTCTCTTGAAAATCTTTCTGTTGCCTATGGCTCTGCTGCTATGTATTTGGAACAGCTGTTTGCCTTACCAAGTTTATCATCGCGGTCCGGAACAGGCCGTTCTGTTCTGGAAACCTTTTCAGATTTTAAGAAAGCGTACTAGATACTTTTTTAGTAAGTTCCCCTCAGATGGTAAATAGCAAATTCTTTTTTGAACTTTGCAAATGAAGCTCTTTTGTTTTCCGGTGTAAAAAAAAGTATATATTTTTTTGACGGCAGCATTGTTAGTAAATTTTCAGAGAAGACTCCCTTACAAGATCCGGCGTCTAAACTGACAAAGAAGGCTGGGTGTTTTACACTTAATTGTATTTCGAATACTTTGCGCTCTTCTTCTTTTTCAGAAAGTTCATACGAAATTTCCGGTTCAAGCAGTTCGCATTGCTTATATGAGGCGGGAAAAACGGTTGAAGAGATTGAAAGATCGGCGTATGAAAGTGTACCGATAATTACATAAGTATTTTTTTCTTCTGGTAATGCGTCTAATGGACTCGTGAAAAACAGTAAAGAAGAATCTATGCTAAGTTCTTTTGTTATTACTATATCATCACGTATCTTGCTGCCCGAAAAACCTATAAAAGAAAGAGTTACTTCTGCTGCAACTGTTGTTTGCGTATCGTTAAGTCCATAGGCATAAAGAGTGTTATCTTTTATGTAAAGACTTAATCCAATGGGTGAAAAAAAGTGTACTGCATCATAATGCAGCAGCTTCCATTTTCCTGTGTATTCAATTGAGGACCAGGAAGCAGTCGGGCAATTATCATTGAGCTGCCAATAAATCGAACCCATGCAGTAAGGACGTAAGGACCGCCAGTAGTCTATCGCCGTTCTTATAGCAATTGCCTGCTGTACCTGACTCAGATATAGCATATTTTTAAGAGAATTCGGAAAACGGAAGTAACGGGAAAAGTTTTCAATAATAATAGAATTACCGCTTGGCGATCGCTGGTGAAACTCCATTACAGGACTTGTCAGGTTCATATCTTTTTCTTCTGCATAAGTTTTTACAGTCGAGTATGAAGGAAAAGACTGATATCCAAATTCAGAAACAAATCGCGGCTTTATAGAATAATACGTGTCAAATGACTTTCTACTATGCCAAACTTCCCAATAATGCATGTCGCCTTTTGAATCAGATTTCCAATTATCTTCATAATTATTAGGACCTGCGCAGGGGGAACTTGGCCGCCACATTCTGTCCGGATCATTTTTCCTCACTTCATCGCCGACTACACCCTCATTCAGCCGGTCGTAATCTATAAGATAAAGATCCCGGTTATTTTTTGATTCACTATACCAGTTTAGTGCCCCCAGATTTTCATTATTTCCACACCACAGAGCAATAGAGGGATGATCTTTTAATCTGAGAATCTGGTGTCTCACTTCATCACGGACAGATGTAAGAAATTCTTTATTTGTCGGATATAATGCGCATGCAAACATAAAATCATGCCAAATGAGAATTCCTTTGCGGTCGCATATTTCGTAGAAAATGTCCTTTTCATACATGCCGCCGCCCCATACACGGATTGTGTTCATGTTTGCTTTTACTAAAGAATCTAACAAGGCCTCGTATCGTTCAGGTGTCTGACGTGACGGCAGTGCATCAAGCGGAATCCAGTTTGCGCCTTTTGAATATATAGGTCTATCGTTTACTTTAAAAAATAAACTAAAGCCATCCTGATCTTTTTGGCTGACTGTTTCCAGGGTTCTAAAAGCAATTTTTTTCTCCATCACAGCATCAGCGGCTTTTACGCAAAGGGTGTACAAGGGATTATCTATGAATAGTGGTTTTCCAGTTTTCATAATTGCTTCATCATCTTTTGGACTGCATCCAGCAGGATACCAAAGCTCAGGATTTTTTACGGTGAAGCTCCGGGTTATGTAATTTATACCTTTTTGCACTTTAACCAAAGTTTTTTTTGATACTGCATTGATGCCGGGGCTCTGCAGGCTGTTACTAACAGGTATTGAAAAATCACCCAGTGAATTATAATGAGTTTTAACTTCAACAGTCCAGTAATGCTGCTGTTTAAGAATTTTAGTTTCAACATAGTCTATAAAGCCTTTAGTGGTCTGGACAAGTTCAATGGAATTATAAATACCAAAAGCCATAATACATGCACCCCAGTCCCACCCTGAATGACATTGCGGCTTACGAGAAAAATTTCTATGGGGAGAAGATACATCATATTCTGAACACGGCACTGAATAGGGGTAATCTGCTGCTCTTTGTGCGGCATGTTTTTCTGCAGATTGAAAAACGAGTTGTATGGTATTTTTCCCTTCTTGTATTACATGACTGATATTGAAACGCCATTTTATGAAATAGTTATTGCAAAAACCAACTTCTTTAGAATTAATATATACATGAACATAGGTATCTGCGGTATCAATTTCTATGAACTGCTGTCCTTTCAA
>CAZLNE010000005.1:0-31704 GCA_964560975.1 uncultured Treponema sp. | reverse complement strand
ATACATGAACATAGGTATCTGCGGTATCAATTTCTATGAACTGCTGTCCTTTCAAAAAACTTTTTGTAATGTTAAATTCTTTTTCACAAATCCAATCAGTTTGACCAACCCATTGAATATTGAGTTCGTTTTTTCCATAGTAAGGATCGCTGATCACGTTTTGTTCAAGTAATGCAGAATGAATATCTCCGGGAAAGTGAATAGATAGTTCTTGTGGTATTATAATGCTGGTATCGGCGGGTTTTAATTTCCATGAGCCGTGTAAAGATCTTCTAATCATTGGTTATTCCTCATAAAGAGAATACCATGTAAATTCCTGTTAATCAATATTATTTTTTCAACCGGTATGAAAGCGATACAGTGTATGAATCTTTACTGGTGTTGTTTAGGTGTTTGTAACTTCCTCCTAACTGAAAATTATATAAAGACGTATAGGCACTTATAGAAAGCGATTCAAAGGAGCCTGTCGTGTTCGAGAAATTTATTTGAGATGCAGTATTTATAGAAAAGTTTCCCATTTTTGGCATAAATACTATATTTGCATATATAGATGCAGTTTCGTAAAGTTTGTTCGACAGCGGCATTGCAGAACATTGCAGAAAAGCAGAAATTCGTATTGGCACAATAGTGAATTTTATAAGATTAACCGTAAAATTTAACTTACATAGTACCGTCGTGTTTAAACTGAGAAAAGAGGATGAAACTGTATTATCAGCTGAACAGTGGAATTCTGCCGAAGCATAAGAATGAGTAAGGCCGAGAGAAGCCTTTATAGTATTATCAATTTTTTCCTGTGTAGGAATTTCTGCTGTAAAGGATTTTTTATAATCCTCGAGAATTCCTGCAGATAAATGCAGCGACTTTTTTTCATTTAACGGAATAACAATCTGAGGATTTATTGAAGCATGGAAAACAGTTTTTTCATGACTATTTGACAAAGTTATATAATCATAGCTGTTTAGAAAAAGTTTTCCTTGAACTGTTACTGAGATTTTTTGAAGAGAAATCTTCCAAATAATTTCTGTCAAACAATTAGCATCCCACTGAGATTTTGTTTTTTCGCTCATTCCGGAAAATAAAGCAATTTCAAATAAGGGGAACTTAATACTGGAAGCATTGGTGAAAATAAAATATCTTCCAGGTTCTATGTATGGACCGTTAGGATACCATGTTGATGATGTGTTAAATTCTCTTTTATAGTTAAACGCAGTAAATGACGTGGATGCAGCCGCCTTTGTAAAGATAAAGGGAAGGGTGAGTGAAAGCGCCAGTGTATTTTCTTCGTTATTTCCGAGTGAATCTTTTGCCGCATATAAAAAGGACACCGATGGCGTAACCGTTGTACCTAAAGGAAATGTCCAATTAAGAAAACCTGCTTCTTTCATAGGCGAAGAACTCATGCTTGGAAGAACACTCACAATCGTACCCTTACTAAGAGTGTTCTTCTGCAGTGCAGAACTTTGAAGGGTAAAATCTGGATTCTTCGTAAAGGAAACAATTCCCTGAAAACTAATTGTTCCAAATGTCCATGAAATATTTTCATCAGTGTTCTTTATGTACCAGTTTTGAATTATGCTTGTTTCTTTTGTATGTAAGGTATAGACAGAAGCACTTACATTTTTAACGGTACTCGTAAATCCTGTTCTGAGAGTAGTACCGTCTGCGAAGGAAATGTTAATAGCCTGGCTTTCATCATCGGCACTGAGATACGGTAAGAATAGTAGTGCGAAAAATAAAAAAGATAGTATATGTTTCATATACTATCTTTATAGAACTCAATAGCAGTGTTTTTAGCACATTGTTAATACATTATTAACTTTTTATTAGTTTTTCGGTGCTGAAGAGTTAGTTATATATGTTTGAGCTGTACTCAGCCGATCAATGAGCGCTATTCGCGTCTGCCAATATTCTGCTTCACTTTTTGTAGAGTAAGGTCCGACTCTAACACGATAGAACATAACTGCCTTATCATTAGTAAAAGTAAAAATTTCACTGTTTATTTTCTCTGCTGATAATTCTACACGAAGTTCTTCTGCGTTCTTTTTGCTAGTAAAAGAGGCTGCCTGTATCCAGTACTTATCACTTACAGCCTGGGAAGCGGTATTTGCCTTTGTAGTACCTGTAGAAGCGGCTGGTGTTTTAGCTGTGGTTTTAGCGCTTGAAGTAGAAGTGACGGCTGTTGGCTTCGTTGATGAGGTTGTGGTCTGAACAGTTTTAGCTAGAGGCGGAGCAGCTGTCGTATCTGTTCCTGTAGTACCGGCAACTGTACCAGTCTGTGCGGGAGGATTCTGTACACTCTGAGAGGCGGCAGGAGTCTGAGTTTGTAAACCGTTTCCGCTCACTTTTGTAATATCGTTTAAATCAATTGTTGTTTGACCTGAATAGAGGGTCGCTTGCCCAGTATACACATTAAGCGATTGAATAGAATTGGGTACGGTATTTTGAGCAGTTTGCTGTTCGTTTGTCAGCGGAGTTGTCCCCGGATTTGGCTTAGAAGCATCTACAAGAGGCAGCGCGTTAAGGGTCTGACTAGGAAGAGCCTGTGGTTCAGGCAGCATCTGTGGTGAAACCCAGGTTGAATCTAAATTCTGTATAGATGACATAGAGGCAGCAGGGTTACGGGAAGGAGAATACAAAAGAAGAGCTGCTCCAACAACTACGAGTAAAAAGGCGCCTACAGCACCGACTATCCATAAAACTCTATTTTGTTCCATCATGGTATCCTTACGAACAAAGGTGACCCTGAAGTATATTCAGGATTTTTTGTTTGAGCGAATTTCGGGAACCAAGGTTCCTTACTATATACATATCGGCATCTATGGAACGATATTTAGCAAAGATGTGTTTTTGTGCGTAAAATCTTTTGAAAATTTGCAAAATTGATATTGAATCGCGCTTAATTACTCTAAAAAATCTAATAATGCAGGGTGATGTCACATATAAAATGAAAGAACAGCGCTGTATAACTGGTGTTTTATACAAAACCGTCGCATTTATAACTATAGATTGTTCCGGGTGTGCATCAATTTCTTCATTAAGAATTCTATTCACTTCCGGATGGATAATGCCTTCCTGTGTTGCCAAGAGTCCACTGCTGGAAAAAACAATGCTCCCGAGGTTTCTTCTATTAATAGTACCGTCACTGTTCACAATGCTGATATTTTTTTCTCCGGCAATCCCGGCAAACGCTGATACTATATCGGCTTTTTTGTTTTCGATGGCCTTGTGAACAAGTGTATCAGCATCAATGCAAAAGAAGCCAAGTTCTTCAAGAATATCCGAGGCAGCGTTTTTCCCTGCCGCCATCGGTCCGGTGAGTGCTATTATCAGTCTTTTTCCGGCGGGAACTTCACAAGCGTACATTAGTGGAAGTCTCCCCACCGTTTTCCATGTTCAACAGAAACCTTCAGCGGAACAGACAGTTGTATGACGCCTTCCATTTCTTTTTTTACTAAGGCACAAACATCTTTAGTTTCTTCTTCTTTACATTCTATTATTAATTCGTCGTGAACCTGTAAGAGAAGGCGGGCAGAAGGAAAGTTCGTTGTTAGTGCTTCATGAACGCTTATCATGGCCATTTTTACAATATCGGCAGCGGAACCCTGAATAGGTGTATTAACGGCAATGCGTTCGGCACCGGATTTTTCGGTTTTATTTTTACTGTTTATGGCCTGAATATAACGGCGGCGTCCCCGTATGGTTTCTACGTATCCGTGCTGTTCTGCGAACAGTACGGTTTTGTGAATAAAATTCTGAATACCGGCATAGGTTGTAAAATAAGATTCTATAAACTGAGCAGCCTTGCTTCGCGGTATACCCAATTCATTTGCAAGGCGGAATGCACTCATGCCGTACATAACGCCGAAGTTGATAGTCTTTGCGGTGCGTCTCATATCGCTCGTTACATGGTCAAGGTCAACGTTGAATATGAGAGATGCGGTAGCCTTATGGACATCCTTACCTTCATTAAATGCCTTGCAAAGGTTTGCATCCTGCGAAAGGTGAGCCAGAAGAACCAGTTCTATCTGCGAATAATCCGCTGATACAAGATTATAGCCTTTATCGGGGGTAAATGCCATTCGTATTCGGCGTCCCTCTTCGTCGCGGACTGGAATATTTTGCAGATTGGGATCCCGGCTGGCTACACGTCCCGTAGCTGTTCCTGTTTGTATGAAGGTTGTGTGTATTCTTCCTTGAGAATCGGCCAGTTTTGGAAGGGTTTCAACATAGGTCGAAAGAAGCTTAGAAAGCTGCCGGTACTGAAGAATTTTTGCCGGTACAGGATCGAGACCTGCAAGTTCTTCCAATACAGACGTGTCGGTGGAATAGCCGGTTTTTGTCTTTTTTGATGAAGGCAGTTTTCGCTCAACAAAAAGTACTTCCTGCAGTTGTTTGGTTGAAGCAATGTTAAACTCATGGCCCACGAGCGAGTAAATATCAGTTTGAATAGCGGCGATGTGAGACGAAAGCTCAACTGCATAATCATTAAGCTCTTTTGCTTCAATATGAATGCCTTGTATTTCCATTTCTGCAAGAATTGGAAGAATCTGCATTTCAAGTGTGCAGAATAGCGTCAGAAGATTGTTTTTTTCGAGCTTACTTTTAAACAGCTGCCACAGCTGCCATGTTAAATCTGCATCTTCCGCAGCATAATGGACCGCTTCGTCCAGGGGAACATCAATGAAGGTTTTTCCCTTAGGAACAATCGATTCATAGCTTGTAGTAGAAAGCCCCAACTTTGCTTCAGAAAGAGCTTCAAGGCCGTAAGATGACCTGTCAGGGCTCAATAGCCAGGCTGCTATCATTGTATCAATTATTCTGCAAGTTAAAGGCTTTGACAAACCGTTATTGCGGAGGACTTCGTAATCAAATTTTCCATTGTGCATGATGAGTACTACTGTATTGTCGTAGAAAAGCCGCTCTAGTTCTTTAATAGCATCTTTTTTAGCAATGAGTGAACCGCTCATGAGAGAATCTTGTGTTAGAAGAGGAATGTAATATCCTGTTCCTTTTTCTATTGATATAGAAAATCCTGCAATGTTAGCCTTCATGGTGTCAAGGCTGTCGGTTTCGCAGTCAAAGGCTGCAATTTTCTCTTTACGCGCCGGATCCAGGATGGTATTTATAAGTGCTCTCAGCTGTTCAATCTGTGTAATTCCCTTATACACCCCTTCATTTTTCTTTAAACTAACAGTATCTTCCTCGTCGGGAAAACTCAAGGTTTGTGCGGTAAAAAGGGGTATATCGGCAGCTTCTTTTTTTGTTATGGTACCTTCTACTCCTGCCAGTTTTGCAGCGTCCGGGTCTCCCGCAAGGGCTGCAAACTGCTTTGCAATTGTTGGAACTCCATAACGCTGGAGGAGGCGGGCTGCGCTTGCAAAATCGAGGGAACTTATTGCATATTCTTCAAGAGTATGAGGAATAGGAACATCGTAGCGAAGTGCTATAAGTGATTTTGAAAAAAGAGCACTATCTTTGCCTTCTTGAATTTTTTTACCAAGTGAGCCCGATATTTCATCTGCGTGAGAAAGTATTTCGTCTAAGGTTCCAAATTGAGAAAGAAGTTTTAATGCCGTTTTGTCACCGACGCCGCTTACACCTGGAATATTGTCTGAACTATCACCTGTAAGCGAAAGTAGATCGAGCATTAATTCAGGCCCAACGCCCCATTCTTCTTTTACACCAGCGGCATTAACTTCCATCCATCCGCCCGATTTATCCGGCTTAAGAATAGTGGTTGTACTGTTAACAAGCTGCATAAGGTCTTTGTCACCGCTCAAAATCTTGCAGGGTCTTTTTTCTTCACTGCAATAACGGCTTAATGTTGCTATAATATCGTCTGCTTCGAATCCATCGTTTCGTAAAACAGGAATTCCAAGTGCTGTTAAAATTTCTTCTATTATTGGTACTTGTGAATGAAGATCTTCGGGAGTTTTTTGTCTTGTTGCCTTGTATTCGCTATACATCTCATGGCGAAATGTTTTACTTCTTGAATCAAAGGCTGCTGCTGCGTATTGAATAGGATAGGTCTGCAGAGCGGCTAGAAAATTCCGGAAAAAACCGAAGATAGCGGATACGTTATCACCCTGTTCGTTAACAAGGGGACGATTAATAAATGCATAGTACGACCTGTAAATAAGGCCGTAAGAGTCTAATACGAAAATTGTCTTGTCTTTCATTATATCTCCACGTCTATTATACTTGCTGTTGATGCATTTTGCGAGTAGACGCTTCGGGAATTTGCATAAGGATTAAATTTAGGGTTTTGTATGCGTTTAATTTGATTTTTAACTTCTACGATTTTAATTTTTAAAAGTTCTCTATTTTTTTCGTTTTGTTTTAGGACTTCATCCCTAAGATGATGAAGATCAGCCTTTAATTCAGGGATATGAGCATCTTCTTCATGGAATGAATCATTGTAAAGCCGTTCAAGCGGCAGTGTAACTTTCTGAAGTGTAGAAATATTGGTAATAATTTGGTGTTCAAGCTCGGCATGTGCGGCTATAACTTCTTCGTTTTCTTCTTCAATTCCCTGTGCTTGTTTTTCGAGAACTGCAAGATACTCTCTAAACTTAGCTCTTTGTTCTTCGAGCATCTTTCTATAACGTTTTAGAATTGCAATTCGTTCTTCGATTTCTTCATTAGAAAGGTTTTCCTGCATAAGCAACCTTTAGCCGCTTATACTTACGGCAGGATTCATATCTGATGCACGAGTTGCAGTCATGGAATCTGCCTGAACCCATGCTGATCGTAATTCGTCCATTTTCTCTTTGACAAAGGTAATTTTTTGTCTGTTGTGATGTATATTTGCTTCCATGAGTTCTTTATTAAAGAAAATATACAGAGCTAGAAGGTTTTGCGCCAACTGTCCGCCTTCGTTCATGTTGAGAGAAACCATCAATTCAGTAATAATTTCCTGAGTTTTTAATATGTGTGCATTCAGTTTATCAATATTACAGGGTTCTACTTTAGTATCACTAGAAAAGCGTGAAATGGCTAAGGAGAGCTGTTTTACAGCTTCGTCATAGAGCATTATAATAAGTTTACCCTGAGTAGCTGTTTTTACACCTGTTTGTTTATATGCAGTAAATGCCTGAGTATATGCCATAAAAAAATCCTCCCATAGAATCTATGTACAAGTATCGGTTTTTTGCAAATGGTACATTAGCCAAAAAAAAAATAAAAAAAAATATTTTACTCGACTAAACCTCATTTTTTCCGTATATTTTAAGTATTCAAAGCAATTCTGGAGGCCTTAGTGAGCGACAACGATAATAAAAAAAATAAAAATGAAAAAGATCCGTTTGACTTTTTCAAGTTATCATCAGAACCTCCAAAGAAAGGTGATCCCAAGGGAAAAAATCCTAAAATACCATTTTGGGCGATACTTCTTGGTATTCTTGTACTGACTACTATTATAAACGTTTTTTTCATGACCCGTACAGATTCTACCATAGATTTTACACAATTTAAACAACTTATTCAAACCGGTCAGATTGTTGAAGTTGAACTAGGCGAGAGCTATTTTATAGGTTACGGTCCGGGTGAAAGAACATCTGCTATAAACACAAATACGCTTTTTTCACAGGATGTGCAGGGACGAAAATCCTATAAGACTGCAGCTATATGGACAGAGGGATTTTTAGCGTTTCTTGATGAAAATGGCGTCATATATAAGGCCACCGTTACACAGCGAAACTTCATTCTCGAATTTTTGCTTCAATGGGTTCTTCCCTTTGGTTTTATTTTCCTAATGTGGCGTCTTTTGTTTAAGAAAATGGGCGGCGGTCTTGGCGGAAGCATCTTCTCTGCAGGACAGACAAAAACTGCAGCAGTAGAAGAGGGAAAGGTTAAAACCCGTTTTGATGATGTAGCAGGTGTAGATGAAGCAAAAGAAGAATTAGTAGAAGTTGTAGACTTTTTGAAGTCGCCTAAAAAATATACTGATATTGGCGGTAAAATTCCAAAAGGTGTTCTTTTGGTTGGACCTCCTGGAACTGGTAAAACCCTTCTTGCCCGCGCTGTTGCAGGGGAGGCTGGTGTTCCATTCTTTAGAATTTCCGGTTCGGACTTTGTAGAAATGTTTGTTGGTGTCGGTGCGAGTCGTGTTCGTGACCTTTTTAAGCAAGCCCGCGATAAGGCACCCTGTATTGTTTTCATCGACGAGCTTGATGCTATAGGTAAAAGCCGGGTAAATAATATTGGCGGAAACGACGAGCGCGAGCAGACCCTCAATCAGCTTCTTGTTGAAATGGACGGTTTTGATAACTCAAATGGTTTAATTCTGCTTGCAGCAACAAATAGACCTGATGTTTTGGACCCGGCTCTTTTGCGCCCTGGCCGTTTTGACCGCCAGGTTGTTGTTGACCGTCCTGACGTTATAGGCCGTGAAGCAATCTTAAAAATACATGCAAAATCTGTAAAACTTGGCAGTGATGTAGATCTTAATGCTGTTGCCCGCACAACCTCAGGCTTTGCCGGTGCAGATTTGGCAAATGTTGTAAATGAAGCGGCACTTCTTGCTGTTCGAGGCGGAAGAAAGCTTGTTTCTATGCCGGACTTTAATGAGGCTGTAGAAAAGGCAATTGCAGGCCTTCAGAAGAAAACCCGTGTTATTAAAGAAAATGAACGAAAAATTGTAGCCTATCATGAAACAGGTCATGCGCTTGCCGCTGCCTTTACAGAGGGTGCCGACAAGGTGCATAAAATATCAATTATACCGCGTGGTATAGCAGCTCTTGGATACACAATGCAGATGCCGGAAGAAGACCGATACTTAAGAACTCAAAAAGAGCTTTTGGGAGAGGTTGATGTACTTTTAGGCGGGCGCGTTGCAGAAAGGCTTCAGTTTAACGAAATATCAACAGGAGCCGGTAATGATCTTCAGCGTGCAACTGATATTCTGCGCCGTATGATTACTGATTACGGTATGAGCGAGAAATTTCAGAACGTTGTGCTATCGCAGCGCGGCAGCGGATACGGTATGGGTGAACCACAGCTGGTTCGTGAGTATTCAGAAACAACCCAAACCTATATCGATTCAGAAATATCACGGCTCATGGCTGAACGTTATGAGCATGTTACAAAGATGCTTGGCGAAAAACGTCAAATCATGGACTATATAGCGAAGCGTCTTCTTGAAAAAGAAACGATTGACGGTTCCGAGTTCAAAAAGATTATTGAAGCGGAACAGAATCTTGGTGAAAAAGAACTGTCTGTACATAAACAGGATTAATTGCAATGGATATTTTGAGTAATCAGAATATCCATTTTTTTATGCTTTTTAAACTATGTTCTAATGTGCTGCTGCTTGTGATTCTCATTATTAATCTCTTGCTAATTTGAAATATCAGTTATATACTTTGCTTGTTATCTATGGAGGATAATTATGAGTAGAAGAGCACAAGCATCTATTAATGGATTATTTTTGTTAGCTACTCTTATTGTTAATGCTTTAGGCGCTTTTGGCCTGATTAATGGATTATCTCAAAAAGAGATTTCGGACATGTATATAACATTAATCACACCAAGCCCCTCAACATTCAGTATTTGGAGTCTTCTTTATGTACTATTAATTGCCTCAATAATTGTAATGATAGTAAAAAAGGATGACGCGTATTACCAAAAAGCTATAGATGACATAACTCTGCTTTTTAGAATTAGCTGCGTCTTAAACATTGCATGGATAGTTACCTTTTCTTTTGTTCTAGTTGAGGTGTCGGCTTTATTCATCATAGGTTTCGTTGTAACATTAACCCTGCTTTGTCTTAAGTTAAAAAATATTCAAACCGGTAAGCGCTTTTTGCTGCCTGTAACCTTCGGCTTGTACACAGGATGGCTGTTTATAGCAACAGTGGTCAATATATCGGCCTCTCTTGTGAAATTACAATGGAACGGTTTTGGACTGCCTTCTGAAACATGGGCAATCATAATGCTTATTATTGCAGTAGTACTTGTTTTTGCTGTAAATCTGAAAGTCCGTAATGCAGTATTCCCTCTTCCTTTAGCCTGGGCCTTCTTTGGTATTTTTCAATTTTTACAATCTCCCAATGGATTTAAAGGGCAATATGCAAACCTTCAAACCGTTTCTCTTATAGGTACAGCCGTTTTAGCGGCTCTTGCACTTTTAGTGTTTATACAAAATCGTTTTACCGTATTTCCTTCTAAAGCCCATAAGTAAAGCTGCAGCTTACGCATACAAAGCCGCCAATACGAGGCGGCTTTTTCTATTTATAAAGTTCACCGGTAGAATTTAGCACTTCTTTTATTGTATACTCTAAAACATGAAAGTAGCAGTTATTGGTTCGGGCGGCAGAGAGCACGCTATTAGCTGGGCTTTGGCAAAAAGTCCTCTTGTATCACAGATTGTTTGTATTCCTGGAAACGGCGGTACAGCTCATGAAGGAAAGTGTATAAATATAAATCCGGCGGATTGCGAATATACAGAAGGTCTGCAGGGCATCGATGCTATAGCTCAGGTTGCAGCCTTCGAAAATGTTGATATTGCGGTAATAGGCCCGGAGGATCCTCTTGTTGCGGGTATTTCAGACCAGCTTTGGGACATAGGCATTCCTGTGGTAGGACCAAAGTCAAAGGGCGCAGCACTTGAAGGTAGTAAAGATCTATCTAAGATTTTTATGAAAAACTACGGCGTCTCCTGTGCAAAAAGTGAAACCTTTATAAACGCTGATGACGCACACACCTATATAGATAAAATAGGTGCTCCCATTGTTGTAAAGGCAGATGGTTTGGCGGCAGGCAAGGGTGTTGTTGTTGCAGCCGATGTAAAAACTGCACATGAAGCAATTGAAAATTTTATGAACGATAAAACTCTTGGAGATGCAGGAACTAAGGTTGTTCTAGAAGAGTATCTTCAGGGTGTAGAAATATCAATTCTTGCTGCGGTGAGCGTTACAGAAAAAAGCGCTTCCTCAGGTGCAGCCTGTATAAAACCATTTGTCTCAGCACGGGACCATAAAAGATTACTGGATGGCGCAAAAGGACCCAATACAGGCGGCATGGGTGCTGTCGCTCCTGTGAGTGATGTCACCGAAAAAGATTTGGAACTATTTCACAAGCATATTTTAGAACCAACCTTGAAAGGCTTGATTGCCGAAAAAATGGACTATCGTGGTTTTATTTTTTTCGGACTGATGCTTACAAAAGATGGTCCTAGACTTCTTGAATACAATGTCCGCTTAGGCGATCCTGAAACACAGGCCGTATTACCTCTTATGAATTTTGATTTTGCCTCAATGTGTAATGCCATTATAGACGGTACTCTAAAAGATTTTGAGTTTACCTGGAAAAAGGGCTTTGTCTGTGCCCCGGTTGTGGTCTCAGGCGGATATCCGCAGTCATATAAAAAAGGATATAGCATATCAATACAAGAACAGGCGGCCGAAAAAGAGGGGGCTAAGATTTTTATTGCAGGCGCTATTGATGATAATGGTACCCTCAAGACTTCAGGTGGTCGTGTATTATGTGCCTCAAGTGTTGGTTCAACCTTTGAACAAGCGAGGGCTTCTTCTTATAAGGCTTTGGAAGCAGTACACTTTACCGATATGTTTTACAGGAAGGATATAGGTTTAGCGGGCGCTGCAGAATCCGGCAGTTTAGGCGTTTGAGTTTGTAAGAAATTTAATTGATAGTAAACGTTATAGTATATGTATGATTGATGTTATATAACGAGATAAAAAAGCGGGGCAGCAGGCAGCGTATGGAAGGTTTGCAGGTTTCATACGTCACAGCCGTCCCGCTTGATTTTTTTAAAAACCAGCTTATTCTTCTGAGAAAAAGCCCATTTCACGTATTTTTCTATTTCGATATTTTACAAGAACAGCAGGTGTTCTTTTCATTAAATCTTTAAGATCTGTTACAATTCTTGCTTTAAGAGCATCTGATGCAGCTTTTGGATCTGTGTGAGCACCATCTACCGGCTCTTTTATAACACCATTAATAACCTTGAGTGCCAGAACTTCACGGCTGGTAATTTTCATCATTACTGCGGCATCTTTTGCACGAGTTGAGTCGCGTAAAAGAATAGATGCACAGCCTTCGGGCGATATTACTGAATAAATGGCGTTTTCCATCATGTAGATTTTATCGCCGACACCAATACCTAAGGCACCGCCTGAGCCGCCTTCCCCAATGATAATACAGATAACCGGTGTTTTGAGCTGACTAAATTCTCTTAGGTTAACCGCTATAGCTTCTCCTATTCCGCGCTCTTCTGCACCAAGTCCAGGGTATGCACCCTGGGTATCTATAAAGGTTATAATCGGCCGGTGAAATTTTTCAGCCTGTTTTGCAAGACGAAGAGCCTTTCTGTATCCTTCCGGATTTGCCATTCCTCCGTTTCTTTCGATGGTTTCTTTAAGGTTTCTTCCCTTTTGGTTTCCAATTACGGTAACAGGAATTCCATCAATAAAGCCTATACCGCCAATCATTGCAAGATCGTCGCCAAAGTGGCGGTCGCCGTGGAGTTCGACAAAGTTATCGACAATCATTTCTATGTAATCGAGGGTTCTCGGCCGTTCACTGTGTCGGGCTAGTTCGACGCTTTTCCATATTTTTGATACAGCATCTGCACTATTTTGAAGCTTTTTTGTAATACCCTCAAGCTCATCTGATAAATCAAGCCCTTTTTCTTTAGCGAACTTTTCGAGCTGTTCTAGAAGCTTTGCTTGTTCTGTATTTTTCATGCTTTTCTCCACTATTTATCGTATTTACAGCAGTTATGGGCTCTAATCATGTTAGCGAAAAAAGCCTTCTGTTCATGACGCGGAACGATGCAGTCGACAAAACCTTTTTGCAGCTGGAATTCAGCTTTTTGGAATCCTTCGGGTAGTTTTTGTCTTATGGTGCCTTCGATTACACGCGGACCTGCAAAACCAATGAGTGCACCTGGTTCTGCACAGGTAATATCTCCAAGCATTGCAAAACTCGCAGTTACTCCTCCAGTTGTGGGGTCACAGAGCATTACAATGAAGGGTATACCTGCTCTGTCAAGTTCTGCCGCAGCACTCGATGTTTTAGCCATCTGCATGAGGGAAAAGAGCCCTTCCTGCATACGCGCTCCGCCAGATGTTGCATATACAATCACAGGCAGCCGCTCTTTTGCTCCTTGAAGAAGTATGCGGGAAATCTTTTCTCCTACAACTGAGCCCATTGATCCGCCCATAAAGTCGAAAGACATAATGCCTAAAAGAACTTTAAGACCATCAATTTTTGCTCTTCCAGTAATGACCGCTTCTTTCATTGAGGATTTTACCTGAGCGGCAATAAGTTTTTCCTCGTAGCCGTCCATATCAATAGGGTTTTTACTTTTTAGGTCTTTATATAGTTCTTCAAAACTATGTTCGTCGGTAAGGTATTTGATTCTGTCCATAACTCCTATTCTTAGGTGGAAGCTGCATCCAGGACAGACCATGAGATTGGTATCGAGGACCTCTTTTTCATAGGTTACTTTACAGTGAGGACATTCTATCATGCTCATAAGAATTCTCCTTTAAAACTAGGATGAGGGAAATAATTCTGCATACAAACTTGTACCGAATTGTCCGCTTTGAAATTTAGCTGATGCTAATATCTTCTTTTGTTCCTCGATATTTGTTGGAACACCATCGATTATGAGTTCATCGAGCGCTCTCAGCATTTTTTTTAGAGCCCGGCTTCTGTCAATATCATGAACAATTAATTTAGCAATCATAGAATCATAGTGGGGTAGAACCTTATAGCCGTTGTAGAGAAAACTGTCAAAACGAACTCCAAGGCCTCCTGGTACTTCCAATCTTTGCACTGTTCCAGGTGCGCGGGCATTAATCCTTGTTTCAATAGACCAGCCGTTAAGTTCTATCTTCTCAAAGTTTGATTCCATGGGAAGCTTTGAACATACGAGAATTTGCTCTCGTACGATATCGGTACCGCTTACAAACTCGGAAACCGGATGTTCAACCTGAATACGGGCGTTAACTTCCATAAAGTAAAAGTCTCCGCCTGATACAAGAAATTCTATGGTTCCTGCCCCTCGGTATTTTAGCGACGAAAAGAGTTTTACCGCTCCTTCTGTCATCTTAGCTCTCATTTCTTTCGTAACTGAAGGAGATGGGCTTTCTTCTATCAGTTTTTGATGATTTTTTTGAACTGAGCAATCCCGCTCTCCTAATACTGCAACGTTTCCATTGCCGTCTGCAACAATTTGAAGTTCAACGTGGCGGGGATTAATGAGGTATTTTTCTATGTAGACGGTACCATCCGCAAAGTTAGCCTCTGCCTCGCGAGATGCTATTTTGAGGTTTTCTTCAAGGTCTTCGTTTTTGTAGACAATACGCATACCCTTGCCGCCGCCGCCTGAAGCTGCTTTAATGATTACGGGGAAGCCGCATTTTTTTGCGGTTTCAATTGCTTCCTCTTTGTTTTTAATTGCACCATCGCTGCCTGGAGTAATGGGAAGCCCCGCCTTAATTGCGGTTGCGCGGGCTTGAACCTTGTCGCCCAGCATATCAATTATCTTTGCTGAAGGACCAATCCAAATGAGGCCAGCCTTTTCAACCCTTTGGGCAAATTTTGCATTTTCAGATAAAAATCCAACGCCCGGGTGAATTGCCTGACATCCTGTCTGCAGAGCAACAGTGATTAGCGCATCGCCGTTAAGATAACTTTTTGCAGACGGAGCCGGTCCTATGCAGACAGCCCTGTCAGCAAGTTTTACGTGCAGATTATCCTTATCTGCAAGGGAATATACCGCAACAGTTTCAATATCCATTTCTTTGCATGTGCGGATAATGCGAACTGCAATTTCGCCGCGGTTTGCAATTAAAATTTTTTTTATCATTGTGTTCTCGTTATAGCTTTTTTACTTTGAAGAGATTTTGATCAAATTCAATAAGATCACCGTTAGAAGCAAGGATATCTTCAATAACGCAATCGTATTCTGCTTCAAGTGTATTCATCATCTTCATTGCTTCAAGAATGCACAAGGGCTGTCCTTTTTTTACTGTCTTTCCTTTTTCTGCATAGGCGGGTGAATCTGGAGAGGGAGCTCGGTAAAAGGTACCTACGATAGGGCTTTTAATGAAAACACCTTCAGAAGCTGCTGCTGGTACGCTGCCGGATGGAGCAGGAGTACTAGGACTTGATGTCGATGAGGCCTGAGTGCTTGGCATAGGAGCCGCGGAAGCACTTGAAAATGCTTTATCAGCTGTTGTGTTAAAGACTAAAGGATTAGCTGTGGTAGAACAGTTTTTATTAAAACTGATTTTTATGCCGTCTTTTTCAATAAAAAGTTCTTTTACAGAACTCGTATCAAATTTTTCTAATAGGGTGATAATAAAATTTTCGTTCATAGTATCCTCTGTTATTTGTTTTTTGCTCATTATGACTACCTTTATTAAATGGTATCAAAACGCTCAATGTCGGCTTCGTAATCTACACCGTTTACATCGAATCCGCTTGTTACAAGAAAATCGTGGCGGTAACCGTCCAAGTCTGCAAGTTCTGTAAGATTCGATTCATTAACCATTGGCATAATTCTGCTTACTTCTTTTTGCACTTTTTCATCCATTTCCCAGTCGTCTATGCGGATTCTGTTTTCTTCATCAACAGGTATAGCCGCTTTTCCATCTGTTGACGGAATGTAGAGCCGTTCTCCAAAAAGGCGGTTAATCTGCTCAATACAGCCTTCATGTGTTCCCTGCTTTTTCATGACCTTAAATAGAACTGATAAATACAGAGGAATAATCGGTATAACGGCGCTTGCCCTTGTTACGAGACCTTTATTTACAGAAACATAGGCTGTGCCGCCGAATGAGCTCATTTTTTTTGTTAATCCCTCTGCAGTGTTTTCAAGATGTTCTTTTGCTTTTCCGATTGTTCCCTGACGGTAGATCGCCTGAGATACTTCCGGTCCTACATAGGAGTAGGCAAGGGTGATGCACCCTTGAGAAAGAACACCTGACTTTGTGAGCTGGTCAATCCATCGTTCCCAGTCTTCGCCGCCCATGACTTTTACAGTTTGTGCAGCCTCATCTTCTGTCGCAGGCTCTGCGCTAATTTCTTTCATGGTACCGGTCATTGCATCGATGGTAGTCCCTGTATAGGGCTTCCCAAAGGGCTTTAAAACCGATTTATACATAACGCCTGTCTCGGGGTCTGTCCTTACCGGGCTTGCAAGACTGTATACGACAAGATCGAAGGTAATCTTATTATCTTTTGCAGCCTTAATAACATCTGCTTTTATGGGATCGGAAAAAGCGTCTCCATTAATCGTAACTGAGAGGAGTCCCTTTTTCTTTGCTTCTGCATCAAAGGCAAGGTTGTTGTACCAGCCGGGAGTGCCGCCCTTTGTTTGGGTCCCTTCTTTTTCAAAAGAAACGCCGACACTTCCTGCGTTGTAGCCGAAGGATGCTGTGATACGGCTTGCAAGACCATAGCCGTTTGAACAGCCTAGTACAAGCACGTTTTTAATTGGCCGGTGAGTACCATTTTTCGCTTCATATTTTGCACATGCTTTTTTTGTAATTTCAATTTGATCCAGCACTGACTTTTTGCATCCTTGAGGATGAGCGTTAAGACAGATGTTGCTTCGTATCATAGGTTTAATGACCATAGTTTTCTCCTGAATATTGTTTTTTAGGTTGCAGAACCTACAAGGCACATCCACTCAGCTTCTGCTGCAACTTCATCGCCTATGTAAGCTTTGCCTGACTGCTTAATCATTCTTGCTGAAACACGTAAGTTGGTAATAACCAGCTTAACCTTGTCTCCGGGGCGTACTTGCTTACGGAACTTGACTTTATCAACAGTGGCAAGAAAAAATAGAGAACCCTCTGCAAAGGTTTTTTGAAAACTCAATGCTGCCCCTCCTGCTTGTGCCATAGTTTCTACGAGAATAACACCGGGAACAACTGGATACTCTGGAAAGTGGCCTTTAAAGAAAAACTCATCATTTGTAAAGGTATGATAGCTCACCGAGCCTTCTGTATCTGCATTTTCAATTTCGTCAACGAAGATAAAGGGTTTACGGTGAGGAATCAATGATTCTATATCTTTTGTTAAACTCATTATTTTACCTTCTTAAATACAATAACGCCGTTATGACCGCCGAATCCAAGCGAACCTGAGGCTGCACACGAGATTCCTCCTGTTTTTGAGGTATCTATACCTTTGTTGGGTACATAATCAAGATCGCATCCTTGTTCAATATCAGGATTTTCCAGATTGATAGTCGGAGGATAAAATCCTTCTTCTATTGCTTTTACAGTTATAATAGCTTCAATGGCACCGGCTGCTCCAAGGCAGTGACCGGTCATACTCTTTGTTGAAGAAATCTTCATCTTGTAAGCATGATCGCCAAAGGCCAACTTTATCATATTTGTTTCTGACGGATCGTTTATTGGAGTAGATGTTCCATGTGCATTGTAGTACTGAACTTCTTCTGCCTTAACGCCTGCATCCTTAAGCGCATTTTTCATAGCAAGGGAGCCGCCGACGCCTGACGGATCCGGGCTTGTAATGTGATAAGCATCTGAAGAACCGCCGTATCCTGCAAATTCGCAGTAAATCTTTGCTCCGCGTTTAACAGCATGTTCGTATTCTTCTAGAATAAGGATGCCGGAGCCTTCGCCCATAACAAAGCCTTCTCTGTTTACATCAAATGGGCGGCTTGCTTTTTCAGGGTTATCGTTAAAAGAGGTAGAAAGTGTTTTTAAAACCTGAAAGCCGCCAATACCGAATCCTGTTATAGTTGATTCTGTACCGCCTGCAATACACATATCCATTCTGCCGCTTCTTATTTGATCAAGGGCTAAACCTAAGGCATCAGTACCTGAAGCGCAAGCAGTGGCAAGCGATAAGGAAACCCCATTAAGTCCATATATCATACTGATATTTCCAGGTGCTTCATTTGGAATGAGCATAGGAATGGTGAGTGGTGGAATACGGGCATTACCTGCATCAAAGTATTTTTTCATAGAAGCTTCCATAACTTCAAAAGCCCCAATGCCGTTTCCTAAAATAACACCGGTTTTTTCTTTGTCGATTGTATCTTTTGTAAGACCTGCATCATCAAGTGCTTGAGCCGCTGCTGCTACTGCAAATTGGGTAAAACGTCCCATCTTGCGGGCTTCTTTTTTCTCCATCCACTGTGAAGGATCAAAGTTTTTTACTTCGCCTGCAATTTTACATTCGTAATCTGTGGTGTCAAACAAAGTTATTTTTCCAATACCGCATTTGCCCTCTCTAATTCCAGCCCATGTTTGTGAAAGGGTATTTCCAAGCGGAGTTACTGCACCCAGTCCTGTTACAACTACTTTTCTCATCTTATGCTCCCATTCCGCCGTCAACGCCGATTACTTGAGCGGTTATGTATGTTGATAAATTTGATGCCAAAAATACGCAGGTGTCTGCGACATCTTTAACTTGTCCTGCCTTCTTCAAAGGTATAGATTCGAGCCAGACCTTGCGTGCTTCTTCTGATATTGCATGAGTCATTTCGGTATCGATGTAGCCTGGAGCAACAACGTTAACCCTCACACCTCTTCCGCCTACTTCTTTTGCAAGACTCTTTGAAAAGCCTATTAAGCCGGCCTTGCTCGCAGCATAGTTAACTTGTCCGCCCTGTCCGTGAATACCGACAATGCTCGACATGTTGATAATAGAACCGCTTCTTTTTTTGATCATATCTGATGAAATTATCTGGCAGATTACAAAGGCGCTGGTAAGATTCACGTTTATGACATCGGTCCAGTCCTGCATTTTCATGCGGAACGAAAGCCCGTCGCGTGTAATTCCTGCGTTGTTAACTAGAATATCGAACCCGCCTGATTGTGAAAGCGCTTCTTTTATAACTGATGTAAGCTGTTCTGCATTTCCGCAGTCAGCATAGATTTCTGTAAATGTAGTACCGTGCTCTTGTGCAAAGGCTGCAAGTTCATCCTTGCTTGCAGACGGTTTTGTGCATAAACCCCAAACCTCTGCTCCTTCTTCAAGATAACGTTTTACAATTTCCTTTCCGATTCCTCGTGAAGAACCTGTTACTAAGGCCTTCTTTTTCTCTAAAAGCATTATAACCCTCTCTGTGTAATTGAATTAAGTTGTTCCAATGTTCCGCATGAAACACAGGAAATCGTATCTGTATAGGACGAATCTCTCCAAAGTCCGGTAAGAACTGTGCCTGGCCCAACTTCCAGTAAAAGATTTTTATCGCCTTGTGTAAGTATGTCGTTTATTTCTTTTTCTTCTGTTGTCCACAAAACAGGATGGGTAAAATGTTTTACGGCAAGTTTTTTTGCCTCTTCACCAATAGTAATTTTTTTACCTGTTACATTTGATAAAAGAGTTAGCTCGGGATCTCTAAATACTACATTGTTAAGAACTTGCTCAAAATCTTGTGCGGCTTTTTTCATTAAAGGGGAGTGAAATGGTCCTGCTACCTGCAATCGAATGACCCGGCGTGCACCTTTTTCTTTACAAAGTTTCTCGCAAAGCTCAAGTCCTTCTGCCGTGCCTGAAACAACGGTTTGTTTTGGACTGTTCATGTTAACAGGGAATACTATACCGTCTGTACCTGAATAAGGTGATAAAATATCTATAACCTGTTCTGGAGTAAGCCCTATGACTGCACACATACCAGGAGCCTTATCCTGCCCATCTGAGCTTTTACTTGATTCTTTTATAATATCACAGGCTTTCTGCATAATAAGACCGCGCTGTTTTACTACTTTTATGGTATCTTCAAACGAAAGAACCCCTGCTGTGTAGAGGGCAGAAAACTCTCCTAAGCTGAAGCCTGCACAAACAGAAGGTTTTATTCCTCTTACCTGCAGGGCCTTAGAAACAGCTAATGATGCAACAGTAATAGAAAGCTGGCTTCTGTCGCTGCGGGAAAGTTCTTGGGGATCAATATCCCACAGCCATTTAAAAAGGGGTTCTCCTGTTATTGCTTCTGCGTCGGTAATGACCTTCATCGCCTCTCTTTCCGCCTGACAAATATCTTTCACCATTCCAGGAAACTGTGCTCCCTGCCCGGGAAATAAAAATACCGTACTCATTAGATCTCCTTTCATTGTTACGAACGGTTGCTACCAGCGGAAAACGCAGCCTGAATAAGTGAGGCCTCCGCCAAATGCAGCTGAAATAACGGTCATGCCTTTTTTTAACTGACCTCGTTCTTCCATATCTACCAGTGTAATTGGAATAGATGCAGAAGACGTATTGCCGTACTCTTCAATGTTAAAAATAAACTTGTCAATTTTGAATCCCAGTCTTTTTGCAGAAGCTTTTAATATTCTTTCATTAGCCTGGTGACAGACAAAGAAATCAACATCATGCTCACTCAGGTTTTCTTTATCCATTAAATCTTTAATAATTTTTGTCATAATACCAACAGCAAAATCATAGACTGCGTGGCCGTCCATGGTTAGTTTTCCGCCATATTTGTTGTATAAATACTTGCTGCCTGACCCCTGAGCTCCTAAAATAAAAGAGCCAATCCCCCGCTCTTTTTCTTCCGGTTTATTTTCGAGAAGAACAGCTCCTGCTGCATCCCCGAATAAAACACAGGTAGAGCGGTCTGACCAGTCAGTTATTCTTGAAAGCAGTTCTGCTCCGCATACAAGCGCATACTTCCAATTATGGCGGGCCATTAAACCAGCTGCACAATCAAGACCATATAGAAAGCCTGAGCAGGCAGCAGAAATGTCAAAACATGCTGCATTTACAGCTTCCAGAGCTTCCTGCATAAGGCATGCATTTGACGGAAACCCGTTATAGTCGGTTGTGGCCGTTGAACAGATAATTGCATCTACTTCAGAGGCTAAAACACCTGCTTTTTCAAGAGCAATACGGCAGGCATCTGCTCCCAGGCCGGAACACGTATCTGTATCTTCTGCAAGATATCTAGATCCTATACCTGTATGCGAGCGGATCCATTCATCAGTTGTATCAATCCTTTTTGAAAGATCTTCGTTTGTGCACCTTTGTGCGGGGAGAGCCTTACCGGCTGCACGGAAAATAATAGACATCATTTCTCCTTATCAATACAATATGACAAAAAATGCATAATTGTCAAGCCAAAAAAACTAATTCGTACGAAATTTTTTAACAACTTTTCGATTCTTGTCATAGTGTCATTATATTTTTTAGTATTAATTAGACAATTGGTATGTATAATTAGTTGCAAAAATAGATAAAAAAGGTGACTTGATTAAAAAAGAGAGAACTGCTGCGGCGAGGGCGCTGTATAGGGAGCCAGAAAATCATGGATAATATGGGGCATTGTATGGAGAAAGTATTGTTTGTGCTTTAACATACTGCATTATGATACTATACAGTGGTATAGTATAAAATTCAAGGAAAAAGTTGCTGTGGTCATATACGATTATCAGCTTCTCTAAAGCATTTTATGAGGTTTGTCGTTAAGGGTTTGTGTATGTATTGCCCCTGATAGTATAAGAACGAGCTTCTGCTTATATTTTTACCGCCGAAGCGCGCTATATTGTCAGTATAGATTTGCGAGTCTATGAGTTTGCCGCCGCAAGCAATAAACGATTGTACGAAGCGGACAAAGGCAGATTTTGCTGCTTCGTTAACATGAGTAAACATTGATTCACCAAAAAAGACGCTGCCTATGAGAATACCGTAAAAGCCGCCGACGAGGGTTTCACCTTGCCATGTTTCAAAAGAATGTGCAAAACCCTGTTCGTGAAATTCGCAGTATGATTGAATGACATCTTCACCAATCCATGTTCCTAATTGACCATTACGGGGCGTTTGTGCGCAGCTTCGTATAACCTGCTCAAAACAGGTGTTTGATGTGTAGGTAAAGGCCGAAGGGTCGCCTGCTGCTGCTTTTTCTGCGTTCTGCCTGATAAATCGGGCTAAACGGGAAGGAATATGGAATTCCTCGGGGAATAGAACAAAGCGGGGATCCGGGGACCACCAGATGACAGGTTCGTCCTCGTTATACCAGGGAAATATGCCCTGAAGGTATGCGGATCGGAGCATTCCGGGAGAAAGATTTCCGTTATAGCATACAGTCCCGTTTTCGCTTTCTTCAGGGTTAGGAAATTCGAAATAATAATCTATGGGAAGATAGGGAAAATCAGGATCAGTGTTTTTTTGTTTTACGTTTTTTTCCTTCATAGCTTATTGTAACACAATTGTTATCCACATTGCAAAATGCTTTGCCGCCATGTTCGAGAACGCCAAACAACACTTCATCTACCAGCTTTTCAGATATTAGCGCATCGATGGTGCGTGCAATATTTCGTGCTCCAAATTCATGTGAGTAACCTTCTTTGGCAAGGAAGGCAAGGCATTCATTACTTACTTCCAGTTCAACATCCTTTGCACTAAGACGTTTTTTGAGTTTTTCAATTTCATTTTTCGTAATTGAAAGAATAATTGCCGGTTCCAGATTGTTAAAAGGTATTATTGCATCAAGCCGGTTTCTAAACTCCGGAGTAAAAAGTTTTTCAACTGCTTCGTGAATGGCGCTTGAGGTGTGTACTCTTTCTCCGAATCCAATCATCAGCTTACTAATATCTCTGGCACCTGCATTGCTTGTCATGATAAGAATGCAGTTTCTAAAATCTGCCTTTCTGCCTTGATTGTCAGTCAATGATGCATAGTCCATTATCTGGAGAAGGAGGTTGAAAATATCCGGGTGAGCTTTTTCAATTTCGTCGAGTAGTATAACGGCATTTGGTTCTTTTCGAACTGCATCGGTCAGCAGACCGCCGTCTTCGAAGCCTACGTAGCCTGGAGGAGAACCGATGAGGCGGCTGACAGTATGCTTTTCCTGATACTCGCTCATATCAAAACGGAGAAGGGAAATACCAAGACTGTTTGAAAGAATCTTTGCAAGTTCTGTTTTACCAACCCCAGTGGGGCCGGCAAATAAGAAATTCGCAATAGGTTTATCTTGTTCTCTAAAACCTGCGCGTGAACGTTTTACCGCTTTTACGACCGCGGCAAGCGCTTCGTCCTGTCCAAAAATAGACTCGTGAAGATTTTTCTCAAGATTTTTTAGTCTGTCTTTTTCGTTATGCGAAACAGAGCGCTCCGGTACACGTGCAATTTTTGCCACAACCTTTTCAATGAGCGGGGTGTCTACCGTTTTATGTTCGAGAGGATGAATCCTCATGTACGAACCGGCTTCGTCGATAACATCTATGGCCTTATCCGGCAGTTTTCTGTCGGTAATATACAATTTTGCGAGTTCTACCGCACTACGAAGTGCATCGTCGGTATATGTAATATGGTGATGCTCCTCGTACCGGCTCTTTAATCCCTTGAGAATATCATAGGTTTCGCTTTCTGTAGGTTCGACGATATCAATTTTTTGAAAACGCCGCGCTAGAGCTCTATCTTTCTCAAATGATTTTGCATATTCTTCGTAGGTTGTTGAACCTATACAGCGGAGCTTTCCCTGAGACAAGATGGGTTTTAGTAAATTGGAAGCGTCTAAACTTCCGCTTGCACCGGAACCTGCTCCCACTATGGTATGGATTTCATCAATAAAAAGGATGGTATTCTCTTTTTTTATCAGTTCCTCGGTAAGTTTTTTTATTCTTTCCTCAAAATCGCCGCGGAATTTGGTTCCTGCAATGAGAGAGCCCATATCGAGGCTGAGAACGGTAAAATCTTTTAGAAAATCAGGTACACTTCCCTGAACAATTCGCTGAGCAAGACCTTCTGTGATTGCTGTTTTTCCGACACCCGCGTCCCCTACATGTATAGGGTTATTTTTTGTGCGTCTGCATAAAACCTGAACTGTTCTTTCAATTTCGCTGTCGCGCCCCACAAGTATATCGAGCTCGCCGTCTTTTGCCGCTTGGGTCAGATTGCGGGTAAAACGCTCTAAAAGCGGCTTTTTGTCGTCCTTTTTCCTTGATGCACGCTGAGTCTGTCCGTTTTGACCGGGAGACTTGCTTCCATCATCCCATGGACCTTGATCACCATATTGTGAAGATTCAATTTTATCTATGAGTGACTGAAATTCTGCATCTTCATCGTTGAATTGCGTCGGAAAACTAATAATTTCAAGAAGCCGTAAGCGGGTTACCCCGGATCTCTTTAAAAAATAACTGCAGTGATTTTCTTTTTCATCAAGAAGGCTTACAAGAAAATCAGAAAACTCTATATCTTTTTTATCTGCGGCAGCGCAGTTTAATACTGTTCTATCCATGACAGATGTAAAACCGATAGTCTGAATAGGATCGGCATTTTTTACCTTTGGAACATGTTTATCTAAAAAGTCTGTAGTACTTTCATAGATATATTCAATATCAGCACCGCATGCAGTAAGCATCGACTTGACCTGATCAAATTCAAGAGAAGTTTTTAGTACATGTTCAGGAGTCATAAACTCGTGATGAGATTCACGGGCATTAAGTAATGCTCTATTTAGTATTTCCTGCAATTGTGCATTTATTCTCACACTGCCTCCAGTTCACAGCGCAGGGGGTATCCCTGTGTGCGGGCATCATTAATAGTTAGGGCAACACGGGTTGCAGCAATGTCATACGCATACACGCCAACCACAGCAGATTTGGACCGGTGAACAGTTTCCATAAGCAAGATAGCCTCTGCTTCGCTTTTATGGAATCTGCTGATAAGAACTTCGACAACAAATTCCTTTGTTGTATAATCATCGTTGAAAAATACAACTTTATAATTCTTAGGTTCTTCAATATCTATGTCTGTATAAAAAGATAGATCTTTGGAGTCTTCAAGATTCCAGCTCATTGGCTACCTGCATCCCGTATGAAATTATAGCACACGAATAATGAATATCAATTTAAACTAAATTGAAACCACTGTGCATTTAAAAAAATACGAAAATTTTACAAATTATTCAATAAAAAAGGGTATTTATATGTTTGAAAACGACTTTTTGTTGCATTTTTCTTGAAAATAGACGAAAATCGAGGCTATGAAGCATATTATTTCGTGGAATGTTAATGGTATACGGGCTGTTGAAAAAAAGGATTTTTTACCCTGGCTCATTTCTTCTGGAGCAGATATAGTTTGTATTCAGGAGACAAAGGCAAATCCTTCTCAATTATCAGAAGAGCTGCGTAATCCTCAGGGATTTTTGGACAGTAAAGAGATCACATATAAAAGTTATTGGTCCTCTGCAAAAAAACCGGGTTATTCAGGAACCGCTTTATATACCCGCACTGAACCTGATGATGTATTACTCATGGGTGTGAGCGAATTTGATGATGAAGGAAGAACCCTAGCTGCTGTTTTCGGCTCAACGGTTGTTATTAGTGCGTATTTTCCAAATAGTCAGGAAGCTGGTGCCCGGCTGGGATATAAACTTGATTATTGTGCGGCAATGCTCGATTTTTGTAATAGCTTTGTTTCAAAAGGTAAAAACGTTATTCTCTGCGGGGACTACAATATTGCTCATAAGCCCATCGACCTTGCTAATCCTAAGACAAATGAGGGTAATCCCGGGTATCTGCCGGAAGAGAGAGCCTGGATGGATGTGTTTACAAGCTCCGGTTATTGTGATGTGTTTAGAAAGTTCCATCCGGAACCGCATCAGTATACGTGGTGGTCTTACCGGTTTAAAGCAAGAGAAAAAAATATTGGTTGGCGTATAGATTATCAGTGTGTAAATGAAGGCTTCGTTCCTCTTGTTGAATCTTCTATTATTATGGCTGATAAAACCGGCTCTGATCATTGTCCTGTAAAAATTTCTGTGGAGTTTTAAATGGCAGTACAAAAACAAAGTCCGCTTTTTTTTGATGCTCCTGCATCGTTACTATTTTTTCTCATTTCGCTCATCATCTTTCTGTTGTCGAAGGAATTATTTCCTGAGCTTATTTTGTTTTTTTCAGCCCCAAGTGCACAGGGAACAGAACATGCGTTTGCCTGGACAAACCCGGTCCAGTACATACGATTTTTACTGCATGTTTTTGGAAATTCATCTTGGGCTGTCTTTACTTCGAATCTTGCTTTTATACTTCTATTAGGTCCGCAATTGGAACAGCGCTTCGGCTCTTTTGTTATTGTATTGCTCTCTTCAATTACAGCGCTTGTCTCCGGTTTATTGAATGCTTCGTTCTCATCTTCTTTGTTGATGGGCGGTACAGGTATTGCTTTTATGATGATACTTCTTGTGTGTTTTACTTCTATAGATCGGACATCTATTCCGCTTTCTTTTTTATGTGCATCAATACTTTTTCTTTGCAGAGAAATCTACAGTGCTGTTGATACAGCCTCTCTTTCCAATTTTTCACATCTTGCAGGCGGTTTAGCAGGGAGTGCTTTCGCCTTTACTGTAAAGATGCCGCAAAGCACAAGAAGCAGAACAACCTCGAAATCAACAGCTAAAAAAATAAATAAACCGGAAGCTAAAAGTGTGAATCAGAAAACACCACGGTCCAAAAAGGGAACTCAATGGGAAGACGTAACGACCATTAAGATGTAATTATTTTAATGCCAGCCGTTTTGTTATGGCCTTAGGAATATCTGTGAGGGGAGTAATTTCACAGTGTCCATCCAAAGCTATAGCCTCTTTTGGCATTCCAAAAACAATGCAAGATGCTTCATCCTGTGCAATAGTGTATCCGCCTGCATCTTTTATTTTTTTAAGTCCAGCAGCACCATCTTTTCCCATCCCAGTCATGAGAACCGCAATACAGTTTTTCCCTATTTTTTCTGCTGCTGAATCAAAAAGAATGTCGACTGCAGGCCGTTGTCCGTGAAGCCGGGGGCCGTTTTTAATTCGAATAATTCTATTCGCACCAGAGGCTGCAACCTGCATATGGTATCCACCGGGCGCAATATAGACTGTAGCGGGCATTATGAGTTCCCCGTCTACTGCCTCTTTTACGTGCACCTGGCAGAGAGTGTCGAGTCTGTTGGCAAAAGATGCAGTAAAGTGCTCCGGCATATGTATAACAGCTAAAGTAGGAGGAAAATCGGTAGTAAATTTTGTGAAAATTTCTTCCATTGCAATTGTTCCTCCTGTGGAGGCGCCAACTACAAGAAGTTTATGTGTAGTAGATATTTGTGAAAGTGCAGTTCCTGTTAGTGTTATTTTTTCTTTGGTATGTGTTGGAATTTGAAGCCGCTCAGAAACTGAAACAAGACGTGACTTTGAAACTTTTGCAGCCTGAATAATTTTCTCTGCCAGTTCTTCTGAAATTTCTTCTACAGAGTATGGACCGCCCGATTTACTGACAATATCGACAGCACCACGCTCAAGGGCTTCCAATGCAGCTTGGTTTTTCCCTTCTGCAAGCGAACTAACAATAATAACCGGGAGCGGCTTATATTTCATAAGATATTTTAAAAAGGTAAGGCCATCCATACGGGGCATTTCTATGTCGAGCGTAATGACATCAATCTCTTGTGTTTCTATTTTATTTCTTGCAATATACGGATCCGGTGCTGTTCCAACAACTTCTATAGAAGGATGTTGTGAGAGCCGGCGGGAAAGAATGTCGCGTACAATAGCTGAGTCATCTACAATTAAAACCTTTATTTTTCTCATAAGTACTCTCCATACTGATTATACTTTTTTATACACAGAATTAGCTTCTCTTCGCAATGAAGACGGAAAAGTGAATAATGTTTCTGTGTGTCCTATATAAAGTTTTCCTCCGGATTTTAAACTTCTTGCAAGCATTTCCAGCGTTTTCTGTCTCGAAGAGTCATCAAAATAAATAAATACATTCCTGCAGAAAATATAGTCAAAGGGTTTTGCAAATTGAAGATTATCCATAAGGTTTAATCTTTTTATAGAAATATGTTTTCGCAGTTCACTTTTTATTTTATAAAGATCTTCCTTTACTTTATCAAAATATTTAAGCCTCTGAAACTTACTTGTTTTTATAAACCTGTTTTCTGAATATATACCATTATTAAATTCTTCTAAAACACTGAGATCCAGATCGGACGCAAGAATTCTAAAATCCCTTATTCCGTCATCGATCAGTGTCATTGCAATGCTATATGGTTCTTCACCGGTAGAAGAAGCAGCGCACCAAATAGTTACATTTGATTTATTACTATTTTTAATATCTTCTAATAAATGAGTAAAATGCTCTGCTTCTCTAAAAAAATACGTGTGGTTTGTAGTTATGTATTTTATTAATAATTCTTTTGCTTTAGGATTCCCAGAATCAAGCTCCGAAAAAAAAATATCTGCATTTTGGTATTTTTCATTTATGAGGAGTTTATTTATTTTTACTTCTACGCTTCCAATCTTGCTGTCAGAAATATAAATACCGAATTCTCTGTACACAAGATCACGTATTTCTTTAATCCGGCTTTTTTTAATTATGAACATGAAAATTCCTTAGCTGCAGTAACAATTAAACTCTTCGTCATCCTTAAAACTGATACTGCAACCTCTTGTTTACTTGTCCTTTTGGACGACTTCCTTAACAGTTGATAATTCATCAGAATTAAGAATTTTAAGGACATCGAGAATAATTTTCATTCCGTCATCTGTATTTGCAATGCCTCTAATATATTCAGCCTTAATTCTAGCATTTATATATGGTATTTGAGAAATTTTTTCTTCCGGTATACTTATAACCTCTTGGATAGTATCTACAATAATTCCCATAAGCATTGGTTCACCTGCAAAATTAACCTCAACGATTATTATACCGGTATGTTTTGTGTATTCAATTTCATCTAGACCGAATTTAAGTCTTATATCAATTATTGGAATAATTTGACCGCGTAAATTAATAACTCCCTTAATATAGTCGGCTGTACGGGGCAGCGGTGTTATTGTTGTCATACCTAAAAGTTCTTTAACCTTAAGAATGTCGATGCAGTAATGCTCTTTGTCAACTTCAAAACTTAGGTACCTTTCGCCTATGACCAGTTTTCTTCTATTTGATTCCATGTAATCCTCCTATAATAATTTCATTTATTAACCTACAAGACGTTTAACAACATCCAGCAGTTTATCTGATTCACAAGGCTTTACAATCCAGCCGCTTGCTCCAGCGGTTTTTGCCTGTGTTCTAAATTCTTCCTTTGTTTCAGTTGTAAGCATCACTACCGGAGTTTTAGCATGGTTTGGCAATTTTCGTATGTTTTCAAGGAGTGTTAACCCATCCATATTCGGCATGTTCACATCGAGTAAAAACAAGGCGATATCGCCTGCAGAGGGAATTGCGTTAAGTGCATTAACCCCGTCATCTGCTTCGCAAACTTCAAATTCAGCTACCAGTGCATTTTTAATTACGTTGCGGATAGTTGATGAATCATCCACAATCATTATTTTTTTCATACATCCTCCTAGCATTTTTTAACAGGTTTTAGCCTGCCTGTTTATTTGAAAAAGAAAGCAACAGGCTTAAAACAACTCGATAGCACTTGTGTTAATACCCAGATCTATTTTTGCATGAGGAGCCCTTTTTGCAAGCCCTCTTTCCATAGCCTTAAGTTCTCTTTCTGTAGTAAGCCGTTTTCTTACAATAGCACCAATTTCCTTTGCAGTATTTTCGGTTAGTACCTTGTCTGCGTCCAAAGAATTGCTGTAAGGTTGTGTTGTATAAGTATCACAAACAGAGCCGGTAAAATCTTCAACAACGAATTTCATATTCCCTATTTCCTGGCTTGTAATTTCATGAAGCTGAACAACAGGTGAAATACTGTCCATACTTGTAGATAGGGATGAAATAATAGAGTTAACACTGGTATAGAGGTGATCAAAATCGTCAAAATAACGGCGCATATCAGTAATAAAAGAAGATAATCCTTCTTGTCTTGATGATAATACCGAGTAAATAGATTCGCTATTTTGGTTCATGCAGGTCTTTATACTTTCAAAAATATCCTGGGTTTGCTTGAGTGTTTTCCAAATAAGTTCCAGATGAGAATCTGTACTTGCAGAAAGATTTTTAATTTCGGAAGCTATTACTCTAAAACCGCTTCCTGCTTTTCCTGCACGTGCAGCTTCTATAGAAGCATTAAAAGACAGTATACGAATTTTATCTGAGACTTCTGTTATATTTCGGGCAACTTCACCAATTTTATCGTTAACAACTTTTAATTGACCTACCTTTAATCCAATCGCACTGAACACATCGCGAACATTTGTATCTAACGTGGACATATCTGACTGCAGCATATCGGTTTCATCCGAAAATTTTTGAAGCATTCGATGATTCTTAACCTCATCTTCATATTTTCTTACATTAGTTAAAAAAGAAGTTATATTATTTCTTATTTGCAGCAGTTCCTCAGATAAGGGTTCTGTAGTAGAGCTGAGATTATGCGAAATAGAATCGCATAACTCGGATAAAACAGGATTAAAGAGGTATGATCTAAGAGCCATGAGATAAAAATCTTCACAAGAGGTTTCGACTCTGTTTTTATATTGTGCAAGTTCATTTTCGAGAGAAGAAATGCGTTCTACGCTTTTTTTTAGTTCAATAGATGTTGTATCAGTTTCGGTTTTTTGTGTAGTATCATCAGGAGTTTTTTTTGCAGTAAAAATAAGGATATAAACATGAGGTGCAACAACAAGTACACAAATAAGTATTGCTGTTAACGGCAGAGGAAGTTTTAGAAGCATTATAATAGCCAAGCACAGTATTGCGCTCGCTGCTGAGAGAATTAGTCCCTGATATTTTGAACTTTTCTGCATTAGGTGCTCCTGGGATGCTTATTGTGGAATACTTGTCTTGATTTCGTCAATGCCCATTAGGATGAATTGGTCAATATCAAGCACTAAACCTATGGTTCCTCCAGACAGTACAGTACCAGAACTTATACCCTGCATATCTCTGAATCTGGCGCCAAGGGTTTTGATGACAATCTCATTTTTTGATAAGATTTCATCTGATATAACAGCAAACTTTTCCCGATTTGAGTTTTCTACAATGGTAGCCATGTTACCCGGACCTGCATTTTTAATCTTAAAAACCGAGGCAAGGCTTATCATAGGAATAATTTCACCGCGAAGATCCAGTACTGTAGTTCCGTTTCTAACCCTGCTTATATTTTCATCCTTTATTTTCAAGGATTCCATAATAACTGCGATTGGAATAATAAACATATTAGGTCCGGTTCTAACAATCATACCGTCAATAATTGCTGTACTTAAAGGGAATACAAGATCAAAGGTAGTTCCCTTTCCAGGTGTGCTGTAGGTCTCAATCCTTCCCTTTGATTTAAGAACCATCTGTTTAATAATGTCCATGCCTACGCCCCGGCCTGACATTAAATCTGCTTTATCTTTAGTTGAAAAACCTGGCAGGAAAATGAGGTTATACACTGCAGCATCAGTCATTGTTTTTACGGCATCTTCGGTAATGATGCCTTTATTAATTGCTTTCATAATTATCTTTTCTTTGTCGAGCCCTTTGCCGTCATCGCTGACAGAGATAATTATATTGTTTCCTCTTCTTTCAGCTGATATTTTCACCGTTCCCTGAGCACTTTTACCCGCTGCTGCACGGTCAGCCTCACTTTCAATTCCGTGATCAAGAGAATTTCTTACAAGGTGCATAAGCGGCTCTTCTAATGACTCTATGAGAAGACGGTCTATTTCCAGATCATCACCGATAAATTCAGCATTAATAGGTTTATTCAGTTTTGTTGATATATCCCGGATAATGCGCTTTACAGTAATAAAGAGAATTTTTACACTTTCGGTTCTAAGCTGCATACTTGAGTGCTGGAGTGTTTTGCTTATTTTTCTAACTTCTGCTAAGC
>CAZLNE010000004.1:0-45340 GCA_964560975.1 uncultured Treponema sp. | reverse complement strand
ATTGTGTGTTTTCGATTTTCAGCCTGATCCCAAACCCGGCTTTGTGTTCCTTCCATAACATCGGGAGTAACTTCTTCTCCTTTTACTGCAGGAAGACAATGTAAAAATATACATTCCTTCTTTTCTGTCATCTGCATTAAGGTTTCATTAACCTGATAGGGATGAAGCAACATAGTACGAGTCTTTTTGAGAGATTCCTCTCCCATGGAAGTCCATACGTCAGTATAAATCGAATCAGCGCCTTTTACAAGCGATATTTTATCTGAAATGTGTATAGATGAACCGGAGGCCTTAGCAAAGGGTGCGCAAATGCTTTGAATTTTTTCGTCGGGGAATAATTCTCGAGGACTTATAACGGTAAAATTAATGCCCAATTTAGAACAAATAACCATAAGCGACCGGGCAACATTGTTTCTTCCATCACCGCAAAACACAAGGTTTAGTCCTTTGAGCTGTGAAAAGTTTTCTTTGAGTGTCATAACATCGGCCAGCACCTGTGTAGGGTGAAATTCATCTGTTAATCCATTATATACAGGAATCCCGGAATACGCAGCTAAAGTTTCTACATGCTGCTGAGAAAAACCTCTAAATTGAATTGCAGAAAACATTCTTCCTAAAACTCTTGCAGTATCTTCTACAGATTCTTTAATTCCTAATTGAATATCTTGAGATGATAAAAAAACAGGGTGTCCGCCTTCTTCTCCAAAGGCTGTCTCAAAAGAACATCTTGTTCGTGTGGAACGTTTTTCAAAGAGGAGAGCAATTGTTTTACCAGTAAAACGCTGATGAATTTCACCTGATTTTGCCTGCTTTTTAACAGTAAATGATAAATCAAGTATCTGAATTATTTCTTCCGGTGTATATTGTATCCAATTTACTAAGGACCTGCCTTTGAAAGGTGCATTAAATTTTTCCACTGTCATAAAAAATACTCCTCAAGAAAATAATATTTTAATATAGTACGTACCTAGTGTCAATCGATAATTTAAAAAAGAGATATTGACATTTTTAATAGTCTTTGCTATATTCCTATTCGTTACGGCGGCATAGCTCAGTAGGTAGAGCAAACGGCTCATATCCGTTCGGTCATAGGTTCAAATCCCATTGCCGCTAAGAGTAGACAGCAAAGTAGAACATCTATTTTGCTGTCTTTTTTTGTAATTCGCAAAGGGTGAATTACAAAAGGTAAAAAAAGTCGTAATTGACTATTGACTTTTTTTTGGCATACCTATAATATAGTCAACATCTTGCCGCTGTAGCTCAGCTGGTAGAGCAATGGACTGAAAATCCATGTGTCGACAGTTCGATCCTGTCCGGTGGCAAAAAGCTGATACTTATTAAAGTATCAGCTTTTTTTTTGAGCTTTACCTTTCAAAATAGCAAAATATAGCGTATAATAATAAACTATGAATTGGATGATTTTTACAACAGAGGATAGAGGAAAAGAAGTTCATAAAATTGCAGCATTATTACAGCAAAATAATGCTGAGTATTCTATATATATTCTTGATGAAAGTATTCTTCAATTTGATATACATAAAATTTCTAAAGATGAATCGTTGCGTTTTTTTAATGCTCTATTTAAAGCAACAGAACTTATTATTCTTGGTCCTGATTCAGTTCTTTTTTCTCCTTTTATCATGTATGTTTTGGGACATGCATTTGGTAAACAAATCCCATTGTTTTTATCCGGTGCAAGTAACAGTTTTATTCAGCATACATCTATGTCGACAACAGTTTTATATATAAGTGTTGATGAACTTGTGGTTAAATTAGAACAAAATTTTCCCTTATATGTTGCAGAGGAAACCAAAAAAAGTGCGCATAGAAAACTTTTCAATGAGGGTATACCATTCACACCTGATTGTTTTTCGTTTCATATTGCAAAAAATAATTTTGAACTTTGTGAGTTGTTTTATGAGGCCGGAATGGGTGTAAATGAGCGGGATTCAGCAGGTACTCCTATGTTATCGGTAGCCTCAAGAGCAGGAAGAAAAGAAATGATACAATGGCTCATCAAAAAAGGTGCAGATATTAATGCTATATCACAAGATCGTGGTTATTCTGCCTTGATGGACGCAGTATGGAAGTCTAACTATGATATTGTGAGCTTACTTGTAGATCTGGGGGCTGATGTTAATATTGTAGCTCAGGATGGACAATCAATTTTAGTTTTAGCAACAGGTACAAGTAATATAAGGATTTGTGAGCTTCTTGCAATGAAAGGCGCAGATCCCTTATTAAAAGATAAAATGGGAATGTCTGCACTTGATTATGCAAAGTTATTTAAAAAAGAACTTTTAGTTCGTATATATGAAGAGTGTTTAAAATGAAATATATTGCTTTTACCGGCGGCGGCACCGGGGGTCACATTTATCCAGGCCTTGCTGTTTGTGATGAACTACGCCAACTTTTTAAGAGTCAGGGTCACGAAGATATTCATTTTTTGTGGATAGGAAATTCCAAGGGTATGGATAAAACCATCGTTGAAAAAAGCGGAAGTGTTGAGCTTTTTAAAGGTATTCCCTGTGGTAAACTTCGCAGATATTTTTCAATTCAAAATTTTTTAGATGCAATAAAAATACTTGCAGGTTTTGTATCTGCGCTTTTACTTTTGATTCGTTATAAGCCTCTCTTCCTTTTTTCTAAAGGAGGCTTTGTAAGTGTTCCCCCATGTTATGCAGCAAAACTGCTGAAGATTCCGGTATTCACGCATGAGTGTGATTTTTCCCCAGGATTAGCAACTAAGCTGAATAGTCGTTGTGCAAAAAAAATATTTATATCGTATGAACAGACAAAAGTCAGTTTTTCAAAAGAATTACAGAATAAACTGGTAGTAACAGGAAATCCTGTTCGAAAGATCTTTTATCAGGCAAATTCGGAATTAGGACTTCAATTTATTTTTTCTGGTGTAAGACCTGCGTCATTGCCGATTCTTTTTGTTTTAGGAGGCAGTTCCGGAGCATTGCAGATTAATAATTTAATAAGAGAAAGCTTTGATTGGCTTTGTGAAAACTTTTTTGTAGTTCATCAAACAGGAAAGAACGTAGGAAAAGAACCTCCTCTTGTTCATGATAACTATCGTTCCTTTGAGTTTATTTACAGTGAGATGAGTCATGTACTTGCAGCAAGTGATGTTGTACTTGCGCGATCGGGGGCTAACACTTTATGGGAAGCAGCCGTCACCGGAAAACCCATGGTCTTAATTCCTCTGTCTGGTTCAGGAACGAGGGGTGATCAGGTTGAAAATGCTCAATTTTTTAAGGAGCAGGGTGCAGCAGAGGTCCTTTTAGGCGATGAAGTAAATCCTACTGCATTGCAAAAAGCCTTGACTCATATGCTGGACAGGGAAACGAGAAAAAAGTATTCTGTAAGTGCTAATAAAATGACGCTTGGTCATAATTCTGCAGAATTAATTGCAAAAATTTTATTCGACGAACTGGAGGAGTAATGTCTATAGCTTTTATTGATATTTTTTTCTTACTCATTATTGTACTCTTTTCAATACTGGTAGCAATTAAGGGTTTTATTGCTGAATTTTTTGGTAAAGCTGCATTTGGCCTAGCCCTTATTTTTGCGATACTTTTTTTTGACAATCTTTCTCCGGTGGTAGCATCCTTCATGCCTGTCCCAGTTGTTCCATCAATTATAGCCTTTGTTATTATTTTTTCATTTGTATTCATTATCTTAAAAATAATACAGGTAGTGACCAAAAAATTACTTTTTAGCGGTGCCGTCATGGGTTCTCTTGACCGATCCTTGGGGTTTTTACTTGGTCTTGTAGAAGGAACTGTTGTGTGCGCTCTTATCTGTGTACTTATTCAAATTCAGCCCTTTATTGACCTTTCAAATTTGTTGGGAAATAGTTTGTTTTTTGCCATACTTCAGCCCCTAATAGGGCTTGAGCCTATAATTATTCCTGCTTCACCATCATCAAAAGTAAGTGAACTGTTGCTGCATCTTAATTCACTTGTACAAGGGTAATACATGTTCGATAATGTATTGTTTCAAAATGCAACAGACCTCCTGAGTGAAGATGTACTAAATGAGCGGCTTCCTAATTCTCTTTTATTTTCAGGTCCGCCTTCTTCTGGAAAATTAACAGCAGCCTTGGAATTAGCACGTGTATTATCCTGTAAGCATACCAATAAAGGACATTGGATGTGTACCTGTCCTTCGTGTTTACAGTATAAATCATTGGTGAGTCAGAACCTCTTAATTACAGGTCCAAGGGACTGTTCTCTCGAAATCGCTGCTGCAAAAAAAACTTTTATAGTTGCAGTACAACAAAACCTATCACACGCTGGTGCTGCACGGTATTTATTTGTCCGCAGTATTAGAAAACTTATTTCACGTTTTAATCCAATCTTGTGGGAAGACGATGATAAGATTAGTAAAATTTCATCAATTGTTTTATCAATTGATGAATTATTAGAAGAAATAGATCCATCAAGACCTCTTGACGGATCAGAAGTATTAGAAAAAAAATGCAATGAACTATTAAATTTGTGCATCAAATTAGAAAGCTCGTTTATGTATGATTCTATTCCCGTAGCGCATATTAGAAACGCATCTTTTTGGGCCCGTCATACAAGTGCAGAAGGGAAAAAAGTAATAATTATTGAAAACGCAGAGCGCATGCAGGAAAGTGTACGAAATGCCTTACTTAAAATTTTGGAAGAACCGCCATCTGATGTTATTTTTATATTAACTACGAGCAGAAGAGGTGCAGTAATGCCTACTATTCTGTCACGTGTTAGAACATATGCTTTCATTGAAAGGCCGGTAGAACAACAGAGAGATGTTATTCAAAGGGTGTTTCATGATGCAGGTGTTTCGATTGAATCATACTTGAGTACCTTTTTACCTGTTCAGCCGGATGAAGTTAAGAAAGCAGCAGAGGACTTTTATAAAAGTATTTGTTCTTCAACTATGCCTGATATTGAACTTGTTGTAAAAAATGCTAAGAATTTTGAACCGCGTATTCTATTATCAATATTCTTTAATGAGATTTTTGCTATTCAGCGTAAGATGATACGTGAAAGTGATACCTTGTTTAAAGCATTAATACTCGAGCAGACACACCAAAGATTAGGGTTTGTAAGAAATTGCTACGAAAGTATTACAATTTACAATCAAAGTGCATTATCAGCCCTAGAAAAACTAGCTTCTGACATGCTCAATAGTTCAGTAATCAGGGAATACTGATATGAGAGGGTTTGTCCGCCGTGTATCGCAAAAAATCTCCAAACTCTCGCATGATCAGGTAGAACAACTCATAGAAATATTAAATAATGAAAATGAAACACTCGATGCTGTTATAGAATCATTGAGTACAGGACTTCTCATTTGCGACGTTAAGTGGTGCCTTTTACAAGCTAACAAGGCTGCTGAACGATTTTTACCTTTAAAAATAAGACTTTCCGACTGGCGTTATAATGAAAATAGACTTGAACAAACGGTTTGGCAAATCATCGAAGATGCTGATATTGCTTTATTTCTAAAAAATAACGCAGAAAGGGAGAAGAATAATTCTTCTGAAGAATTTACGATTGAAACAACCGGCGGTGTCAAAAAATTTATTGTGATTACAACGCTTCCCTTAGTAAGAGAACGTAAACTCATTGGAAATATTGTTAAAATTGATGATGTCACAGAGAAAAAAAACCAGGATACACTTTTACGGCGTATGGAAAATCTTGCCAGTTTAACAAATCTTGCTGCAAGTGTTGCTCATGAAATAAAAAATCCTTTAGGCAGTATAAGTATTCACATTCAGCTTATTCAGAAAGCTGTTCAAAAAGCCCGTTCATCAGATGGAATACTTCCCGATGAAAAATTTATTGAAAACTATTTGGGGATTGTAAATGAAGAAATTGAACGACTTAATAAAATAATCGTAGATTTTCTCTTTGCTGTAAGACCGATAAGTGCAAATTTAGAAATGACTGATGTTATTGAGCTTATAAAAAACTTTATTCCTTTTTTTAAGCCGGAGCTTGAAAAGCAGAATATCAGTTTGGAAATTCAGCTGCCCGATAAGGTTCCAAATCTTACTATTGATCAGAAACTTTTCAAACAACTGCTTATTAACCTTGTTCAAAATGCTCTTGCGGCGTTGGATGAAGGCGGTAAAATTATTATCAGTGCAAAAGTGACAAATGATTTTTTTATTCTACGTATAGCAGATAACGGTATTGGAATGAATGAAGAAACAGTTCATCGTATTTTTGAACCCTATTTTACAACTAAGGCAAATGGTACGGGACTTGGTCTTACGATGGTCTATAAGATTATAAAAGAGTTTTCAGGTGAAATTACAGTACAGTCGTATCCTGGAGAAGGGACCATTTTTACTATAAGTTTACCAATTCCTCAAAAAGAAAAAAAACTGTTGGAATATCCCTCTGATCCTGGAAATTATGCAGAAGGTTTACTATGAAATTTAATATACTAATAATTGACGATGAAAAAAATATACGAGAAGGTTTAGCTGCCTCTTTAGAACTTGAAGGGTATAATCCTGTTCTTGCAAAAGATGGAAAAGAAGGATTAGAGCTTATATCCCGGGGCGACATAGATTTAGTTATTACAGATTTAAGAATGCCATTAATAAGCGGCGAAGAAGTGCTTGCAAAGGTGAGTGCAGAAAGCCCTGGACTTCCTGTCATTGTGTTAACCGGTCATGGAAGTATAGATAGTGCTGTAGATGCAATGAGGAACGGAGCCTACGATTTTTTAACAAAGCCCCTTAGTCTTGACCGCCTTACTTTGATCGTAAAAAGGGCCCTGCAAAATAGAGAACTCGTACTACAGCATCGACGTCTGCAGGAAGAGCTTGACAGTAACAAAAGTTTTGAATCGATAATTGGAAAAAGCTCTGAAATGCTCAAAGTTTTTGATATGGTGCGCCGTGTCGCAGATTCTAAAGCTTCAGTATTAATAACAGGAGAAAGCGGTGTTGGAAAAGAACTAATCGCCAATGCAATACATAATCTTTCTTCCCGTAAGGAAAAATCTTTTATAAAAGTGCATTGTGCTGCCCTTTCTGAAACCCTTTTAGAAAGCGAACTCTTTGGACACGAAAAAGGTGCCTTTACGGGAGCGGTGACACGGAAAAGAGGCCGGTTTGAACTGGCACATGGTGGGAGTATTTTTCTCGATGAAATTGGAGAGATAGACCAGAATGTTCAGATAAAACTGCTTCGGGTTCTACAGGAAAAGGAATTTGAGAGGGTCGGCGGCGAAGAAACCATTCAGGTAGATGTTCGAGTAATTGCTGCAACAAATAAGGATTTAGAAAAACAAATCAGCCTCGGCAAGTTTCGAGAAGATTTATTTTACCGCCTCAATGTTGTACATCTTCATATTCCGCCTTTAAGAGAGCGAAAAGATGATATACCTCTTATGGTTGCTCATTTTCTTGAGGAATTTGCCCGTGAAAACAGCAAAAATATTACAGGCATAGATTCCAGAGCCCGCTCCGCCTTATACACCTACGATTGGCCTGGAAATATACGGCAGCTGCGAAATTGCATGGAAAGCGCTGTGGTGATGTGTCAAGGTTCAAGTATCACACTCGATGATCTACCGCCCTCTATTGTTCAAAATACACACACTGATATTATACAAATTCCCATTGGAGTGCCGCTTTCCGAAGCAGAAAAAATCATTATTCAGCAGAATTTAGCGGTACAACATGGCAATAAATCAAAAACTGCAGATATCTTGGAGATTGGACGAAAAACTCTTCATCGAAAACTTGATGAATACGGTATACAGTAGTTGCACTAAAAGCTATTGAAGAATATCATCGTTTGTGCAATAATTATACGATTATATTAATGCCATTTTTTACAGTGAGGACTATTTTGTACGAAAGTGTGGATCCTAAAGTGAACTTCTCTGAAGAAGAAGAAAAAGTATTAAAATTTTGGGAAGATAAAAAAATCTTCAAAAAATCTATAGAACTTAGAGCATCAAACCCTGAATATGTATTTTACGATGGACCTCCCTTTGCGACAGGTCTGCCTCATTTTGGACATTTTATTCCTAGTACTATTAAAGATATAATTCCGCGATATCAGACCATGAAGGGTAAAAGGGTAGAACGCCGTTTTGGCTGGGACTGCCATGGTTTACCGATTGAAAACCTCATAGAAAAGGAATTAGGACTAAATTCAAAAACAGATATTGAAAAATTTGGCATAGATAAATTTAATGAGGCCTGCCGTTCAAGCGTATTGCGCTATGTAAAAGAATGGAAACAGACAATAACCAGATTGGGCCGCTGGGTAGATTTTGAAAACGACTATAAAACTATGGATCCTGCCTACATGGAATCCATCTGGTGGGTTGTTAAAAAGCTTTGGGAAAATGGACTTCTTTACGAAGGTCACTATATTCTGCCGTATTGTCCTCGCTGTTCAACAGTACTATCAAATCACGAATTAAATTTAGGCGGATATAAAGATGTTCACGATCCTGCAATCACTATTCGCTTTAAGGTTACCGGTGCATCAAGAGCTCAGGAAAAATCAGATAAGGATTTATTGAATGGAAGAACATTCTTACTTGCATGGACAACCACCCCCTGGACTCTTCCTTCAAATCTCGGTCTCACCATGGGGCCTAATATTGATTACGTCAAGGTAAAAGACGGTGAAGATTATTATATTTTAGCACAGGCTCGTCTTGGTGCATATTATAAAAATCCTGATGATTACGCTATTATTTGGACAAAGAAGGGTAGTGAACTGCTCGGACTCCAGTATGAGCCACTATTCCCTTATTTTGCCTCATTAGCAATAAATGAAGATGGTTCAGATGGTGCATTTAGAGTATTTAATGGAGACTTTGTAACAATTGAAGATGGAACCGGTATAGTTCACACAGCACCGGGCTTTGGTGAAGACGACAATAAGATATTTAAGGGTACAGGCGTTCCTGTTGTCTGCCCTGTTGACTCGGAATGTAAATTTACTGCTGAAGTCAATGATTATAGCGGCAGATTCGTTAAAGACTGCGATAAAGACATTATTGACCGTTTAAAATCTGAAGGCAAACTTGTAAAACGTGATCAAATACTGCATGCGTATCCCCATTGCTGGAGATGCTCAAGCCCTCTTATTTATCGTGCAGTAGGAAGCTGGTTCGTCGCTGTTGAATCTATTAGAGATAAGCTTCTTAAGGCTAATTATCAGATTACCTGGCAGCCTGACCACATTAAGGCCGGCCGCTTTGGAAAATGGCTTGAAGGTGCCCGCGATTGGGCAATAAGCAGAAACCGTTATTGGGGAAACCCGATTCCAGTGTGGAAGTGTGAGGACTGTGGTAACACAATCTGCGTTGGAAGCCGCGATGAATTGAAAGAGCTTTCCGGAGTATATCCTGAAGATTTACATAAACACTTTGTAGATAAAATTACCATTCCGTGTGAATGCGGTTCTGCTATGAAACGTATTCCAGAAGTACTTGACTGCTGGTTTGAATCCGGAGCTATGCCCTATGCTCAAAATCACTATCCTTTTGAAAATAAAGAATATTTTGAACAGCATTTCCCTGCCGATTTTATCTCTGAAGGATTAGATCAGACAAGAGGCTGGTTTTATACACTGACAGTTCTTGCAGCCGCCTTATTCGACAGACCTGCTTTTAACAATTGTATAGTAAGCGGCCTTGTTCTCGCTTCTGACGGTAAAAAAATGTCAAAGAGCTTACGAAACTATACCGATCCTGCGGTTGCTGTTAATCAGTTTGGAGCAGATGCAATTCGTTTGTTTTTAATGCACTCTGCTGTAGTAAAGGCTGATGACTTAAAATACAGCGATGAAGGTGTAAAAGAAATATTGAAAGGCATTTTAATACCCCTTTGGAATAGTTACAGCTTTTTCATAACTTATGCAAATATTGATCATATAAAAGCTAATGGTCATGCATTTGATGCAGACCTTCCAACTAATCCGCTTGACCGCTGGCTTGTATCAATAACACAGAAACTTATTAATGATGTAACCACTGCAATTGATGCCTACGATTTGTCAAAGGCTATAGATCCAATTGTGCTTTACATAGATCAGGTCAATAACTGGTATATTCGAAGAAGCAGAAGAAGATTCTGGAAGAGTGAGAACGACGGCGATAAAAAAGAAGCCTATGAAGCTTTATATTATGCACTGAAGACCTTTTCGAAGGTTGCTGCTCCTGTTATTCCTTTTATTACTGAATCAATGTATCAAAATTTAAAACTTTCTGAAGATCCGGAATCTGTTCACTTGAATAATTATCCGGTTTACAGCGAAGTAAAACGCGACCTTACACTTGAGTTTAAAATGGATACCATACAAAAAGCTGTTTCCATGGGAAGATCACTACGGTATCAATTTAATCTTAAAATTAGACAACCGCTTAAGAGCGTAGAGTTTGTAACAAGAAATCCTGATGAAAAAGCTGTTCTTTTAGAAATGGAAGAAAGCATTAGAGAAGAACTCAATGTTAAAAAGGTTGTATTTCATGAAAGGGAAGATGAGCTTGTCGAATATAAGGCTAAGGCGAATTTCAAAACCTTAGGCAAAATTCTCGGACCGCTTATGAAATCTGCCTCGAATGTTATTACAGAGCTCAATCAGGAAACAATTCAGTCTATTCTCGATGGTTCCACTATCAGCATAGATGTTGAAGGTACCTCTGTCGATATTGATTTGGATAAAATAATTATAGACCGTTTGGAAAAGGCTCAGCTCAAGGTTGTTAACGAAGGAACCTTGACCGTTGCACTCGATTCTGAAATAACAGATGAACTTCAGATGGAAGGAAACGTGCGTGACCTTGTCCGTGGTATTCAAAACCTGCGCAAAGAATCCGGCTTTGATGTTACAGATAGAATTATCCTAAGTATCTCTGGAAGTCCCGCCTTGAAAACCGCCTCTGCAATGTTTAACGATTACATCTCAAGTGAAACTTTATCGGTGAAGATTAACTGGGTAGAACAGACTGAAGGTTATACCATAGTAGAAGCAGGGGATGAACTTTGGAGTGTAAAAATTGAGAAAGCTCTATAATTATACGATTTTAAAAGTACTATTATCTTTAGTACTTTTTGTAATTTTTGCCGGCTGCCGCACGCTGCCGGTATTTGAAGATAGTAATTATTTTGCTTTTTTATCGTCCAATAACGACATCTATCTTTCTCTTAATGTTAGTAAAAATAAAAGTACGCTTTCTGCAATGATTAAGAAGATGTCTCCAGAGATGAAGGATAATCAAATAGAGCAAATTTTGTCGAGGACTCAAAATTTATATGTTGGTATTAAATTTGATGATAAAAATCAAAAACAGATAATTGAGTTATGTGCTAAAGGAAGTTTCCCTGCTATTATGACCTCAGCACTCACAAAAAATAAAGGATGGACTAAGGAAAAAGCTGTTATTTCTGTTTCTGGAAAACCAGTGAAACATACAGCCTATGTCCATACTAGCGGTATTTCCCTTGCTATTCCTGCTCCATCTGTTTTGTTTCTTTCTACAAATACCGTTGAGCCTCTTATTAATGCGTTTTATAATCCTAAACCCTTAGATTGGCCTCAATACGCTTTAGAAAAAACTATTAACATACGTGATGATGAAAAAGTTAAAGCATATGTACCAAATCCCGGTGTTTTGCTTCCAAAAATCATTGGTTTTGGTGTACAATTAGCTTTGGATGGTGCAATAGTTACAGGTGCAGAAGTTTATGTTCCAGGAAAAACTTCGCAATTCCTGGCTGATATTGATTTATTTTTCAAAGATGCAAGAGCTGTAAAAGCTTCTTCTGCACTATTAAAACTTGCTACAGTTGGATCAGGAATTGAAATTATTCAACTATCAGAAACGCAGCTTACTTTAATCGGCATAGTTATATCAATAGATACTTTACTTGGTATGAAATTCTAGGAGGAATGCATGGATTCAAAAATTATCTTGAAAGCGGAGTCTTTAGACGGTTATTTAACAGAAAAAGATCAACAGTACTTATCGCAGATGGATGTATTATATGAAAAAGTTATGAGGTCTTTCAAGATAATTGCTTCTGGCGGCTTTAGTACTACCATAGCAGCAGAAGAAAAAAAGGTTATTGAAATATTTAATGAGATGGGACATATTATGCAGACAATATGTTCTGAAGTTCCTTCATTAAAAGTTTTTTCCTTCGTTACAGAAGAAGAAAGTCATGCAGAAGCCTCACGCGTTATAGCAAAACTTCGAGATATTCGAACCGGACATCAGGAATTTTTGTATTACAGCCAAAGAGCATATGAAATGCTATTCCGTCTGGCTTTTACCAGTAATCATAGCGATAATAAAAATTATCTTGTCGTAAAAACTCCAGTAACTACACCTGTACAAAACTATTCAGTACATAAAATTCCCGATATTGATTATAAAATTGAAAATACTGTGATGTGCGTAATGCTTCGCGGAGCCTTGCTTCCTTCCATGATTATGTCAAAGGAAATTGAAGAATTTTCATCACATGGTTATGTAACCCCCTTTGCACTCTTTAAAATAAAGAGAGATGATTCAAAGAAAGAAGAAAATATGGAGTATATACTTGATCTTAAAAATTCTTTCTTCGATCTTGAAGATTTAAACGGTAAAGATCTTATTTTTGCAGATCCAATGAATGCTACCGGCGGGTCATTAGTAACTGTAGTTAAGTATCTTCAAGAACAAGGTATAAAACCAAAATCTATTAAATTTTTTAATGTTATTGCCGCATTAAAGGGCAGCTTACGTGTTGTTCGAGCTCTTGATAACTGTACCTGTTACACGCTTTGGATGGATCCTGTGCTTAATTCATCCGCATACATAATGCCGGGACTGGGAGATGCAGGTGATCGCTTGAACGGTCGTGACAACGATGAGGTTCCAAGAAATATTATTCAGCTAATTGCAGATTACGGATCCGATATTTCAGGCTTATATCGTTCTCAATTACGAAAAATTGAACAAACCGTATTAGGCAATAGGTAATGAAAAGACTAATTCCGTTTGTTTTCCTTTTGACCTTACCTTTCATTTCCTGTATTACAAAGACTACAGTAATGAAAGAGGTGTATTCTGAGTATTATACATTAGCAGAGCAATATTATACTGCTAGAAACTATGCAAAGGCTCTTGATTTTTACACGAGGGCAAAAGGAAGCAGTGAATTAGAAAATATGTGCGACTACAAAATAGCTACTACCTATGTTCAAATGGGTGATTATACATCATCTGCTCAGTTGTTTTCATTATTATTACAAAAAGATCCTGATAATGCATCTATTATGTCATCCTTAGCCTATGTGTATGGTAAAAACGGATCCTATGATAAGGCAATATTATTATATGAAACTATTTTGGGAAAATACATATACGATACAGTTTCTGTAAAAAATTTGATTATACTGTACAATCATATAGGAAATAAGGAAAAGGCCCGGCTTCTTGCAGATGAATATGCACAGAAATTTCCTCAGGATACACAAGTTTTCAACCTGATCACCGAAGATACTACAGAATCTACTATGCCTTCTTCACAAGATGATCTTACACTGACCTTGGACTAGTTATTCAACTTCGCTCAAAAACTTTCTATATTTATCAGGGCTTACTCTAAAAGCTACAATCGGTAAACCTTCTTCTTCAAACGACTTATCGCAGGCTTGAGAGGATTCCTGTAATATTCTTGAACCTGGAATTATTCTAAGAGTTCGTGTTGATATTCCTATACCAATTTTATTATTAATGAAGGATTCCTGTAAGGTTGTTTGCAGCTCGCCATAGAGCTTTTCTGCTATTTTCATGGCCATATCTAAGTCAATTTCCTGTACTATACAAGCAAAACCGTCGCTGCCGTATTCAAAAATGAGGTCTCTAAATTTGAATGTTTCAAACAACACTGATGCTATTCTGCTTATATGAGGTGTTTTTCTTGAAAGATCTTGAATTCTCACAATGATGAGGGCTAAATCTTGTTCAGAAGAAGCAGCGCGTGCAAGTTCAGAATCAAGTCTGGTTTCTAAATATGATTCCCATCCGAATCCTGTTTCCTTCGAAAAAAGACCTAATGGATCAGATACCTTTGGTCCAAGAATGGATTCTGATTGAACGTTATTATTTGTTACGCTTGCTGATGAAATTGTTTCTTCAGTATTAGTGAGTATGTCAAGCTGTTCTTCTACAACTTCATCTATAACGGGATCTTCACTTGAATCAAGTGTAAAACTAATTGGTACATCTATAGGAGTATCTTTTAAAGGTTTTGAACTAAAAAGGTTTGAACCTGTATTACTAGAATTTTTTGAAGCAATGTTTTGAATTAATAGAACAAAAAAAACAGCAAGTGTAGTAATTAAAATAATCATAAATGCAGATCTAGCATACGAATAGAGGGTCGCAGGTGTTATATGATAGAGTGCTGCTGTAATTGTAACCGCTGTATTAAGATCGAGCGGAATAGTTGTGCTGTATACAGATACTATTGCAGAATTAGTTTGAATTGTATAATTGCTGTTTGCATCAAGTTTTAATAAGGATGAATTGAGAGGGTGTGCAAAATAAACCGTATTTGCATTACTTACTAATACAGCCCCGATACTCTCCATCTGATCTATAGTAGATATATATGTATTTGTGAAAGTATCTGAAAGTCCCTGGTTTTTTTCTATGAGATCTAGGGTTTTTTGAACAAAAAGAGAAAACTGCTCTCGTGACGCATCTTTTCCTTCTGATGTCGTAAGTCCTATTTTTACAGAAAAATAGAGTATTGTAATTAAAAAAATTGATAGTGCTAAAAAAGATATAAAAAAAATACTTTTACGATTCATGATGAATATAAGTATAATTGGCAAACTGTTTCTTGACAAGCGTTTTAAATGAAAAAAAGACCGATTTTGATGGTTTAAGATTATTGTTCTTAAGATACCAAGCGTAATATGGAAGAAGAAGAATATCTTTCTCATAAGAATCGTTTTCAAGTGAAGTAAGTAAAACTGATAGTTGTTTTTGAATTTTATACAGTCTTGTAGACTCCATGACCTTCGAACCTTGATATACAGTATTAGTAATTGATAATTGAGGAAATGGCAGGTTATTTGAAGTTGAATAAAAACTAATAGCCTTTGTTAGTTTGGTAGTATAATCCATCAAACTTTGTTTATAAGAGCTGAGTATTGGTGTGAAATACGTAATAGTGTTTTCTTCTTGCTGTAAACTGCTTGTTTTTTTAACTGTCTCGCTTCTCAACATCAGCGAAGTAAATTGAGTCTCTATCGTTTTAGTACGGCTAGAAACGCAGCCAAATACGGTGTCTAAATAGCTTCCTCTTGCATACGGCTTTCCCTTAGGATATGAAAAGTCGGCGCCAAAAAAAGCAATGGAGCTAAAACCAGCTTTAATAGCAAAATCTAAGGCTGTTATTGTTACTGTTCCGCTTCCGCTGCAAAGAGGCAGTATGAAGGGCATTCTTTGCTGAAACCAAACAGATAATGGATGTCCAGTTGTACATAATAGTACAGGTATATTCCGCTTCATTGAAAAAGTTACTGCATTTGGATGAGCGCTGCAGTCAATGACTGATAATTGAGGTCCTTCTGAATTTTGACCGATAGAAGTAAAAAGTCTTGAAGAAATATTTTGTCCATCAATAGTCACCACTACATCGCAGATAATTTTATTTTTATGTAGAATTTCTAAGGCTGTATCTGCAGCAATTATAAAAAAAGCATCCCGATTATTTTTTAAAAGCTCTATTGAATCATCAAGGCTTGGACCGGCAGCAATTATTGCTGCCGTTTTTTTTGTAGGCAAGGAAATATTTTGAAGCGATGTGAAGGCATTACAGTTTTGTTCAACGTAAGAAATAGTACGCATAATATTTCTCATCCAAATTTTTCCAAAATGAGTTTGTACAGAATAATCGGCTGAAACCATAGCAAGTGCTTGTTCAATTGTTTTTGAAATTAATGGCGAGAATTGTTTATGAAATGTACTCCAGGATCGAACACTACTAACATAAAGTGTACCATGCAAAGCAGGTTTGTATAATGCAAGTATGTGTTCTTCTAAATCTGATATAGTACAAAACTCAATATTGTCTTTTTTTTGAAACCATGAAAAATTATTCTGCTCAAAAAGTGTTTTCAGTGAAGCATAAGAATCTTCGAGTATTAAAAAAAAAGCAGAACTCTGTCTTTCATAAAGTTTTTTTATATGGTAGGCATTCCCCATACCACCAATGATAAAAAAACAAATTTCATCTTTTGCACATAAAGTGGTAAAATTTTCGGCATCAGAAACGGGATTATACAAAGAGTAAAAAGATGTTCCATTAGTAAAAACTGCAGATGCATCTCCTGTTTTTGCTATTTTTGATTCCAAGTAGGAAGTACTATGAGAAGAAATGGTATGTAAATGTTTTACTAATTGTTGGAAATTCATTCCTCATTCCTCATACCTTTAATTGCTTGATTTAGATTTTTATTTAAATCATAGATTAATTCGTTCCATGATTCTTCTGTTTTATATTTAGAAAAAAGCAGGAACTTTTGTAGAGAAACAGATTCTGCTAATTTCAGCAATTCAATGTCTTGTGTAAATTTTTGTGCATCTCTATAAGAAAGCGAATTAAGTTTTGAAATGTATTTATTTAATATTGTAATAAACATTTTTGTGCTCTTGTTTATATGAAAATAATTAAATTCAATTTCTACCTGTTTGGAAATATCAATTAAAGATGGAAGCTGTTCAAGATAAATATCTTTAAAACTCAAGGTATTATTAAAACTTCCAGAAGCAGGCTTAACACGGTATACATTATGTGTATTGCTGTCTGGTAAAAGTTTAAACCATTGCTCATAGAGAGAAAGGGCTCCACTGTTTAGTTCTTGACCTGTCAGTCTCGTTTGAAGATTTCTAAGTCTTGTATCCGATGTTTCAGAATATTTTTCAAGCATATTAGGCTGTGTATGCTGATATCCCTTTGCTGTACATAAATCAAGGCCTGAAAAAATAATTGGGCCTGTGGTTAACAACCTTGCTAAAAACAAGGCTGTTCCGCTTACAGTACCGTTTCTTACAGCAGGAACATTAGGAATTGAAAGTGATTTATAAATTTGTGATGAAAAGTCATTATCATAATTTAAAGGTAAAATATAACGTGTTGAAAATAATTTTTTTGGAACAGAACTTTCTGCAGACATAGCTAAAATGGTTTTAGAATTTGTATGTAAAAGTGAAAGATGCTTCTTTGCCCAATAGCCGCCATCTGTAGTAAGGCATAGGTCGCTTTCTATGTGATAATGTGATAAAACACTTAATGAAGAAGACAAGGCAATAAGAAGAAAAGATTTTCTATATGTACGAATAAATGGTATACAGGAGAGGAGGGAAGGTCCAGATGCGGTTATTACTACTGGGAAACTTCCGCACGATGGTATACAGATATTTGAAACATTTGAAAAAAAACTCAGAACATTTTTAAACCAGCGTTTAGAAAAAAATATTCTTGTTCCTAGAACATCTTTTGATTTTGATAGAAATAACTTTATAGCATTACACGCAGAAATGTAGGAATCATAGAACAATCGTTCGCTTGTATTCCAGCTTATAATTTCAACTCTACTGGATAATTCCTCTCCAATTATGTTGTATAAGGCATCTGAGGTTGTATCTGTATGAGAATGAATAATTTCATAATCCCATGAATCAGTATATGATTGAAGCCCAGAAAAATATTGCAGTGCAATAATCTTTGTTTGCGGATATTTTTCTTTTAATAGTGAAACACAAAAGGGCAGACAGGGACCTAAAAAAATTATATATGAAGGAGATATTAATGAAAGAGTATGTACAAAACGTTGAGCTTCTTTGATTGGATTAAAGGTGGAATGTAAAGGTTTATTATTCCAAAAGCAAATTTCTTCACCGCTTGCAGCCTTAGAAAAAGAAAGACTCACTATACACCTGATAATATAAAGTTTTGAATTTCTATACTTGAATTTAGTACACCCTTAGATGTAATAGAAAAACCTTCAAGGTTTTCTGGAAGAAAGTATTTTTCGAGATTTTGCTTCATATACATTTGATACATATCTGAGTCTATTTCTTCATGAGAAAATAAGACCAATCTAAGAGTATGTTCATTTGAGAGAAAACAGATATTCGGCTTGACAGTTGCGAATTTCATTCTGCAAAATAATTCAAAAAGAAGATACTTCTTTTCATTTTTTGAAAGAACAGGAGAGTTTAAAATAGAATTAATTGAAAATTCAAAACAGTGTACCTTACTAAAAACTTTCATGCCTTCATCAATAAACCCCTTTATATCATTAAAGGAATCATTTTGCAAACAAGAATCAGGCATATAAGTATCTACAGTTTTATGCAGATCGCTTACTAATGACGGAATAAGTTCATCTATGTAATTATACTCTAATGGCTTGCTTATGTTAGGAGCAGCTATTAGGAAAATGCACTTCTTTGAACCTATTGTAAGCCATCGGGCATAAATTGAATAAATATTCTCTCTATCAGATTCAGAAAAAAATTGTGAAAAAGAAGATAATGCAGTACCGGTAAAAGAAAACCAAGCGCCACTATGAAGCATACCGCACCAAAAATCATATGAAGAAACCGATTTTTGAATACTCACATTATCAAGGTTATGTGAAAATAGTATTGAATACTTATTATGGTGAGGTACAAATAGTGCAGTTTTACATGAGCCTAGATTTTTAGAAAAAGTGTGAAATTGGTAAAAGGGTTTATCAAGTATAAATGATTCGAAAATAGCAGTATTTGAATTATCTAAATACTTTTCAGCCAATTTAAGCAAACCTTGCTGTAGAGAAGTTTTAGAATAGTAATGCAGGTTAATATACTGCAGGAGACCCATTTATACTAATCCTAATTCATTAAAAAGCTTTTTATACATATTGAAATGCTCTGAACGTGCAAATTCTTCAATCTTATCTTCAGGTAGATTTTCCAGCAATTGATCCATATACAAAAGAACAGATTTAATATCCTGTTGGAGTTCTTGAGGAACAACCATACCAGATTCCGTTTCATCTGCAACATGCTTTGAAGCTAAAGGAGTTTCTTTTTCTAAAGAATACACAGGTTCCGTTATTGTATCTTCAAGCGGCTCAATAGTATCTTCAACTGATAAAGAATCATCCCATTGGCTGCTTTCAAATACAGTATCAGTTGGTTCGTCAAAACTATCTTCTTCAAGCTGTTCATCTGCTAATATATCTTCTGTAGAAAATTCTGTTTGCTCTTCCATTGCGTCCAATAAGTCTGTAGTAGAAGAACTAACAACGATGTCTGCAACATCAGAAATGATTGGAGCAGAAACTTCAGCAACATCTTCTACTGACTGAAATTTTAATGAATCAATGCTTAGCTCTTCCGGAGTAGGCTCTTGAAGATTTTCATCAATGCTTATTGTGTCATCTTCAAAAAAATCTTCCTGTTCAATACTAGTAGCTATTGAATCAACATCGCTTACAGATCCAAATGGATCAAATGGTTCTAATTCAATCTTCTGCTCAGTATCATCAGATTCATTAACTTCAAGTTCTTCTGCGATTATTTGCTCGCTAATAGTATCTTCTACGAAAGGTTCTTCAATATCCATCTCTTCTACAGCTGTTTGCTCAATACTGTCTGATAACGGTGTTTCAGCAAATTCTTCTGTAAAGTCTGCATTAATTAATATATTATTAAGTTCATCACCTGAAAGGGCAATAGTGTCGTCACCTTCATCATCAGTAAAAAAGCCGCTTGTTTCTTTTGTAGTGTTTTCGGTGTTGGCGGACTCTTTATTTTTAAGAGATGAAAGTTCATTTTTCAGCGATGTAATTTCAGCTCGTAAAAGAGATATTTCTTGGGAAATTTTATCTAATAATGGATTCTGATCATGGTCCATTGAGTGCTCCTGTTCTATTATTACATCATCATGTATTTCATCAAGGTATTCTTGGGCGACAGGCTCATGTAATGTTTCTTCGGTATCTAAGTCATCTTCTATGGAAAAATCATCCGGTAAATTCTGAGATAAGCTGTCTAAATCATCTGTATTTAAATCTTCGTACATGGTTTCCTGCGGAATTTCTATATCAATTTCAGCTTCTTCTAGCGGTATTTCATTTTGAATGGATGTATAATCATCTAAATTTTCAAAAGCATCTTCTTCGATTTCAGCTGGTGCATTTATAGTATTCAGAGTAAACTCATCAAATTCTGTTAATACTTCTTCATCCTGTAACATATCGTCAGAACTAATAACAGTCTCTTCTTGTAAATCAAGATCAAAGTCTTCAGTTTGAAAATCTTGAATAGGTTCAGAGATATCCTGAGATAATTCAGATTCTGTGTTTGTGTTTTCTAATGGCGCAGAAAACTCAAAATCATCAAACGAAATATCAAAATCTTCCACGGTTTCTTGAGTTTCAATAATTTTTTCGTCAGAATTTTCTTCAAATGAAGAAGGTGTTTCTTGTGTGTCTAATACAATATTGGAATCGTCTGAAACTTGTATATCAGAGGTTTCTAAGTCTGATTCAGTTAAAGAAATTGATTCATCTGTAGAAATATCAGATATTAAATCTGCCTCTTTTAATAAATCATCAAGTTCGTCAAATTCCATATCTGATCGTGCCTCCAAAACCTTTGACATAGTATATCCTTCATTAGCTGTTTTATCAAGTTCCTTGTAGTATGAACCGGATTCCGAACCGGTAAAGAGGGGAATATCATCCATTTCTGAATCTTCTGTATCAGTATCTTCTTCTTTTTCGGAAATAATCGTATTTACATCGTCTTCGAGATTTACGGTCAAGTCAAAATTTGTACTAATTGTTTTTGGTTTTGCCTCTTCTTTAGCTACCTGAATTTGCGGAGTGTCATCTAAGGAAGAGAGAATATCATCAAATTCAGAAGCGTCGTCATAGACCGGTGCATTACTTTTTTTAGATTCTGCTGCAGATGAAGAATTATCCTCTGTGAAATCTGTAATTGCATCTCCTGTGTCGGTTATTGAATCAAACATATCATCAAAAGACGAAAATTCTGAAAAGCTGCCGTCAGTCTCCATACTAATAGTTTCTACATCATTAACAGGGTCTGCCTTTGTCTGCTGTGCAAAATTGTCGTCAAAGGAAAGATTCATGTGTAATGGAGGTTCTTCTGCAATTTCTTCGGCTTTTTTGGTAGAAGGTATAAAATTATCAAGATGAACGCTTTGTGTACCATCCATGAACGCTGAAAGATCTATATCCCCGTCAGAAAATCCACTTGAAGAATCATCAGACATAAACGAATCCAAATCTATTTCTTCACTGCCGCCTGAAGCCGGCTTCGGGGATGAGGGTTCATCCGGCATAAATGCTGAAATATCAATATCACCATCAGAAAAACTCGAAAAGTCAATGTCATCCATGGTAATATCGGTGCTAATGTCATCAATAACTTCATCATTTTTTATTTGTTCATGCTGTTCTTGTATAGGGTCATCTATAATAACATCAGATATGATTTCATCAACAGAAAAAACGGGAGTGTCGGCTTTTATGGATTCTTCTCCTCCGTTATCAATAATAAACTCTTCGGTTTCTGTAATTTCTTTAGGTGCTATTGTATCTATATCGTCCGAAATAAGACTATTAAGTTCTTCATCGAAGGAATTAAACATATTTTGCTCAGGAAGTTCTTCCTGTGTTTCATCAAGTAACTCATGTTCCTCTAACCCAAATTCTTCTAAGGTTACTTCTTCTGTTTCCGGCTTTTCTTCCATTAATTCTACCGAGCTGGTAATGTCGTATAATTCATCCGGAGAAAGGGTTGTATCATTAGTATCTATTTGTACTGGTTTAACTTCATGAGGCGCTTTTTTTACCCAAACACCGTATTTTTCAAGTCTTTGAGTGGTGTCATCTGAATTGTCCTGTATATTTGATTCATTTTCTGTATTCAAAGGCATATTCGCTCCATGACTGTGTATAAGGTTTCTCAGTTAATTATCGGCAGAAAAAACCGAAATAAACAGCATGTTTCAATAGAAACCCATTATTTTTATTCAATTATATCATACTTTTCCATTTCAGAAAACAAAAAAATATGCCGTTATTATAGATATTATGAGTATTAAACAGTTATTGGTGTCAATGTGTGCAGGAACCTTTGTGTATGTGCTGCTTTCTTTTTTTTGCGGAGAGAGCGGTTTATGGGCGGAGAAGCAATTACTTCAGCAAAAAGAAAACCTGATTATAAATATAGATGGTATTCAGAGGACTAATGATGAATTAACTATTAGTAAAACCGCCTTACTCCAAGATACGGCAGTCATTTCCTCATATGCAAGAAAGCTTGGTTTTATTCAGGATAATGAAAAAATTGTAAAAATCTCAGGTATTCCATCAAGACCTAGTTTGAATATGAGTATTGGAAAAAAATACTTAAAAAGCGAAATTCAGTATATTCCAGAATGGATATGTAAGTGTTTAGGAGTTGTTTTTTTTCTTCTATCCTTGGTTGTATCGGTATTGGCCAAGCTGCGGAAAAAAAATTATAAACATGCACTTGCCGAGGTTTATTCATGATGGTAATTAAGAAAAATAATGATGCAATTTATATTTGTGCTCAAATGCTTAACGAAGAGAAGGTTTTAATTCTTCCTACAGATACTGTATATGGTTTTTCGGGAATAATTGAGAAAACTGATAATAAAATTCGAGCCATAAAGGGCAGAGGCGAGGATAAGCCCTTTATTGTATTAATTGGAAAGCCGCAAGACATATATGCAATAACTGATATGAAGATTCCTTCCGCTTTATTTTCACTGTGGCCTGGTCCTCTCACGATAATAGTACCCCAAAAAAATGGAGATAAAACTGTTGCTGTCCGATGTCCAGGTGATCAATGGCTTCGAGAGATTATTGCTTCCTGCGGACATTTTATTTATTCAACAAGTGTAAATAGAAGTTCCCAGCCTATTCTTAGTAAGATTTCAGATATAGTACTTGAGTTTAAGGATGAGGTTGACCTTATTGTAGACGATGGCAACTATGAAAATGCAAGTGCATCTACTATAGTTTCCCTAACCGGCAAGGGTGTGTCTATTATTAGACAGGGGAGTCTTGTTATTCCGCCGGCTGTTCTGAAATAGCCTTTGATTTTCCAATGTGAATAATTGCAAAAAATAATATACCCATAAGATATACTGCAGACAATAGAAGCATTGAAACATAGCCTCCAAGCCACACTGAGCAGGCCATAAATATACAAATAACTGATTGAAAAAGTACTACAATTACTAAGGTTGAGCGTGATGAAAACCCTAAAAGCATTAGTTTATGATGAAGGTGAAATTTATCAGGGCTGTCAATTCGTCTGTGTTCTCTAAGTCTTCGCCAAATGGCAGCGATAGTATCAAATAAAGGTATCATAAGAACAGCTGCAGCGTAGGGCAGGGTGATGGTAGGAAGTGATCCTTTACTGCTCAAGAGTGGTACAATGGCCAAAACAAAACCAATGAACTGACTGCCGCCGTCACCCATAAATATTTTAGCCTTCCTTAATGGGAGATTAAATAGTAAAAATCCGCAAACAGCTGCACCAAGTGCAAGGCATATAAAAACGGCAGGTATATTATCTGCCTTGAAAAAGAAAAAAGCAAAGGCTATTGTTGATATTGTACCTAATGAACCGCATAAGCCGTCGATACCGTCAATGAGGTTATATGCATTTGTGACACCAATGATCCATGCAAAGGTTAAAGGGTATCCCAGCCAGCCGAAATCTATATTTAATACTGAACCTACTGATATTCCTGTAAATTTAAATCCGCCTAGAAGTACCAAAATGGAAGCAATCATCTGAATAGCTAGTTTTAATCTAGCACGAAGGGAAATAAGATCATCGATGATTCCCATTGCTGTAATACAAATAGCAGCCGGCAATAAAAATAGAATATTTTGCTGTATTGAACTAAATGCGCCTTTGAAAAAAAGAATTATTAAGGCTACGGTAAATCCAATAGTAAAACCAATTCCGCCGAGGCGTGAAATTTGCCCGGTATGTACTTTTCTGTTATCTATACGGTCATATAAATTAAAACGTTTTGAAAAAATAATGATGATCGGCATAGAAATTGCTGATAGTAAAAACGCAATCAGCAACGATAGTACATAAATACTCATAAACAATCCCCTTAGACAGTTACTAATTAAGTAAAATATTGCAATTCTATCAATAATAACAATTTTAGTATCTGCTGTCTAGATAGTTTTCTGCATAATATATAGAGAAAAGCAATTATATGCAAAATGGACAAGTGTGTTTACGATAAGACTATTGTGTTTTTTCTTAAGTAAAAAGAAATACATACAGCTTATTCCTGCATAGATGACCGCATACAAACCATTATAAATATGAGCAAAACTAAAAAAAATGACAGGCAGGGCGTAACTTAGCAGTAAACGTGAATTATTTTGGTTTTTATTGTTCGAAGGAGGAATTAACTGATAAATAACGTCGGGTAAATAAAAGCGGTATAATTCTTCTTCAAACAAGGCCATTGAAAATATCCACAGTAATACTAATAAATAGTGATACCAGTATGTAATAAATGAAAGTGATAGTATTACTTTAACATGGGCGAATAAGGAAAATAATAAAGCTGTACAAACGAGTAGTAAAAAAAACATAAGAGCTGATAGGGTACATTTTAATGAACAAGTAATCTTACTGTGAAGATAGGCTTGAATATTTTGTTTTTTGTGTAATAGTAAAAGTATAAGAGTACTTCCAAGTGAATATAGTGTAGTTTGTGTTATATATGAAATTGTAGGGGATGTTTGGGATTGTGCAGAAAAACTGGGAATAACAAAAAAAAGAAGTACGAGAGCGAATTCTAAAAATGTCTTAAAAAAAGGGTGAATATTCATGATTATTATGGTATCATATTTTATAGAGGTTATGTTGTGTATAGCACTGTGATTATACTAATATGTATTCTTGTTCTACTTGCACTTATAAGAGTACTCGCCATTTTTAAAGACAAAATAAAGTTTTATGTTGCGGGTTTTGATTCAGGCTTTAACCCATTGCAGATATCTTTATTATGGAAACTTTCTAATAGCTCTCATTTGACAGACCCGACCTCGCTTTTTTGGTCAGTGTCAGTACTTGATAAAGCAATTACTCAGCTAATTACCATAGAAAAGGCGCAAGGAACTAATGAATCAGCATCATTTCAAAGTTTTTTATCAAAGTTATATGAATTTAGGACAAAGATTGAGTTGGAGTCCAGGAAAAAAGGATTGGAATCGACAAGAAACTTAGACGCTGGTCAGCAAATTAGAATTATTCTTAGAGGAAGCGGTGTTTTTTCATCTAAAATTACCGCAGTTTCGAGAGATCTTGTAATACAGCTGCCGAAAAAAGAGGGTAGAATTCTGATATCTGGTGTAGATTGGGTTGGAAAAAATATAAGCGTGTATTTTTGGCGTAAAAATGATGCGGCCTATGTATTTGATACTGTTGTAAAAGAAAGCAGCATGTATAACGGTGAGAATGTTTTATATCTGGGACATTCGACTGATCTTTTACGTACCCAAAAACGCAGATCTATACGATGTGCCTGTCATATGTATGCACAAATGTATGTTGTACGGTCAGAAACAGCCGATTTACTGCATGTTGAAACCGAACCGGGATTAAAGTGTTTATTAGAAGATATATCTGAGGATGGCGCCTTAATACGAATAGGCGGCAAGGGTGTTAAAAATTTACAAATTAAACTGCAGTTTACCATTGCTGATTCTTTCATTGTTATGGCTGGACTTGTTAGAGGTGTTGAATATGATGCTGAAAAAAAACAGTCTCTCTTGCATTTTGAATGCACCCACCTTAGTCCTCAGATGAAAAATGCAGTGTTGAGTTATGTATATAATGTTCTTCCACAGGAAGAAAAAGATGTTATTGATGCCATTAACCTGGTAGAAGAAGAAGGTTCGGCTATGGAATCTGTAGACGATACAATTCCTGGAGGAGATACCCTATGAAAAAAATTGCTTTAGTTTTATTAACTTTTACAGCTCTTTCGCTTCTTCAAGCACAAGATATGAGTAAACAAAGGATGTTTGTTCTTGGAAGTATTGCAGATAAGACATCTATAATTTCCAATCATTCTGATTCTTCTCAATTGGATGAAGACCTTATTGCTTTGTCTTTACAATTTTGCATTGATAGCAAAGCTGTGTTAACTAATTCTCCAGAATTGACTAATCTTTTACTTAAAACCCTATCTGTACTTACTGGTAAAGTTTCATCTAATTTTTTACCGCAATTACTTATGGTTTATAAAACATTTCCAGAAAAGGAAGCTAAAATAACTCTTTTTAATGTACTTTCAAAACTGAAAATAACAGATACTTCTGTTATTCAAGATATTTATGCAGTAATGAATGATGAGGTTAAAAAAGATTTTTCTCAGAGATCTAATGAACTTCTTATTGCAGCTGTTACACTTCTTGGCTCTGCAGGTGATGCTGCTTTATTTAATAATCTTTTTCCGTATCTGCTGATGGATTTAGATCGTGAAGTTAAAACTTTAATTTTCTCAACCCTTTCACAGAATATTCATTATTATAAAACAGATGCAATAAAGGTTATATCCGGCAATAGTATTAATGAAAAACGTCTTGTTTTTGATATTGCAGAAAAAAGTGCTGTATCTGATGATTTTTTTAAAGCAGAAATCGCAGAAAACACGCTATCGAGTACTATAAATACTAGTGAGGATAGTACAGATACATACAGAGATTTAATTAACCTTCAGCTTGATTCTATGAGAGTAATAAGGGATACGAAGTGGACTCGTTCTTCCCTTCTCATAACTAAATACTTTTCTACTGCTCAAAATCAGTTTGAAAAGTCATATCTTACCCGTGAAGAATTGATTGAAGTTATTGATTGCCTTACTTCTTTAGCAACATATGAGACAGGCAAGGCTCTCACCGATTATCTTGGTATCCTTAATGACAAGACCGAACAAACCGGCACCTATGATGAGGTTTTATTATTATCGGTAATACGGTCAATAGGAAAACTCGGTGAAAAATCTGCATTTGACAATTTACTCTACGTTATCTTGTATCAAGGGTATTCAGAAAATATCATTTCTGCATCTAAAGAGGCTTTGGCAAAGCTTAACTGGTAAGATTCGTCAAAAAATTACACTCATAGAAATATGTGCATTGTTTACAGCCTTAGTATATTATTCTCTCTCGTCTTATATACCCGAGAGACATCCATTTATTTCTAATCTTGAATCACTAAATATAACACATGCAGAATTTATCTGTAAAAGTAACCCTGAAAAACGTGGAGATGTGTATGTGGTTTTAGCACAATGCACTAAGGTTTACAAAAAAGATACATCGGAAGAGTTTTCTTCTCAAGCATCGGGTACTGTTCTGTTGTACGTGCCATCATCAATTGTTGAATCCTATTATCCGGGGAAATTATATTCAAAGACTTCCAGTAAGGCTATTTTTGAAAAAGGTTCTATAATCTATTCTGCTGTACAGGTATTTATAACAAAATCGAACAGTACTGCATTTAGAATTGAAAGCGCAAGCCAGCTTAATTGGACATCTAAAGTGTCCTATGTAAGAGCACTTTTGCGGCTGCAGTTTAAAAGGCTTATGTATGCATGGGATGCTTCAGGCGGCTTACTTCTAGCACTTTTATGCGGATCCAGGGAGTATTTGGAAGAAGATGTAAGTATAGGCTTCAGAAACGCAGGATTAGCCCATATTCTTGCCCTTTCTGGAATGCACTTATCTTTTTTTTCAGGAATAAGTACAGCTGTTTCAAAAAAGATTGCTGGTAAAAAGGGCAGTATAATTTTTTCATTTGTATCTGTAGTGCTCTTTGTCTGGTTTGCAGGTCTTTCACCGTCTTTATTAAGAGCCTTTTTGTGTTCGTTACTGTGTTTAGCCTGTTCGCTCATTAATCTAAAACCAAAACTGACGAGTATTCTCGCCTTATGTTTTATGATACAAATTTGCATATCGCCCCAGGATGGAACGGCAGCAGCGTTTTTGCTTTCTTATGCAGCCCTTATTGGCCTTACAACAATCGGAAATTCCATTAATACTGCTCTTATTTGCTTTATACCGCCTTCTATTTCCAGTGCTTTATCTGCTTCTATTGGTGCTCAACTATTTACTACTCCGTTTTCGATAGTACTTTTTGGAACGATAACACCAATTGGCATTATAGCGACAATAATTATTAGTCCTCTTATCAGTATATTTCTTATATGCGGATTGTGTGCCATACTTATTTCTCTTTGCCTACCTTTTACAAGTTCATTTTTTGGATTATTGCTTGGGGGGCTTTATGAACTTACAAGTTTTCTGGTATTATTGTTTTCACAAATACCACCTATTACATTTTGAGGTTTTATGCAAATTACCCCAGTTTTACCGGATTATAATGCTCCTTCGTCCATTAAACAATTTTTAGAAGATCGCGGAATGGCGATGCAGAAAAAGTTCGGCCAGAATTTTTTAATAAATCAGCATGCAAGAGAAAAACTTATTCAAAGTCTAGGTGATATTACAGGAAAAACTATTTGGGAAGTAGGCCCCGGACTCGGCTGCATGACAGCTTTAATGCTTGAAAAAAAAGCGAACCTTACTGCTTTTGAAATTGATAAGGGTTTTTCTCAAGTATTAAAACATGCTTTTACACCCTCTCATTTTCCTCAATATGGTTCATTTAAACTTGTTGAAGGGGATGTCTTAAAAACCTGGAAAAAAGAGTGGAAGGAAAACGGCTTAAGCGATTATTTTTTTGGAAATTTACCCTACAATGTTGCAGCTGCTATTATTGCAGATATGATAAGTAACTCAGCTCGTTTTACTACTGCGGTAGTAACTGTTCAGAAAGAGGTTGCTCAAAGAATGGAGGCAAAACCAGGCACAGAGGATTACTCCTCTTTTTCTGTACTTTGCCAGTGGGCATATGATATATCAACTGTAGCTGACCTTTCCGGAGGCAGTTTTTGGCCGAGACCAAATGTGGATTCACGGGCAGTTAAAATGGTCAAAAAGGAAGATTTTCCTAGATGTAAAGATATTGAACATTTTATGAAGATACAAAGAGCCTTATTTGTTTCAAGAAGAAAGACGGTAAAAAACAATTTACTTGTGTTTTATAGAGATGTAAGCACGGCAGAAAAGGTACTTCAAAAGTCAGGTATTGATCCGCAAATTAGAGCTGAAAAGCTTTGTTTGGATGAACTTCTAAATTTATCTGACTGTAGTTATGAAATTACCATGGGAGAAACACATGCTCGGCAGTAATGAAATACAATCTAGATTGTATAATATACGGGAAAAAATGGAGAGCGCACTCAAAAGAAGCGGAAGAAAGTATGCAGATGTTAAATTGATGGCTGTAAGCAAGTTTCATCCAGTAGAGGAAATTATAGCAGCCTCTGATATTGGAATTATGCTCTTTGGTGAGAACCGCGCACAGGAAGTTTGTGAAAAGTTCCCGCTTGTTATGGATAAGCATCCGCAGATCGAACTTCATATGATAGGTTCACTGCAGAGAAATAAGGTTAAGTCTCTTATACCTTATGTTTCATGTATTCAATCAGTAGACCGCCTGGAATTAATAGAAGAAATACAAAAACAAGCTTCTAAGGCAGATAAAACTATACAGGTATTATTAGAGTATCATACTGGAGAAGAATCAAAATCAGGTTTTAAAGATGAAGATACGCTGTTTAATGCCCTGGAACGTTTGAGTGAACTAAGTCATGTAAGACCTATTGGTTTTATGACCATGGCCCCGTTTACACATAAGGAAAATGAAATCCGTGCTTCGTTTACGAAACTGAGGAATATGCAGGATAAGGCACAACAACGGTTTTCTAATTTTACTTTACATGAACTTTCTATGGGTATGTCGAATGATTATGAAATAGCTATAGAAGAAGGGTCAACAATTATTAGAATTGGAACAGCGCTCTTTGGACAGCGTGAATAGACTTCACCTAGAAACTTGTGCTATAATACAGATTATGAAACGGATTACCGCTTTTTTGATGATGCTTGTGTATACGTGCTGCCTACTATTTTCTCAAGCCTCTTCACAAAATACAGCTAGTCCGGAACCTTATTCTCCAGCGGAATTTCCTGACTGGGCAAATCAGATTAGGCGGACCGAAATTATAACTCTGGGTTCGCTGCCTTTTACAACGCTTTTTGTAAATACACTGTTTGGATTGTTTCGATATGTTAATAGTGATTTGAATCCTGAATATTTTCCGAATCCTTTAGCAAAGTCATCATCCGCTGCCAACCTTTCGGAAAAGGATCAGAAAAATATTTTTTTTACAGCGGTTAGCGTGAGTGTTGTTGTAGGATTAATCGATTTAGTTATAACACTTATAAAAAATACAAAAAAAAATGAAGTTGATAATAGATCAGCGTTACCGGATTCTGTTATCATACAAAAAAAAGTAATTCAGCCGGTCGAACCGGAATCAAAACAAGATTTGGATGAGACAATACAACCGTCAGATGAACAGGAAATGGAATAATTTATGCCTATAAATACCTTCATAGTGGAAAACCCTACTAATGATGCTATACGACTAGATACTTACGCAACCTCTGTCCTGCCTGAAAATTTAACCCGTTCAAGGTTAAAAGCAGGTCTCAAGAGTATTACGATTAATGGTAAAAAAGCCAAATTATCGTCAAAGATTAAACATAATGACAAAGTGGAGCTTGAGTGGGAAGATCCAATTCCGCATGAAATACTTCCTCAAAATATTCCACTTGATATCTTATTTGAAAATGATAATGTAACTGTCATAAACAAAAAGCAGGGTATGGTAACTCATCCTGCAAATGGTAATTGGACAGAAACACTTGTAAATGCATTGCTATTTCATTGGGGAAAAGATGCAATAATAAACTCCGATGATAATAAGTCTCTTTCTATTACCGCAAGAAGACCTGGCATAGTACACAGATTAGATAAAGATACATCAGGGATCATTATTACTGCAAGGAATAGAGATACTGAATACTATTTACAGGATCAATTTAAAAAAAGACGGGTTAAAAAAGAATATATTGCTATTGTTAAAGGACATCCGCCCCTTGAGCACGGCAATATCAAAACTAATCTTGTGCGCGACACTATAGACAGGAAGAAATACGTAACAACTATGGATACTTCCAAGGGTAAATTTGCTCACACCGTATATACTTGTATTGCGGTTTACGGACCGTATTCACTTATGAAGGTTACATTGAAAACCGGTCGGACACATCAAATTAGAGTTCACTTAAAACACCTCGGCTGTCCCATACTTGGCGACCCGATATACGGAATACGTGATTCAATTTTTAAAACCGCTACATTAATGCTGCATTCGTATACATTAGGCATCAGGCTTCCGGGAGAAACTGAATTTACAGAATTTAAATCAAGTGTACCTATACGTTTTAAAAAAGTTTTACAGACTCTGCATAAAACCTATGAAAGAACTTCAATTTTTATTAGGAATAACTTATGAACATAGAACCGCATATTATCTTCGCAAATGCTGATTATGCGGTTTTTTTAAAACCATCAGGAATGCCTTCAGCTCCTCTTTATAAGGATGATACTGACAATGCACTTTATTTTGCTGCAAAGGAGTATCCTGCAGTTTTAGGTGTTGCGTCAAAGTATAAAGAAATAGAGAGAGGTTTAGTACATAGAATTGATACAGCAACAAGCGGTCTTATACTGCTTGCAGGAAATCAAGAGTCATATAATAAGCTTATTGAACAGCAATCTAACAACGATTTTGTAAAGTTTTATACTGCAATAGTAACAAAAACTGATGTTCATCTTAAGGAAAAGAAGGGTTTTCCACCCTGTCCATACACACTAAGCTCATTGCCGCTTACCATCTGCAGCTCGTTTAGAAAATATGGACCACAGGGAAGGGAAGTCCGCCCTGTTTTAAGGGACAGCCTAACCTATTATGCAAGAATGAAATCTGTACAAGCCGATTATTCGACCGATTTGATGATGATGAAACCTTTACAAAACGATACTGTTTTTCATGTTCGATGCAGGATCACAAAGGGTTTCCGCCATCAAGTTAGATGTCACTTATCGTGGGCTGGAATTCCTATTCTTGGTGATGAAATTTACGGGTTTTACAATGATTTAACTTCGGGGAATGTACCAGCACAAATGTTCTTTTTTGCAGATGGTTTAGAATTTTTGGACCCGATTACAAATAAAAAAGTAACTTATTCTGTAGAACCGGATTTTACTGCTATTTTTTTAACTTCTGCTAATAAATAAAAAGAACCGGTTATAAGCAATAGAGCATTATCTTTTTTTGCCTGTTCAAACGCTAGTTTGATAGCCTCTTCATGATCGCCTATCAGACTGATAGCTGAGTCTTTATGTTTATCTGCTTGTATAAATGATTCATGTAAGATAGGCAGATTAGCTTCTTTTATGATTCCCGGACGTGTTAACGTGATGGTAGAAAAAGTATTATCTATAAAAAAAAGTTCAGCGATGAGTTTACTGTTTTTGTCTGATGCACACGCAAACAACAGATGTGCACGTTTTTCTTGTAAAAGAGAACCATAAACTTCATACAGTGTTTTTAGTGTACACGATATGCTGTTTACCGTGTGAGCTCCGTCCATTATTATTGGGGGAGTATGCTTTGAAGAAATAATTTCAAATCTGCCTGGAAGATAGGCCTTTGACAATCCTCTTTCTATGCAGTCTTCACTAATATTTGGAATTGCTTTTTTAACAGCTGCACAGGCCATGGCTGCATTTTTAACTTGAAAATCTCCAAGAAGATGCAGCTTTGTTTGAATGGGCCGTGAAAAAAGGGTTTTAAACTGAAGACTAATATACATACAGTCTTCACTGTATGTATACGATGATTTTTCCAGTACATCTGATAAACGTATAAGCGGCGAGCCTATTTTCTCGGCATGTTCTTTTAATACACCTAATACCTCTGGTTTTTGCTCTGAAACAATGACAGGTATACCTGCCTTCATAATACCTGCTTTCTCAAAGGCAATTTTTTCTAAGGTGTCGCCAAGATATTCAGTATGCTCCAGTTCAATAGGAGTAATAATGCATATTTCAGGGTATATAACATTTGTTGCATCGAGTCTGCCGCCCATTCCTGTTTCAAAAACCGCCCAGTCAGCTTGTAAGTGCTTAAAGCATAAAAATGAAAAAAGTGTTACCAGTTCGAACCATGTAGGCTCTCTCTCATTCGGAAGGTTCTGCGGAATGATGGAATCTACGAGCGGAATTATTTCTTTAACTGCTTTTTCATATACTTCTTCTGTCAGTGTTCCATAAGAGGTTCCAATACGCTCAGAAAAATTCATGATATGCGGAGATGTATATAAACCGCAGGTTTTGCCATATTCTGTAAGAATCGATGCAGCAAAGGCAGAAACCGAACCCTTTCCTTTTGAGCCTGCTATATGGATTTTCTTGTATGTTTTTTCAGGATTGTTAAACCTCGTACACAGATACTGCATCGTATCGAGCCAGAATAAGTTTTTTTGCGGAAGTTTTTCAAAATTTAAATAGGATTCAAGCCAGTCTTGAAAAACCAAAAGGGAATCACTTTTTCCATTACCTTGCATTTGGGAGCCTCATCGTGTCCATTTTGCAGAAATCGTAATTTTATTCACTGAAACAGGAAGTCCATTATCATAGACTGCTTCAATGGTTTTTTTCTCACCGATAAGCATATTTTCAGTCACTGCTTCTAAAACCCATTCTAAAGGCTCTGTTTGAGGAGCAGCAGTTAATGCTAGTTCTCTGGGCAGTTCGGGAAAAAAGGAAGCATTAGCCTTACTTGTCTGTTTGGCAATTACCTTATTTTGCTTTATTTCTACCGATATATTCATGGTTGCACCATTTTTATAAATGATAAAGCCTCGTCCGGCACGTAAAATAACAACCTTATCTATGAATTCATCTCCTGCCCAAGTACCTGCAATGGACTCGAGATTAAGAACTATTTCCTGTTTTTTTAGTGCAGCAGCATCTGTGACAGAGACTTCTGACGAAGGGTATAAAAGCGATGTAAAAAAGCCTGAAATAACAGTTTTAGCATCTAATAGAATTTGATAATAAGAGTCATATGAATAGGATTTTTTTATTTCCCTGCGTTCCGGGAAGACTACTGCATTGAGTTCACATATCCACATTCCTTCGCTTTCATTAATAACAACAAAAAAAGCTATTGATGGCTCTTGTATATTTGCCGGGAGCGGTGTTGTGAATTGTACGGTTCTATAATCTATTGCAGTATATTGTTCAAGAATTGATACATGAGAAAAGTATAAATCCTGTATTAACTGTATGGTGTTTACTTCCTTGGAGTTAGAGACAGCAGAAAAAAAAGCAAGTGTTTTAAAAGTAGCTGATTGAGAGAATAGTATTTGAAAAAAGATACAAAAGAGTAAAATACTGATTACTTTTTTCTTCATAATAATGTAACTCTCTCAATCATTATGTTAACCGTCCAATCTTTTACGGAATTCACGCTGTAAATCACGCTTTACATCGCGTTCTCGAATATCTGAACGTTTATCAAACTGTTTTTTACCCTTGCAAAGACCAAGTTTTATCTTAACAAGTCCATTTTTAAGGTACACATCAAGCGGTATAAGTGTAAACCCTTTTTCTTCTGTTTTCCGCTGCAGCCGCTTTATTTCTTCTTTATGTAAAAGAAGCTTTTTAGGTCTATCCGGATCATGATTAAAAATAGAAGAGAATGGATATTCAGAAATATGAAAGTTTTTAAGCCAGACTTCTCCATTATTAATTTCGGCAAATCCATCCGGAAATGATATAGTTCCATCCTTAATAGATTTTACTTCGGTACCCTTAAGCTCAATACCACACTCGTAGTCTTCTTCAATAGTGTAATCAAAACGTGCTTTTTTATTTTGTGCAATCAATTTAGTACCATTACTCATAGCTTACAGTATACGCCATCTTGTCAAAGCTCTCAAGTAGCACTTCAAAAAAATACCTAATATACTTGTAATCGAGGTTCGCTTATGATACTGTTATTACTATGATAAACGATAGAATTGCAAGTAATCCTTATGAGTTTTCGTTCACATTGAGGCGGAAACTGCAAAAAAAAATTGGTATTTTTTTAATATTTATTTTTTCTCTTTCTCTCATTACCATATTGTTTATTAGTTTTCTACTTTTTCCAGTCTCAATTCATTCTGATTCGATGAATCCTCTGCTTGAGGAAAATAATCAGGTATTTGTAAGCCCTCTTCTTGTGCCGGATAATCCATTTTTTTTAAGAAAAAATGTAATTTTTAGAGGCGATATTGTATTAGTTGCTTCTAAAAATTACCAAAATCTTTCTTTTTTAAAAAAAACAATAAACACGCTTGTAGGCTTTGTTACGTTTAGAAAGGTTCATCCTTTTACTTCTACTCAAGAAATGACGAGTCAGAATGTATTACGAAGAGTTATCGGTTTACCAGGAGACACCATATATATATCAAATTATACGGTGTATATAAAACCGCATAATTCTCAATATTTTTTAACAGAATTCGAAGTATCTCAAAAAATGTATGATATTCTCTATACTGTCGACGGATCATTGCCAGTCTTTGATCAAACACTGGGTACTGTAGGGACAATGAACGAGTTTACACTTCAGGATGATGAATATTTCGTTCTTAGTGATAATCGAATATCAGGAATAGATTCCCGTTTTTGGGGAGCCATTACTAAAGAAGAAATTAAGGGAAAGGCTTTATTACGGTACTTTCCGTTGAAAAAAATAGAAACACTCTAATGGTTGATGCAGGTTTATACATTCATATACCTTTTTGTATTTCAAAGTGTACCTATTGTGATTTTTTTTCAATACCCCTTAACCAGGTCCCCGATTCTTATTGTACGAAACTTATTCAAGAACACGAGTATAGAAGAAGTCTGACAGATGCGGAGTGGTCATCGGTTTATGTTGGAGGAGGAACTCCAAGCTTACTATCAAGCAGCCAAATAGAAACCTTGTTTTCTGCAATAAAACCTCATTGTACACCGGAAGCAGAAATTACCTTTGAATGTAATCCTGATGATATTACAAGTGAATTTCTTGAAGTGTTAATAAAATCGGGCGTAACAAGAGTTTCTTTAGGTATTCAATCTTTTTCTAATGAAAAACTTACATTTTGCAAGCGCAGATCTACCAGAGATATTAATCTAAAAGCCCTCTCCCTTATACAACAAGCTCATTTTAAACACTTTTCTGCAGATCTTATTGCAGGTCTACCGCCATATAACAACGATGAAAAACAACTTATGGAAGACATAGAAACCCTTGTTTCATATGGGGTAGATCATATTTCTCTCTATAGTCTAACAATTGAAGAAGAAACACCTCTTTACAAGATAATTCAAAAAAATCCGGAAATCATCAATGAAACTGTAAATGATGAATTATGGATTATGGGAAGAGATTTTCTAGAGGAAAAAGGTCTCCCTCAGTATGAGGTATCCAATTTTGCCTTAAAAGAAAATCAGAGTGTTCATAATAGAAAATACTGGCACATGGAAAACTATATTGGAATAGGAGCGGGCGCAACGGGAACTATATACCAGAGTAAATCTGCATTTCGTGTTACAAATACCAATAATTTGGATGATTATATGAGTAAGCCTTTTTCTGAACAGGAAGAAACCTTAATCGTTAGAGATGAAGAATACATGCATGAATACCTCATGATGGGGTTTAGAACCTTAGAAGGAGTTAATAACCGCGACTTCTTTGATCGCTTTGGTATATCTATACTAGATAGTATAGAACCAACTTTTACACATTGGCAGAAAAACAAGAAGGCACTTCTTACACCTCGGGGTAATTACGCTCTCACGAAAGAAGGACTATTGCTTCTTAATACCTTTCTTATTCAAATAATGAAATAACATTGTAAAAAAGGTAAAGAAATGTTGTAAAAAAATAGTGTAATATTGTAATTAAAGGTACAATGATATAGTGAAGAAACGCAGTAATTTTTTTATAACAACTATTTTACCCATCTTATTAATTTTACTCTTGCTGCTTTTATTTCATATGCAGCTTTCCTGGATAAAATCAATATTTAAACAGCAAGTAGCAACTCTTCAATCGCAAATCTTAGATAAGTCGCTTCAAGTATCACTTTTAGTAGAAAATGAATCTAGTAAAATCATCGAAGTAGATATTTCTACTCTTACCCCGGGAGTAACTGAAGATACTAAGACACAAGAATCAGTATCTGTTAATAACATTCTCTCCTTAAAAGCTGTTCATAAGGATACTTCTGCAGTAAAAAGTACCATTAAAATAATAATAATAAACGCAATATTCGGGGTCATGATTTTATGTTTGTTAGCTGCAGGTTTAGTAAGCATATTAGTATATATGTATAAAATACGGAAATTTACCAAGTATCAGATGGAATTTATAGCAACTATTACACATGATCTTAAAACACCATTAGCCGTAATTAGTGCTGCGGCAGAAAATATGATGGAAGGAATAATTCAAAAAAAGGAAAAAATAAAAAGTTATGGAGAATTATTAAAAAAAGAAAGCAGCAGACTATCTAGTACTATTAACTTTTTTCTAATGTATTCGCATTTACAGTCTACTGAACATTTAAATAAAACGGTGTGCAATATTTGTGAGCTTATAAGAAACGAAGTAGAACGCATGGAGCCTTTGTTAATTAAAAAAGAATTTGAAGTAGTTGTTAAGTTTCAAAAAGAAGATATTTTTATTGAGTGTGATAGTAATGCAATAAATTCATTGTTACAAAACATGATTGATAATGTTATAAAACATGCAGATAAGGGAAAGTATTTAGGAATATTTTTGGAAATAAGTTCAAAAAGTGATACTATTGTGCTAAAATTCATTGATAAGGGAGAAGGAATAAGCTGGAAAGATAGAAAAATAGTATTTGAAGTCTTTAAAAGGGGAGAAATGGCTGTACAGAAGCAAATTGAAGGTAACGGTATTGGACTAAATCTTGTAAAAAGAATTACTGAAATGCACGGGGGCGTAATATCGTTGCAGACATCAGTACAGGGTACAATTTTTACCATTCGGCTGCCGTATAAGGCTGTGTAAATTTCAGGAGACAACTATGGCAAAAAGAATTCTTATTGTAGAAGACGAAAAAGGCTTGTTAGTAACACTTGTTGACAGACTTGAGACTGAAGGATACACCGTTATCACTGCAGAAGACGGGAACGAAGGTTTAAAGAAGGTATTGCAGAAAGACTATGATTTAGTCCTTTTAGATATTATGCTCCCTGGTAAAGACGGCTATGAAATTGCATCAAGGCTGCGGTCCAGCGGAAGTTCAAAACCAATAATTTTTCTTACCGCAAAAAATCAACTTGATGATAAGATTAAGGGTTTTAGAATAGGTGCTGATGATTATTTATGTAAGCCTTTCGAGATGAAAGAATTACTAGCAAGAATAGAGGCCTTACTTCGAAGAACAGGTGTACAAAAGAGAAAAAATGAAGATATAAAAATAGATCTTGAACATGCCTGTGTATTTGTAAGGGGTAAAAAAGAGAATTTACTATCTCAAGAAATAAAACTGCTTCATTATTTTTATGAACATGAAGGTGAAGTAGTACTCCGTTCGACACTTTTAGCGTCAGTATGGGGCTACGATTCCCACATGAGTACACGAACTATAGATGTTCACATAGCAAGACTTAGGCAAAAACTTGGTGATGTTGGAGATGTACCAAAATACATTCAAACAGTGCGCGGCAAAGGTTATAAGTTTATCGCTCCATAACCCTGCCTGAAAATTTGTTATTTGTTGTTATTCATAAAGTGATGACAACTTTCTATATACAATGTTTAAAAGGGCTTTTTGCTCTTCGTTGAAAATTTCTGCACTGTCATCAATAAGTGTTTCTAAGCTTGAGAGACTTTCGTTCAATGCCGTTGTAAAACCTCTAGAAACCTTGTACCAGTATGATCCATTCCCATCGGAAAAGAGACAGATAAAACCTAATTCCTTACTTTTCGATTTTGCGACAGCAACACGTAAAATAGCAGAAAGAGATTTTACAAGCATATCGGGACTTTCTGAAAAATACACATGCATTTTCCTATTCCAGTCTTTTTCATCCAGTACAGATAAATCCAGGGACTTAGCTAGTTTAAAGATTAACTCTAATTTCTCACCGGACAGTAATTCATACGAGCCGAGTTCCACCTTACCTCTAAGATCTTTTACCTCATTAAGCTTCTCTTCGTTTTGTTCCTCTTCCAAAGCTCTTAGCAGGGTATTATAGGGCAGAATGGCGTGTTTTTTACCCTTAATTTTAACAAGAGGAAAACGCTCGCTTCCTACATAAATAGTCAAATCGTCTACGACTGGCTTATTTTTTTGCTTTTCCTTTTGAGCAGGTTTACGAGCCTTCGTGCCAAGCAGTTTGCTTTCCAAATTTTGATCTATTCTTGAAAGAATTGGTCCAGACAGAGGAGAAACAGACATGGCAAACATTCTTGTAGTTCTTACGATTTCTCCGGCAACAATGTATAGAGGATCTGTTCTAAACATACTCGAACCAGGATGTATTTGAATGTGTTCAGTTGTAAGACTACGGTAATTTTCTCTTCCTTCACGCACACAGATAAACTGTATCATACCAGAGGCTATGCAAGTTAAGTAATCTTCAACAGACCCGCCTGAAGAAACCGGAATACCCAGATTGCTAACTATCTGCTCTAATTGAATTTTAATATTAGCAATTTCACTCATAACCCTGTAATCAAGATAACTTTTACTGCAAAATGCTTCCTGATTTTTTGCTTCTGTAAAACGCTTGAAGATTAATACATAGGACATAAAATCGCCTGCGTTGTGACGGAAAGAGTGGTGTGCGCGGCGGGCATCAGTTTCTTCTCCTGGAGGAAGTATAAAGGGAGATTGTGCAGATAAAAAAGATGCTGCTATAAGTACGTCTTCAAGCACAGTTGGGCAGCGCAAAATAGCTTCAACAATAATTCTGCTTTGTCTTGGCATAAGAGGAAACTCAACCATAAGTTTCCCAATCTTTGAAAGTGAATTATCAGTTTCAATTGCATTAAGAAGAATTAAGGTTTCAATTGCCCCTTTTAAGCTTTCACGGTTAGGCTGAGATAAAAAGTCAAATTGTTCAAAGTCTGTAATACCTAACTCGCTCATCCGAAGCACAACCTCAGATAGGTCTGTACGGTAAATTTCTTCAAGTGTATAAAGGGGTCTTGTATCATAATCTTTCCGCGGATAAAGCCTATAACATACACCCGGCTGAGTACGTCCTGCTCTTCCCTTTCTTTGATTACATGAAGCCTTTGAAACTGCACTCTCAATAAGACTGGCTGTATAGGTTCGCGGATTATAAAAATTAAGCTTTGCAAGTCCTGAGTCAATAACGGTGGTTATACCTTCTATAGTGACTGACGTTTCTGCAATATTAGTTGCAATAACTACCTTTTTTTTACCAAAGGGAGCTTGATCAAAGACGCGTTCCTGTTCTTCTTTTGCAAGCCTTCCATACAAAGGAATCATATACAATTTTCTGGAAAACTGAGAATGAGAAAGGCGGTTGATGCAGTCTTTTATAATTTTTTCCCCTGGTAAAAAGCATAAAATGTCGCCTGTGTCCTTATTATCGAGGACGCGTCCTATGGTTTGTTCAATCTTCAAAAGAAGTGCATCCGAGGCGGTTATACTGAGAGTACTTGCAGAAACAGAAGGCGGATCATAGACTATCGTTACCGGCCACGTAATCGTATCAATTGAAACTATGGGACAATCATCAAAATAAAGAGAAAAGGCTTCTGCATTCATAGTTGCAGAAGACACTATAACCTTAAAATCCTTTCGCTGCGAAAGAACTCTTTTAAGTAAACCAAGTACGAAATCTATATTTAAACTTCTCTCATGAGCCTCATCTACCATGATAACCGAGTACTTGCTTAACCATGGATCAAGTTTCATTTCCTGTAAAAGAATGCCGTCGGTCATGATTTTAATCTTAGTGGTATGATCTGTCTTATCTTCAAAACGCATCTTGTATCCGACAAGTCCAGGGTACTTTGTGCCAAGCTGTTTTGCAATAAATTCACTGACCGATAAGGCTGCGATGCGCCTTGGTTGAGTGACCGCAATCATACCGTGTTCTGAATAACCAGCTTCATGAAGAATAACTGGAATTTGAGTAGTTTTTCCAGAACCTGTTGGACTCTGGACAATAACAACTTGATTATGTTCAAGTGAATCTAAAATACGGCTTTTCTGTTCATATACAGGGAGTGTTTTGTAATTTATCGGCATAGTGTTGTTCCTTTGATTTTCTGCAATAATTCTAATCGTTTAGTGTAGTAATCTTTATATTTTATTTCTTGTGTCTCAATAAATTCATTTGTTAATAATTTTATTAGTGAATTTTTTTGCGAGTCTATGTGAGTTGTAATGAAGTGTTGTTTTGTTAAACTTATGTAGGGTTGAGCATCTTCTTTTTTTGTAAATTCCAGTTGAAACAGCATACTGTCTCCAGTGTATTCCCTGGCAGCGCCGGGATTATCAAAATTATAGACGTAGCGTTGACCCGAAATTGTGTTGCCTATTCCGTAAAATATAGCCTTTGTAAGAATTCCCGTAGTTTTATCCTGAATAAGCTCCCATTCCTGGAGTACATGAGGATGATTTGCCCACACAACATCGACTCCGCATGTTAGTAAATCATAATAAAATTCTTTTCGTGCCTTACTCACAGGAATTACATATTCATTCTCAAGACAATGAACGCTCAAAATAAATAAGTCGCAGGGATTATGTTCTCTCATGCTTAACAGCTGTTTTTTAAGCATATCCCGGGCATTTTTTGTAGTACTAATATAATCAAAATATTCAAGGTAGGTATAACTGTTCACAATTTCTGTAAAGGCTGCAAAGAGAATGGTAAATCCGTTTTTTTCAATTACCTGATACGATAAATTCGATGAAGGGCCAGGCTTAATACCTGCTGAAAAAATACCATCAGAGTGTTTCGCTGTAAAATACTCAAGAGTTTTTTCTATTCCCGCCCTGCCTTGATCATTTATATGATTATTTGCAAGGGAAAAAATATCAAAGCCCGCAGTAATTGCTGCATCTACATAGGGCGGCTGTACATTAAAAGCTGGATAGTTTTCATATGGCCTATCTTGATGTACTGGTGTTTCAAGGTTTATAAAACTAAGATCATCACTCTGGATGATCGAGGTAATATCTGCATAGATGAGTGAGAAATCTGTCATTCGTGTCACATTGGTGTGAGCCATAAGATCACCTGCAAAGGTAAGCAGTATTGTATTCTCCCTTGGCAGCACAATACTGCTATCGGGTTCTGCCTCTTTTGCAGATACTGAGTCGTCTTCCGGGTTTGCAGGTTCATCTGTATAGATGCTTGATACAGAACTTTCTTCTATATCGCCGGTATCTGGCGGTGTAATTCTTGTCGCACAAGAAAAAACAACAAAAAAAAGTGAAAAAAGAAGGAATTTGAGCACGTAAGAATTAATGCAACGCATAAAAATCATTATACATTGACAGCTCATTATCTTCAATGGTAGGATATGCTTAAATATATAGGTAATTTAAGGAGTTACATTTTAAATGGCAAAGACACAGTATGTCTATTTCTTCGGTAATGGAAAAGCCGAAGGCGACGCTAAAATGAAAACCGCGTTAGGCGGAAAAGGTGCTAATCTTGCGGAGATGACAAATCTCGGAATTCCCGTTCCTCCAGGATTCACTATTTCTACAGAAGTATGTAAATTATATTACGATAATGGAAAAAAATATCCTGAAGGTCTAAAAGACGAAGTAAGTGCAAATCTTGCAAAGCTTGAAAAACTAATGGGAAAAAAGCTGGGAGATCCAAAGGATCCATTGCTCGTTTCTGTACGTTCAGGTGCAGCACAGTCTATGCCCGGTATGATGGATACCATTCTTAATCTTGGTATGAACGATAAGGCTGTAAAAGGTCTTTCTGAGTTAACTGGAAATCCCCGTTTTGCATGGGATGCTTACCGCCGTTTTATACAGATGTTCGGCGACGTAGCAATGGGTGTTCCTTCTGAATCATTTGAACATGCCCTGGAATCTATTAAAGAAGCAAAAAAAGTGAAACTCGACACTGAACTAAATGCTTCAGACTTAGAAAAATTGGTATCTGAATATAAGGTAATTTACAAGAATTATACGGGAACCGAATTTCCTCAAGACCCTGTTGAACAAATGTGGGGTGCAACAACTGCTGTATTCGGCTCATGGATGAATGAAAGAGCTATAAAATACCGTGCATTGAGTAATATTAAAGGTCTTGCTGGAACTGCAGTAAACATACAGTCAATGGTTTTCGGAAACTTTGGTGATGACTCTGGTACAGGTGTTTGTTTTAGCCGCGATCCTTCAACCGGTGAAAATAAATTTTACGGCGAATATTTAATGAATGCACAGGGTGAAGACGTTGTTGCAGGTATTAGAACTCCAGAAACAATTGATAAACTTGCAAACGAAAATAAAGAAGTGTATGATCAGCTTGTTGCATTCCGCGATAGACTTGAAAAACACTACCGTGACATGCAGGATATGGAATTTACTGTTCAGCAGGGAAAACTGTTTATTCTTCAAACAAGAAACGGCAAAAGAACCGGTGCCGCAGCGGTTAAATGCGCTGTTGACATGGTTAATGAAAAACTTATTGAGAAAAAAGAAGCTATACTTCGTGTAAGCCCGGATCAGCTTGATCAGCTATTACACCCAATGATCGATCCAAAAGCTGCAAAGGCTACAAAGGCCTTAACTAAAGGTCTTAATGCTTCTCCAGGCGCTGCTTTCGGACAGATTGTATACACTGCAAATGAAGCTGATGAATGGGTAAAAGAGGGGAAAAAGGTTATTCTTGTTAGAAAAGAAACCAGTCCTGAAGATATTACCGGAATGGTTGTATCAGAAGGAATTCTTACTTCCACTGGCGGTATGACAAGCCATGCAGCTGTTGTTGCACGCGGTATGGGAACTCCCTGTGTATGCGGTGCTCACGAAGTTTTGATGAAGGACGGTAATGTAGTTATTAACGGAAAAGTTCTTAAAAAAGGCGATTTCATTACTATAGATGGTACTACAGGCTGTGTGTATGAAGGTAAACTGCCTCTCATAGATCCTGAAATATCACATGAATTGAATACCTTCCTGCAGTGGTGCGATGAAGTACGCAGTGCTTCTGTCCGTACAACTGTTGCAGGTACAAAACTTCAAGGATTTAAAGTTAGGGCAAATGCAGATCAGCCAGAGGATGCAAAAAATGCATTTAATTTTGGTGCAGAAGGTATAGGACTTTGCCGTACAGAACATATGTTCTTTGACCGCGATAAATTAATACACTTTAGAGCAATGATCGCATCAGATACAGAAGACCAAAGAAGATCTGCTCTTGCAAAAATTCTTCCACTCCAGAAAAAAGACTTTATAGGAATTTTAGAAGCTATGAACGGCAAGCCCGTCACCATAAGGCTGCTCGATCCTCCTTTACATGAGTTTATACCTCACACAAAAGAAGAAACAGAGGAACTTGCAAAATACATGGGCATTAATGCAAAAGATTTATCTTTAAAGCTTGATGGTTTACATGAAATGAACCCTATGCTCGGTCACCGCGGCTGCCGCCTTGCCATTACCTTCCCTGAGATTTATGAAATGCAGGTAGAAGCTATTGCCCTTGCAAGCGCCGACTGTATTAAAAGATCTATCGACGTGCATCCGGAAATTATGATTCCAATTGTGTGCGACAATGACGAGCTTGAAATTATCAGAAAAAGATCAGAAAAGGTTATTGCAGATGTATTTGCAAAAGAAAAGATTGAGTTTAATATACGCATTGGTTCTATGATTGAGGTTCCTCGTGCAGCTCTCCTTGCAGATAAGCTTGCAGAACAGGCAGACTTCTTCAGTTTTGGAACAAACGACCTGACGCAGATGACCTTTGCTTTTAGCCGTGACGATGCTGGAAAATTCTTACCTGATTATCTTAGCCAGAATATTTTAGAGTACGACCCATTCAAAACAATCGACGAAGAAGGTGTTGGAGCCTTAATTCAGATTGCTATGGAAAAAGCCCGCAAAGCTAAACCCGACAT
>CAZLNE010000003.1:16937-48643 GCA_964560975.1 uncultured Treponema sp. | reverse complement strand
ATACAATTTTGCAGCATTATCTAGTTTATACCATTTTTCCACAGTTAGCCCCTTACCTTCTAAGATACACTATTATCAGCGGAAAATAAACACTTAAGTACTAAAATAAAATTTACAGTTGTCTAATTTCGGGTGTATAATGAACACAAAGCTTAGAAAGGGAGATTCACATGAAAAAACAAACACTACTGCTAGTAATGATCGTGTTATGCAGTTTTTTAATTGCCGGGGGACAAAAAGAGGCAGGCAGAAATTATGCATCCAGTACCACAGATACAGGAGGAATTGTCGATGCTTCGTATATAGATACTTCTTCCTTTATAAACTCTTATCAATTTCCCTATAAGGCCAACGAACAGGATGACATAAGCTTGTTTCTCATTAGTAATAAGGTTTCATTCCTAACTTCTGGAGGAACCCAATCTGTAGTATTGGGATTAAGAGCAAACCAGCCGTCATTCTTTGATTCACTTGATGTTAATTATGTTCTATATATTCAAAACCCTTCCTTTTTAAAGACGGAACGATCTTTTAAGGTGTTTGAAACTTCTTTACAAAACATCTTTGATGCTAAAACCAGCGGTACTAGAATTGCACTTTTTACTCCGCAAACAGAGAAACTTCAATTTATCAGCTCTAAGGCACAGATCACAAGTACACTGCAGGAACTTATTAATGAACCAAAAATAAAGCAGAACCTCAAAACTGCTGATATTGCCTTTACTAGTATAAAAGCTGATGGAAATCCTAATCCATGGCGTCTATTGTGGGTTACCGATGACAATGTTCTGCAAAACTATACTGATATTACCGCCTTCAAAAATCTTTACGCTATGTATGCAAACCTGCCTATAAGTGTTTCACTTTTGTGTTATGGAACTTCTCCTCAATGGGGTGACATTAATTCTTCGCTCACAGGAATTAAGGGCAGCTCTTATTATGGAAAAACCTATCAATACTTAGAAAGCACCATTCTTAATGATTTTATACAGTTTAGTAAACCTGCAGTAAGCAATATGAGTCTTACCATTGCAAGTTCTCCCTGGCTCGATGGGAATCAAACTACTATAGACTTAGGAAGTCTCGGCGCCGGTCAAAGTCTTATGGTACAGCAAAATCTTGAACTGCCGGCCTTTGATGCAATACCCTTAATGCAAAAAGGTGAAAATTTCACCGCAGCTTACTGTTATATCAGTTATTATTCCCACAAGGACAAAAAACAAAAATACATCACACTTACTGTTGATGCTTCCTATACTGATTCCGTCGAACAATGGGCCGCTTCAAGAAACCCTATAGCTCTTAAGTACAGTACTCTTTCAAAAACCGGAGAAGCGCTTTCCTCGATGAGTACGTTATTTAAAATCGGAAATTACAGCGGTGCATTTAAAGCAATAGATGAGCAGCTTGCAAGATTAAAAGAACTCGATCCTGATGGAACAGATGTATTAATCCGCACAGATATTCAACTTCTTGAAAAAACCCGCACAGTCTTATTTAATCAGGCAAAGGCAGCACTTAAACTCGAATAACCGGATAATCCGCAGTAGTTATAACATTGCTTTTTAGTACTTCTGCGGATATAATCAAAACATGTCCGATTTTGTCCATTTACATGTCCACTCAGATTACTCTCTCCTCGATGGAGCTGCTTCTGTAAAAAAACTCGTCTCAAGAGCGAAAGAATTAGGAATGACCGCTCTCGCCCTCACCGACCATGGAAATATGTTCGGAGCTCTGCGTTTTGAACAGGAATGCCGTGAACAAGGCTTAAATCCCCTTGTAGGCAGCGAGTTCTATGTCGCTGGCGGCTCCCGTCTTGAAAGAACAGGAACTGAACAAGGAAATAAATACTATCATCTTGTACTCATAGCAAAAAATGAAGAAGGTTACCGTAATTTAATGATTCTTTCTTCAAAAGCCTTTCTCGAAGGAATGTATTACAAGCCCCGCATCGACGAAGAGCTTTTACAGCAATACTCAAGCGGACTCATATGCCTAACTGCCTGTATTGCAGGACACCTTCCTCAGCTTTTACTAAATGGACAAAAAGAAGAAGCTGAAAAATTTATTACGCGCTACAAAACCTTATTTGGTCCGGATCACTTTTACATAGAACTGCAGGATCATGGAATCCCCGAGCAAAAACGTGCGGCACCAATGCTTATTGACATTGCCCAAAGAAATAATGTTCCAATGGTTGTGACAAACGATATTCACTACTGCAATAAGCAGGATTACATTGCCCACGATATTCTACTTTGCGTCGGCACAAAGAAAAAAAGAAGCGATGAAAAAAGAATGCGCTTCGATACTCCTGAATTTTATATGAAAAACTCTTCTGAAATGTCCGCCCTCTTTCCAAACTATCCTGAAATGCTCAGTAATACTGTTAAAATTGCTTCCATGTGCGATGTTCACATTCCTCAGTATAAAACAACCGAGCTGCCTGACTGCCTGCCTGTCTACCAAATTCCTGATGGTTACAAGGACGAAAAAGAGTTCTTCAGGCATCTTGTATTCAACGGAATTGAAAAAAGGTATCCTGAACTAACCGATGAAATAAAGGAACGAGCTGAATACGAAATATCAACCATCACAGATATGGGATTCATAGGCTACTTTCTAATTGTATGGGACTTCATAAAGTGGGCGAAAGAGCACGATATTCCTGTTGGTCCCGGCCGCGGCTCCGGTGCAGGATCCCTTGTTGCCTATGCAATGTCCATAACCGACATTGACCCCTTCAGATACAAACTCATTTTCGAACGCTTTTTGAATCCTGAACGTATAAGTATGCCCGACTTTGACGTTGATATCTGCTATGAAGGAAGACAGGAAGTTATTGAATATACAAGACAAAAGTACGGCGATGAACAGGTGGGACAAATTATCACCTTTGGAACGATGAAGGCAAAGGCTGTTATAAAAGATGTAGCACGCGTTCTTGATATTCCATTATCAGACGTAAACATGATAACGAAGCTCATCCCCGAAGGTCCAAAGGTCCACTTAAAAGATGCATTCGAGGTAAATGGAAAGGTTCAAGGTTCAGGCCAGCTTGCTGAATTACGAGAGGACCCCAGATTCAAAGAACTTTTTGATATTTCCTTTATTCTCGAAGACACAAACCGAAACACCAGCCTCCATGCCTCGGGTATTGTTATTGGAAAAACAAAGCTTATTGATTGGGCTCCTATGTACAAGGATTCTAAAACCGGGAAAGCTGCAACCCAATACACCATGGATATCATCGAGCCGTGCGGTCTTGTAAAGATGGACTTTCTAGGTTTAAAAACCCTGACACTCATAAAACATGCAGAAAAAATTATTCGTAAACGTCCTGGCTTTGAAGACTTTTCTACAGAAAAAGTAAGCGAAGATGACAGCAAAACTTTCGACCTATTCTGTGCTGGACAGACAGCTGCTGTTTTTCAGTTTGAAAGCCCTGGTATGCAAAAAGTCTTGAAACAGGCTCTTCCCCGCCGTATAGAAGACATCGTTGCATTAAACGCCTTGTACCGGCCAGGTCCTATGCAATACATTGACGCCTTCGTTGCAGGTAAACATGACCCTTCAACGATAAAATATCCCGATCCATGTCTAAAAGATATTCTGGAAGAAACATACGGAGTTATTGTTTACCAGGAACAGGTTATGCAAGTAGCCCAAAGAATTGCAGGTTATTCTCTTGGACAAGCAGATATGCTCCGCCGTGCCATGGGTAAAAAGAAACCAGAAGTTATGGCAAGCGAAAAGATAACGTTCACAGAAGGAGCTGTTAAAAAAGGGTTTACCAAGGAGCATGCAGAAGAGATTTTCGAAATTCTAATTCCCTTTGCCGGATACGGTTTCAATAAAAGTCATGCTGCAGCCTATTCTGTCGTAGCCTACAGAACCGCTTACCTAAAAGCGAATTTTCCCTCAGAGTTTATTGCTGCTAACTTAACCAATGAAATTTCCTCTACCGATAAGCTTCCCGAATACATTGCAGAAGGCCGTTCGATGGGTCTCACCATTGACCCGCCAGATATTAACCTGTCTGATAAAGTATTTGATGTTGTTAACGGACGGATAAAATATGGCCTGCTCGGCATTAAAGGCCTTGGAGATGCTGCCGCAGATGAAATTATAGAACTGCGCAAGAAAGACGGCCCCTATGCAAGCTTCATGGATTTTCTGGACAGAGTTAATCTGCACACGGTAAATAAGAGAGCGCTCGAAGTTCTAATAAAAACCGGCTGTTTTGACTCTCTTAATGAGCTTCGTCCCGTTCTCCTTCTCAATCTTGAAAGAGCTGTTGAGTATGCAGAAGCAAAAAAAGGAGAAGGTAAATTCGGGCAGGTTAGTCTTTTTGAAGACACTGATGAAAAAGAATTCCAGGACTTTGTATATGACCAGCTGGAAGATTGGCCGCAGCTTGAAAAGCTTTCTATTGAGAAAGAGCTTATCGGGTTTTACATTTCCGGTCATCCCCTGGATTCATACAAAAAAATAATTGAAGGTGTATCAAATTTTAGAACCGATAGAATTAGCCATGTACGAAAGGATAAGATCTATACTATCATTGGACTAGTAAAAGAAATTAAACCAATCTATACAAAAAAAGAAAAATGGATGGCAGTTGGGCAAATTGAAGACCTCTATGGAACAATTAAAATAACAATTTTTCCAGACACATGGTCTACCTATAAGGATCTTATTGTTCAAGACAGTATTCTAGCATTCAAAGCAAAGTATGACGATGAGTATGGCGGACCCTGCCTTACCATAGAGGAGGTACTAGATCCGCAAAAACTTGAACCTAAGGTTATTCAGTCGATTCACATCGTATTAACACAAGAAGCAAAGGATCAGCATAAATTATTCGGTTTAAGAGATTTTTTATTTGCCTCTTCGGGTAATTGTGAAGTATATTTTCATATGGACACTACTGAAGGTACTTTCGAAATAAAATCTGGCGGAAATTTAACCATACCAGCAGATGAAGAATTTATTAAAAAGCTAAAAAGTCAACCTCTTGTAGAAAGTGTCTGGAAAGAGTAATAAACTGGAGGCTACCGTGAATTTTTTCTTTGCATTATTAAAAGGGTTATCAACCCTCATTTCGCTCTATACAATTATGTGTTTTGCACGAATCGTACTTACATGGATTCCATCACTTCAAAACACAGCAATTGCGCGTGTACTTTCCTCGTTATGCGACCCGTACCTGTATATGTTTAAAGGTATAAAATTTTTACGCTTTAGCAACATGGATTTTTCACCTATTCTTTCCATTGGTATTCTTGTGTTATCGTCTTCCCTCTTAACTAATATTGCCGTTATGCAAAAAATAAGTGTAGGAATTATCTTAGCCATGATAATCGGTCTGGCATGGGGACTTGCCTCTTCGATTCTTAACTTTTTTATAATACTTATCATTATACGCCTTATTTTTCTTTTTATTAACAAGGATTCCGGCACCATATGGTATAGTTTTGATCAAATTTTAAATCCCGTTACTTCGAGAATAACAAAGATTTTTTATGCACAAAAATACTGCTCACCTCAAGTGTCCCTTATAATATCAGTTATTTTTATTGCAGTTTGTAAGATTATCGCTGGTTTAGGGATAAATCTCCTTGTCGGCATTCTAAATAATCTGCCTATTTAGCCTCGTGAAATTACAAGATATTGAAACCCCGGTTACCTCGGTAAGCGGCATAGGTCCGCGATTTGCGAAAATCCTTGCCTCTCTCAATATTTTTACTGTCTGTCAACTTTTAACTCATTATCCGCGCACATATGAAGACCGGACACAGCTGGTTCATCTTAGCGAAAGCAATAACGGGCAAAAAGTTCATACCATAGCAAGAGTCGTTGCCCACGAATGGTTCGGTTACGGGCGCATGAAAACACTCAAAATCCGTATTGATGATGATACGGAAACCGCCGTTCTCATATGTTTTAATCGCCCTTTTTTAGAAAAAACCTACCCTGTTGGATCTATTATCAGTGTTACTGGAAATTTTTCATTAAAGTATGGTGACCTGCAGGCAGCCTCTTTTGAAGCTGAACTTGTTCATAAAGACGGTGATGCTTTTCCGCTGATACAGCCCGATAATTTTTATTCCGTTGCATCACTCTACCCCCTTACAGCAGGATTAAGTCAAGCACAGATGCAAAAGTTTATAAGCACAGCCTTAGTGGAATACGGAAAAGGCATTAGCGATGAGATTCCCGATCAGTATAGATTAAAATATGGTTTATTCACAAAGCAGGAAGCAATTCACCGCATACATAAACCTTCCTCAATTGCTGAAGCTGACAAAGCAAGGCAAACTCTCATTTATGAAGAGCTGTTCCTCTTTCAAACAGCCATAATCAAAAGAACTCTCGAACGAAAGGGAGTTTTCCCAGATAATGAGCAATGTAAGCAGAGTACCTCCGCTTCATCTGGTACCTCTATTCCTCTGAAAATAGAGTCAGAAGATTCCGCATTATCAGCAGAGTTTCAAAGAAGTTTATCTCCGAAACAAAGACAGCTTATAGAACGATTACCCTTTGATTTAACTCCTGACCAAAAAACTGTCATACTTCAAATGAACAAAGAAATTGATACATCATTTTCTGAACATACTACATTTTCTATGGCGCGTCTTTTACAGGGAGATGTTGGGTCCGGTAAAACCCTCGTTGCTTTTTTTGTCTGCCTCAGGGTAATCGATTTCGGCTGTCAGTGTGCAATTCTCTCTCCTACGGAACTCCTATCCCGCCAGCATGCAGAAAACGCAGCCCGTCTTCTCGAGCCAATATCCGGTGTACGCCTGGCCTACCTTACTGGAAATATACAAGCAAAGGGAAGAAATAAACTTCTTACAGAACTTTCTCAAGGAAGTATTGATATAGTAATTGGAACACACGCCTTATTCTCAAAAAATGTTCAGTATAAGGCGCTTCGTTTTATAGTAATTGATGAACAGCACCGGTTTGGTGTTATTCAAAGAAACCTCATCATCGAAAAGGGCCGTTCAACGGAAGGCAAGGCTCCCTCATTTTTAATGATGAGTGCAACACCTATTCCGCAAACGCTTGCACTAACAGTCTTCGGCGATCTTGATGTGTCTGTTTTGAAATCAATGCCGCCTGGAAGAAAAAGCATTCAAACTCACCTTACAAGAGAAGGAAATGAAGCTAGGGTTTATGAAGCTGTTAGAAAGGAAATATCCGGCGGCCATCAGGCATATTTTGTGTATCCTCTCATAGAAACTACAGAAGAGGAGTTAGGTGAGAGCGATGATTTATTTACTAAAAACACCGCAATAAAATCTGCAGAAGACATGTTTATTTTTTTGCAAAAAGAAGTGTATCCTGAATTTACGTGTGCTTTGGTTCACTCAAAGATTGACGAAGAAGAACAGCACCGCATTCTAAACGAATTCAACAAGGGGAAAATTGACATACTGGTCGCAACAACTGTGGTAGAAGTTGGTGTTGATGTTCCCAATGCAACATGTATGGTTATTGAACACGCAGAGCGTTTTGGACTTTCGGCCTTACATCAACTTAGAGGTAGAGTTGGAAGAGGAACATATGAGTCTCATTGTTTTTTAATTTACAGCAACAAACTTACAGAAAGTGGAATAGAACGGTTAAAAGCAATGCACGAAACAACCGACGGTTTTAAAATTGCAGAACTTGATTTAAAACTCAGAGGTCCTGGAGAAGTAAGCGGTATTCAACAGTCGGGAAACTTATTGCTTGGTATTGCTGATCCCCTTCGAGATAAGGAAATTCTCATAAAAGCAAGACATGATGCCTACGAAGAACTTACGCAGAAATCAAAGGTTTTAAAACCTTAATAGACTCATCAAGAGATGTACATCGCTGCCAAACCTTAGATAAAACGTCTTCTGAAGGCTCCAATAAATCCTTTATAAAAACAGATTTAATTCCTGCACTATACGCAGCCTTTAATCCGGCCTCTGAGTCTTCATACACAACACAGTGTTCAGGAAGTACGTTAAGTAGTAAAGCCGCATGTAAAAAAATATCAGGCTCCGGTTTACCGTGTTCCACCTCATTACCAAATGCAAAGGCATCAAAATAAGTGTCTATTCCTGCCCTCTTAACCATCCATGAAGCGCTTTCCCTGCTTGACGAAGTTGCAAGGGCAATTTTAACAGACCGCGACTTTAAAAAAGACAATAACTCACAAAGCCCTTGTTTTTGCGGCGGGCCAAATTTGTCCATGTGATCTCTCATTGCACTGGAAGCTTTTTTCCGAAAATCATCGTAAGGAAAATCATGGCCAAGACTTGCTAAAACTATTTCCTTAGTATCCTTATTATTTCTTCCAATACACTTGTAAAATAGATCGTTTGAGAAAACAATACCTTCTTTTTCACCCTGAGCCTGCCACATTTCCATACAAAGCTTTTCTGTATCGAATAAAAGGCCGTCCATGTCAAATATTACAGCTTCAATCATGAGAACCGCACTTATGCTACAAAAGCTTCAAGACGTGCAGAGCGGCTTGGATGCTGAAGTCTTCGTATTGCCTTCTTTTCAATTTGGCGAATTCTTTCCTTAGTAAGATGGAAAACATCTCCTACTTCTTTCAAGGACATAAGCTTTTTGCCGTTCAAACCAAATCTGTAGCGAATGACTTCTGCTTCCTTTTCTGTCAAAGTACTGAGAACAGTATCTATTTCTTCCTGCATATTCTTTGTAATAGCAAGTTCTTCAGGATTCGAATATCGCGTGTCTTCCATAAAATCACCTACAGAAGCACTCTCGGAATCTCCAGGACGCAGTTGAGCATCAAGAGAAACCATATCGCGGGAAATATTTAACATATCTCTAACATGAGAACTGTCCATATTAAGCATATGGGCAATTTCCAGTAATTCCTCTTCATCACTCTGATTACCGGTTATAACCTTACGGGCTTTTTCAATTTGAACAAGTTCATTTGCACGATTAAGCGGTAGTCTGATCATTCGTGACTTTTCACAAATTGCCTTTAGAACAGCCTGTCTAATCCACCAAACTGCATATGAAATGAAGTGAAATCCCTTTGTAACGTCGAATCTTTCGATCGCAGTCAACAAACCTATATTTCCTTCACTTACCAAATCAAGAAGGTCTAATCCATGATTCTGATATTTTTTTGCAACATTTACAACGAAACGTAAATTAGATGTTACAATCTTATCTTTTGCAGCTTTATCACCCTGTGCTGCACGTATTGCAAGTTCATTTTCTTCTTCCCTGGTTAATAGAGGAATAGCGTTTATATCTTTTAAGTATAAGGAAATAATGTTGTCGTCACTTTTTACTGATATTGATTTTCTGTTGTTCATGTTAAGCTCCTTATAAAATACTTTACTGCAAACTTATTAAAAACAGGCTTTACAGTTTCTAATACAATTATAATTTGCAATTAGTGTGCCAACTTTATTTTTCTTAACACTTTCTAATTCTATACAAAACAATAAATTAGCAATCCGAATTTTACACTTTCAGTATACTTTTACTTTGTTGTGCTATTCTGACACAACAAAGTATATCAGGGGTAATTATGTATCATTTCAACACAATATAAGAAAATTAATTCCCTATTGTATCGTTTTGAACTTTTTTTCTTGCCGATTTACTTTTTTTTTTGTATATTTAGAGTATATCTTTCTTACAAGAGAAGAAAACTTAATGTATTAATTATTTTTGGAGGCTTAAATATGAAGGTTACACCCTTAGCAGACAGAGTTCTTGTAAAAACCGAAAAAACTGAATCTAAAACAGCAAGCGGCATTATTATTCCAGACACAGCACAAGAAAAAACACAAATAGCTGTAGTTCTTGCTGTTGGAGATGATAAAGAAAAAATTAAGGTAAAGGCCGGTGATCGTGTTATGTATGATAAATATGCCGGTACACAGGTAAAAATCGATGGTGATGACTGCCTTATTCTTAAAGCAGCTGATGTAATTGCAATTATTGCATAAACCTTAGCGAATTTTCTTCAATAAAAGACGCGCTTTTGAATTATCCGGATTGAGCGAAAGGCTATATTCCAAATTCAAAATCGCGTTTTTTGTTTCTTTTCTTTGCAAATTAATTCCTGCAAGTCTATAGTGTACCTCTGCCTTCAATTCAACAAATTCTGTAAAACTGGAAACATCGCTGTACAAAGCAACTGCCTTATCATAGTATTTTAAGCCCTCATACATATTTGCAAGATTCATACACATTTGTTCATTTTTTTTCTTGTAAGTATACATAGAATCCGAACGGCTGGTATAGAGTTCGTATTCATACTCAAGTAAAGACAAGGCTGCAGAATAATTTTTAAAATATACAGTATAGAAGTATGAAAGATATTCCCGCTCCCATGATGATAGCCTGTTATTAACCAGAACAGGATCAAAAAATATCTCAGTTTCTTCTCCTGTTATTGTTTCTTGCCCATATTTTTGTTTTAGATAGGGCATGAAAATAGTTTCAGCTTCTTCAAATTTTGATTGAGAAAGGAAAAACCAAATAGCATACTTAAGAATCTCTTCGTCGTAGGTATAAGCATCTTTCATGTTTTTTTCCAAAAGGTGCCACATATCAATTACCTTATCTTGTGCCTGCATTTTTTCCCTATTAGACCAATCAAGTTTTAACCGTTCTATCTGTAAATGAGCATCATTGTTATTTTGCAGGGCTTTATCAATTCTATATATTGCGTCGCTCACAGGAATAAGAGGAAATGACTCGTCTATCTGCATCTGCAATGATTTCAAGCCGCTCGGCTTTAATGCAAAGGCTAATGGATCTTCCTTTTTCTTTTTATTTTGCTGTAAAGCATAACTGCCGTAATACATTAATCCTGGAATGTAATCAGGAAAAAGATTGACAACCTTTCTTGCATAAACGCCGGCTCCATTGAAGTCGCCCAATTTTTCTGTTGATAATGCCGCATTTAAGTATGAAGAGGGAGATGCTGCATCGCTGTTAAGTGTCCATAGCCAAGATTCTCTTGCTCTCTCAATTTCGCCCGATAACACATATGCATCAGCCCTTAATAATTCACTGTGTACACTTTGAGCTGCTATCGAAAGATCATAAAGACAGACTGCATAGTCACCGGCATCATAAGCTATGCTCGCCCAAAAAAGCACAGGATCATAGGCTGTAATTTTCTGCGGATGATACATCATTGCCTCAGAATACTTACCTTGAAGGGCAAGTAAGGCAACTGCATTAAGTATAAAGGAACTGTTTCCTGTTATCTGGTAAGCATCTGAATATATTTGGATTAATTCCGGCGAATAAAAATCTTCTATATGCTCGGTTAAAAACAAAACCGCTTGTGAATAGAGCGAACCATATGCAGTACCTTTTAAGTTTTTTCCTATTACAATTGCTTCATTGTAACGCTTTTGCTGTATAAGGAAATGCGTGTATACACTACGAATCTCAATACTATCAGGATATTTTTTATAAGCTTTTTGAATAACTTCGTCACACCGTTTACTATTTTGCATAAGGGCAAAACGTTTATAAATACCAAGGTATTGAAAATCGGTATGAACTGTTTTTAGGGCTTTTAGAAGTATTTTTTCGGCGGTTTCAAACTGGGCTTGAGCTATGTATGAATCAGATAAATCCATCTTAGAATTAAATGATTCATTATTAATTTTCATTATACATGATGAAAAGAGAACTATACATGCGATTATGAAGAAAACCTTCAAAACACGCATGTTACTTCCTTTCTTGTTTTTGAATATTATCCAGCACAGCGTTGATAAATTTGAACGATTCTCCGGATCCAAATTCCTTTGATATATCAATTGCCTCATCTATAATAATTGTAGAATGTATATCCTTTTGAAACAACAAAGGGTATACACTTATTCTTAAAATAGCAAGATCAACTCTATTTAAGCGGTCAAAATCCCAATTACATAAATTAGACTTAATTTTTTCGTCAATTATTGGAAGATTTTCAACAGTTCCTTTAATTAAAAGCCTTGCAAATGTTAAACTTGCCTCTCCCATCTTTTCTAGAAGGGCATCTTCTACCCATGAAAAAGTGAGCAAACTCTGTAAATCTATTGATCCAACATCAAATGAATACAGAGCTTGAAATGCTAAAATTCTTCCCTTTCTTCGTGCCACGTATATCCCCTACCATTCCAAAAGTTTATCGAGAGCTTCACCTGTTTTAAGCATCTGATAATTTTCTGGTGTTCGAAGCGAAGCTGTTAACTCTGCTGTTGCTGCGGCAAAGGCCTGTGCTTGTTTTTGCTGTGCAAGAATATTTTTAATATATTCATATACTGTTATCGTTGTATCCGGCTGAACAATATCACTTAATGTAAGCATACGTGCATCATAGCGGTCACGAATCATATAAAACTGATAATCATTAGCGGTTTCATTGATATCTGAATAAAAGCCTATCTGCTGTGAGAACATTGATAACAAAGTCTTATAATCAATACCAAGCTGCTGGGCTGCATTTTGCGTCTTACTAACATACATATCTCCAGCCTGTAAACCAGATGGCTCAGCCTTTGCCTTATCTCTTAATTCTGTCAAAGTAATTTTTGAGGTTTTTAAATCATTCATAAGAGATGTTATCTTAGTTAAGGCAGCATTAGAATCATTAGTTTTTGGAACTAATACTAAGAATAATTTTAAAATATCACTTTGTACAAAAGATGTCTTATTCATTTCATAATAAGAGCGTACTTCATTATCTGTAGGAGCAGAATTTGCAATAGCATCAGGGCGTTTTGCATTTATATACTGCTGAGCAATAAGCTGATTTTTTAAATATGCCTTATAGTCTGCGACATTCATACCAACCTGATTGTTCATAAAATCATCAAGACTCATATTTGTCTGTTCTTTTACTAAGGCGGCAAATTCTTGCTCAGTGATGTTTTTTCCCACTTGACTGGAAATATTTTCTAAAAAGTATTTATTTACTTGAGTATCAGTAAGCCCGATGCCTTCTTTAGCTGCTGCCTGAAGAACTAATCGTTCATCTATGAGAGCATTAAGAATCTCTTTTTTCTGCTCCACAGTAAAGGCTGCATTGCCCGTTTGCTTTTTATAAATTTCCACTCGAGCCTTAAGCTGTTTAACAGTGATAGACTCGCTTTTATTAATTTTAATATTTACAATTGGCTGTAAATCAACCTGAGCATAAAGCACAGAATATAGACTAAATAATACTACAGAAATTGAAACTATACGCTTCATTACATCACCTTCTTGTTCAAATTAATACTGTATTTAGCATACAAGTATCATATACTTAAAATAATAAACAGTAATTAATACTGTTTGTTACAAAAAAATAAATAAAATCAGTTTATAACAGCACGGATTCTTCTTACGCCGGCAGAAGACGACTGTTCTTTTTGAATTTTGAATGTTCCAATGACACCAGTATGTTCAACATGAGGTCCGCCGCAAACTTCTTTTGAAAAGTCCCCAATAGTGTAAACCTTAACAGTTGATTCATATTTTTCACCAAATAATGCTCTTGCCCCGCTGTTCTTAGCATCCTCAAGACTCATTATTTCCATGGTAACCGGAACATCTTTTTTAATCTGTTCATTTACAATCTCTTCAACCTTTTGAATCTGTTCCTTTGTCATAGGTTCAGAATGAGAAAAGTCGAATCTCAATCTTTCTGAAGTTATGTTTGAACCCTTTTGTGCAATGTGTTCACCAAGTACTAAGGTCAAAGCCTGCTGTAAAAGATGTGTTGCCGTGTGATACTTTGTAGTAATTTCTGATTGTTCGGCAAGACCGCCTTTAAAAAGCTGCTCACTTCCGGCTCTGGATAATTCCTGATGCTTTTTAAAAGCTTCATCAAATTCTTCGCGGTTTACCTTCATTCCATGTTCATGTGCAAGTTCCTCTGTTAATTCTACAGGGAAACCAAAGGTGTCATAAAGTTTAAAGGCAACACGGCCGGGAATAATTTTCGCAGGGTTTTTCATAAGGTTCGGTAAAATTTTTTCAAATTCTGCCTCACCCTTTTTTAAAGTTTCATTAAATTTATTTTCTTCTGCTGTCAACTCTTGCTTAACTTTTTCAGCATTAGTTGCAAGTTCAGGGTATGGTAGTTTAAAGTTTTCAATTATAGATTCTGCAAGTTCAGCTAAAAAGGCTTTTTCAATACCAAGTTTTCTTCCATGGCGTACTGCCCTGCGAATAAGTCTTCTTAAAACGTATCCTGCACCTACATTTGACGGCGTTACAGCTTTGGGATCGCCTAGGATGAACACAGATGAACGGGCATGATCGGTAATGATTCTAATGCTTTTATCCTTGTCCTGATCGTTTCCATATACGGTGCCCGATAATCTTTCTATAGCCTGAATAATTGGCTGGAAAATTTCTGTTGTGTACACACTGGTTTTTCCTTGCAAAACAGTAATTGTTCTCTCAAGACCCATGCCTGTATCAACATTTTGTTTTGGCAGCTTAACCAAAGTCTTTTCATCTACCCGGTTATATTCCATAAAAACATTATTCCAGATTTCAAGCCAGTTTTTACTGTCTGTACCTTTATTGGAACCATGCGGAGGAAATCCTTCTCCAACCCAATAAAAAATTTCTGTGTCCGGACCACAAGGACCAGTAGGACCTGCTGCCCACCAGTTGTCTACAGCTGGAAGGTACGCTATCTTATCCTCGCTCATACCGTTATTTTTCCAGTACTGTGCCGATTCATCATCGCGTGGTGCATTTTCATCACCGGCAAATACAGTTACGGATAATTTTCGAGGGTCTAGGGCAAGCCACTCCTTTCCTGTTAAAAATTCATAACTATATGCAATCGATTCTTTCTTAAAGTAATCACCTAAGGACCAATTTCCTAACATTTCAAAACAGGTTAGATGGCTTGGATCGCCAACCTCTTCAATATCGCCTGTACGAACACACTTTTGATAATCGGTGAGTCTAGTTCCTGCCGGATGCGGTTCTCCCAGTAAAAAAGGAACTAAGGGATGCATACCTGCAGTGGTAAATAGTACAGTCGGATCATTATCTGGTATTAATGATTTTCCTGAAATCTCAACATGGTTCTTACTTTTAAAGAACAAAATATACTTAGAACGTAATTCATTAGCAGTCATAATGATCCATACTAGATGCGTATTCCTCGATTGTCAAGAGGTTAAAAACTAGAATAGACTTCGGCAACAAGTGGTTTACACCTTATTTCTTGCTGCCGAAGCGTGTTTATTTGGTATTCAAATGTGTCTGAGCAACAGATAAAAGCGCAATAGGTACCGAATAAGCCGAACAGGAAACATACTGTAATCCGGCACTCATGCAGAACTTAATATTCTCCGGTCTTGCTCCATGTTCACCGCACAAACCTATGGCAAGATCAGGTCTTGCAGCCCTTCCTCTTTCAGATGCAATAGTAATAAGTTCTTTTACCCTCGGATCCAAGACTGCAAAAGGATTGCCGTCAATCAGATCAAACATAGTATAATCCGGCATAAAAGAATTAAAATCATCTCTTGAAAGTCCCAAGGTGGTTTGAGTTAAATCATTAGTTCCAAACGAGAAAAATTGCGCGTATCTGGCAATTTCCCCAGCACCTAAGGCAGCACCAGGAAGCTCAATCATTGTTCCAACTTTATAATCCAGATTTTTGACGCCATTTGCAGTGCAAACTTCTTCTGCAATATCTATTAATCCCTTATATGTATGACCCTCAATTTTCTTTCCATAAATTATCAGCTTTAATTCAGATGAATTCATGATAATCGGAATCATAACCTCCGGGAAAACCTTAACCTTCTCTTTTTGAAGTTTACAGGCTGCTTCAAAAATTGCCTGCACCTGCATTTCATAAATTTCAGGATACGATACTGCAATTCGGCATCCTCGATGACCGAGCATAGGGTTGCTTTCTGCAAGACTCTCAATACGCGAATCAAGTTCAGCCTTGGTCATTTTCCGCCCATTACCCTTGACATATTCAAGGAATCCGGCCTTTTCTGAATCATTATGGGGTAGAAATTCATGCAGAGGTGCATCTAAAAGGCGAATGGTCACATGCTTTCCCGCCATAACCTTTAATATTCCATAAAAATCTTTTGTTTGGAATTTCTTTAACTGATTAAGAATTTTACGTCTTTCTGCAATATCAGAAGCGAGAACCATACTTCTAAACATATTTATTCGTTCTTCATGAAAGAACATATGTTCTGTACGGCAAAGCCCAATACCATCGGCTCCAAACTTTAAAGCAAGCTCTGCATCGCGGGGACTGTCGGCATTTGCACGAACAGTAAAATCTCCAAGATACTTTTTGCTTAAATTTACTATATCAAAGAGACCTAATTTATCCGGATTTGGCTGGACCAAGGACGCTTCCCCCTTATAAATTGAAGGAGCGCCATAGTATGGTACATTCAGCGTTATGTAATCTCCGCTATTAATTATAATAGTACCAATAGCTGCCTTTTTGCCTGTAATTTTCATATCGGGGCGAACCAATGAAATTTTACCATATTGCCTTGCAACAACTGATGCATGAGCAGAGTAACCGCCTTCGTTCGAAAGAACGCCTGCAGCTTCCTCAATCGCCTTAACATCGCCGGCATAGGTAGCACACATTAGTAAAATACATCGGGTATCTTCACCTCGTTGTTTTGCAAGCTTTTTGGCTTCCAGTAAATCATCTGTAGAAAAGTATACACGTCCCACTGCAGCACCCGGTGCACCTGATATTCCGCCGACAGCTGTGGGAAGAGCTTTTACAGACCGTTCATCAATAACCGGGTGTAAAAGTTCACTTAATTGTTCAGGCTTAAATGCATTAATAAGCGTTCCATCGTCAATCAGTTTTCTATTCAACAAATCGAAATAGAGCTTAATCTGAGAGGCTGTACTTCGCTGTTCAACACTCTTTTGTTCAATGAGCCAAAGTTTTCCGTTTTCAATAGTAAAACGAATTTGACGAATATCTTTAAACTCATCCTCTAATTGCTGCGAAGTCTTTACAAGCTGCTTCACATATGCAGGATTAAGTTTTGATATGTCTTTACCAGGAGAAAATAATTCATTATATGAATTACTGTAAAACATTCCTTGTATCTTTTTTTCACCGGTTATTACATTTCTAGTACTACAAAAACCTGAACTGGAATCCTTCGTATAGTTGCCATAAACCATAGGATGTATGAGAATTGCAGTATCCTGCTCATTTTGTTCATCAATTTGTAATAAATGGCTTACTCTTGATAGAATTATTTCTGCCTGATGTTCTGCAGAAGTAAAAAAATCTGCAAGCATTAATGCTTCGTACTTCTTAATTATTTCCTGGGGTTTAAGTATCTTACTCTTTGACTGAAAATCTGCATTAAGCTGTTTTAATGTTTCATCTATTACTTTTATACGTTTTTGCGTATCTTCAATTACGGCTATTGCCCGCTCTATTTTTATTGCGCCTATCATTAAAAACAGAAGCTCATTTGCAGTAAAAGCAGCTCCAACCTTGTCTGCAAAACCATCTACAGTATCTTTAGCTAAACCAATATTATGAAGCATAGGATACTGTGCAATAGCCATATTTGGAGAAATAACCATTTTTATTAAGAGCGCATGATTAGTATCACCATATTTCTTACCAACCTCTTTCGCAAATAAATCAAAATGTTTGGCTAAATCTTTATCATACTGTATATCAGATATATTGCTTGCAATTGCCCCATCAATAACCAAACCAGGCAGAACAGGAAGACCCATTTCTGCAAGATCCAATGCTAGACGAGCTCGTATACCAAAAGAATCTCTATCTACAGACTTTGAAACTGATACTTTTTGTGAAAAGTAGTGTATATGTTTTTTATCTAACGCCATTATTTACTCCTTGAAACTAAAACAAACGTAAAATAGTACCCGGGGCTCCCTGAAGAAAAGCCTCGAACATACTGCTGGCGCCCTGTGTAAAATAGCGCTTAAGTTTTGCAACATCTTGAAGATTTTCACCAACTACCACAAATTGAATACAGCTTCCATGTTTTACCTTACCCCATTTGAATAATGAGTTAATATCTGTGATTCTTTCGCCCTCATAATAGACATATATCTGTAAATCGGGGTACTTATTTTCAAAACTGGCAATTATTCTTTTCCAAGCCTCAACATTACCATTATGAAAAAGCTCGTTTGTAACTTGTACCGATATCATTGGTGTCATCTTTCTTAAAGAAGGAGCTCCAACAGGCTTGCTGCGCTGTGGGGATTGAACAGCAGAAGATGCTGTTTTAACAGGAGCCTTGCCTGTAATTGAAGATTTAGATACCGGCTTTGGCGGAGTCTTTTGCAGTCTTGTAACTGATATACTTGAAGCTTTTTTAACGACAGTATTTTTTGCTTGTTTAGGAACAGCTTTTTCATTAACTTTTTTTGCACTTGTTTTTGAAGGCGGTTTTTGCTTTTTAAACCCGTATGAACCCTTAAGCAAGGATTCCGGCACCTTGCCTATTTTTCCATTAAAAAGATCGGAAGCCTTACCTAAAAGAGTTTGGCAAACTTCATCGGCATCTTTTTTTCCCATGTAGCCTGCATACAAAACAATAAGTTCATTTTTCCTAAAATCGGCCATTAATTCTTTATGGTCAGGATTTTTTGGATTTATAATCTGTACACCCAGATCCGGATGATGATAGGCAAGAACAACATCAGCACATTTCCATCTTGCTATTTCTGTGTAGATTTTTTCTGGTTCGAGAGAAGAACTCTTTAAGTTGAGAGAGGCAGCTGCATATTTCCAATTTGTGACAAGGACATCATAAACAGTTGTTGCCGCATGATGTTCTACAAATTCCTTTTTTAAAATTAAACTGGATATTTTATCTGCAATATTCTCACTTGTGTGTGCACACTTCAATAATTGATCAATTGCAGTGCTTAATTGCTTAACAGATTCCTGCATAGTTGCTCCTCCATGACTATAAAGAAAAACGGTGCGAAGAAACTGTAAAACAGTTACTCCGCACCGTTATTATAACACAAAAATAACTATTTGCCTCGCCCTCTACGTGTTTTTCCGCTATCTACAACACCTTTTTTTGATGTTGTTTTGCGGGCACCCGGCTTAGGTCCTCTTTTCGGCTTTTCTGCTGTATGAGCAGGAGGTAATGCTTCCTGATTAATCTCTGCTAACAAATCATTAGCTGAAGAAGCCTCTTCCTCAAGTTCCGGCGGTGCAAAAGATTGAGACAGGTCTACACGAACAGTAGAACGTCTTCTTGAGAATGAAGCAAAAGCCGCATCCTGGAATCCTTTTGAAACACTGTGCAGGAACTCATTAAGCACATTAGCCATTCCATCGAGAGTAGCCTTCTTTCTCTTAATAGATGTAATATCAATATCCATTAATAATCCAGGCTGAATATGGAAAGGATTAATCATGTAATCAAATTTATTAAACTCTGTTTCAAGGAAACTTAATCTTTCTTCCATAACACGGCGTTCAATAGGATACTGATAATCATACATGCTCTTTAGTTTATTGCGCATGATAATGAGCTTACTTCTAATCTTATCCTTTTCAAATAAGAAAGTCTGGTTCATTTTTTCAATTTCGGTTTCTTGTGGTTTAATAAAAGAAACTTCGTCCCAAACCTTGGCTGTATCTTCATATACAGGATCGCCTGATTTTGACTTATAGCGGGAAACAATTTTCCTCTTATAAGCATTTGCTAAATCTTCAAAATCTGCAATTCTCTTAAATCGTTTTGAGTGATCATAATCTGTACGAAGAACATCCCAAAGGTGCTCAACCTCTGTTGCAAAACTTGCAAGCTGAACTCTGTATGCTTCACGTTCGTTTATAAGCTGAGCATTATCATAGTACTTAAGTTTAATCTGATAGCGTTCATCAGGAAGATGAGCAGCATCAGTATCTTCATACTCGCGAAGAATAAGTTCACGAGCATTTTTAAGATTTTCTATATACTGATAACCCATTTTTGAAGTGTCAAGAATTGATGTAAGAGAGTTAATTGCTGTATTGAATCCGCGGTTACGAATATTCTCAATATCAACAATTTTTTTCAAGTTTTCGCGGATATTCAACTGATCAAAGGTATTTGGATCAATTTCTGCACGAAGATCGGAAATTCTGTCCATTAAATCCTTAGCAATAATTTGATATCGGCGGCTCTTTGGATTGTCAATATTATCGTCGGTGAGATCTGCAACCTTGTTCATCTTTGCAAAAACAAGTTCACCATCGGTCATTTCATCGAGACCTTCTTCAATTCTCTGGTTCTTCAAGTTTTCAATTTCTTTTTCAAGAGTATCGGTAATGTGTTTTGAAAGAAGATCCTTTATTAAGTATTCAACGGTAACCTGATAATGGAAAATAGGGCTGATGAGCTCTGAATCAAGAATATTGATTGAAAGTTTTACATCTGTTACTGTCTTTGGTTTATAAATATTGTCTTTAAAAGCACACTTTACAATAGAATATGCATTTTCACCGCGAACAAAAGCACCTACGTCTGATTTCTGACGGAGAAGCGAGTTTGTTAATGTTTCAAGATCATTAACGCCGCGCTGAATATGTCCCTGTAAGTGTCCGTACATATTTACAACAGATTTTTCAATTTCACCTGTATTAAACTTGTCTGCACCGCCTACATCTTCGAGCAATGATGCAATTTCTTTTGGTGTATACCGGTTTAAAACCTTCATTTCTTCTTTATCAATGAAATTTCGAACCTTTTTTACCATTTCGTCTTCAGAAGTTACAACATAACGGTTAAACATATTCTGATAATTCTGGTTAAAGTAATTATACAGTTTTTCTTTCAAACCACCCATAATGTCGAGTTGATTTAGTACTTCCTCAGGAAGTTTTGCGGTAATGTGGTTTAATACTTTATTTGCTTCTTCTTCAAGAAGATTGTTAACTTCCGCTTGTTGATCTCTGTACTCCTGAGCAAGCGAGTTTCTTGAACCTACAGCACTTGGGGTGTTCGGATCAAATACGTTTGGACTCTTGCGAATATCAATACTTCCCATAATATCTCCTTAGGAATTTATCCTTCTGTTAAACTCTACATTCACAATTATAAACATAGTTTTAAGAATGTAAAGCATTTTTTTTTTTTTGTACAAAAAAAGAATATTCTGTGCTATAGTTAGATAATAATGTATCTGGAGGTGTTATTTTCCATGAAAAAAAACTTATGTATTATCATATCATTATTACTTCTCTCCTTAATAAGCAGTTCTGAGAGAGTAAAACCTCTTGATATATACATACTCGTGGATAAATCACTCTCTATGGGAGAAAGCGGAGCCTTTACTGATGCACAACAATGGTTAACGGGCACTTTTATAGATGATTCGTTAATCATTGGCGATACTGTAAATCTCTATTTTTTCTTTGGCGAAACCAAAAAAGTATATACAAAAACCATCGTAAGTGAAGCAGATTTTGTTGAATTAAAAAGAATTGTATCCCAGAGTAAGGCAGACGGCGCTTTTACAGATATAGGGCTCGCTCTCGATACTGTTAAAGAAACCGTTACAGGCAGACAAACAGACTCTGCTGTCTTTATTCTTACCGATCTTATTCAAGAAGCCTCTTACGGGTCAAAATATGCTGGTACCTACTACGATTTTGCCCAAAGATATATGACAGAAGATAGAATTATACCGCATAAGATTAACGGAAAAGATACTTCCTGGTTTGAAATAACAGTTCAAGCCGGCAATTTAAAGGCCATAGAAGAAAGAGCACAAAGAATATATAATACCATTAGAAATACTACAAAAGAGCCTCTCTATGTTGCTCAGAACCGGACTTTATGAAACGAAATATTACAATTCTATTATTTTTCTTAGCAGCTGCAATACTGCTTTTTTTATTTCTTGGAAAAGAAATTTTTATTAAAAATGATTCATCTACAGTCAGAGCACGAACAGTTATTCCAATTACAAATAAAGAGGAACAATCTTTAGCTGTACTCCAAAACTCATCTCCAGATGATCCTTCCCTCACCTCTCTCATTTCCCTTCAGGTTGATGAAATACTCATAAATGCTATCAGTTTTGATTTTAACAGCGATGGATACGAAGATCAGGTTATTGCAGTAAAAAAAGCGAATAATCCCTATATTGTCATTGTTACAGGTTTATATAATCTTAATCGAATGACATATGAACGCTTTTTTCAATATCAGACAAAGATTTCACAATCAAAGACTTTTTCGCTTTCTACGATGGATTTAACAGGGAGTCAAAAAAGTAATCTCATATACACAGGTTTTACAGATCAAAATGAGTCTGTTTTAGAGGCGTTTACCCTTGTTCCCATTTCTCCAGGTTATGAACTTAGACAGATAGTTTCACTATATTCAGAGGGAACCATATTGATTCAGCAGCCGCAGGCGAAGGGAAGCCTTTTTTACGAACAGGCAGAATCATTAACCTACCCTATCATGGTATACAGCACCGAAATTACCACAGATAAAGATACCTTTGATCAGCTGCAGACCATTTATGAATGGAGCGATGTAAGTCAAAGCTATATTAAAGGTTCAGAAACAAGAGTGCCCGGAAAAAAGATTGAGGCCACAGAGCTGGCTAAAATTCAAGACGGTACTATTGAAAGTTTTGCCGGTTTTCTTAACGGATTATGGGCTTTATCTAACCAAAAAAATCTAACTACGCAATACCTGTTTTTTAACTATCCTGCAAAAGAAATTATTTTTTCGCAGGAAAACACCCAGGAAGTTTACTCTTGGATAAACAGTACTTTACGCCGAAATGGTATATATCTTTCGACTGTAAACACCTCTATTTCTAACTTAACGCGTTATTTTGATATTTCCTTAGTCTCTCTAGATGAAGTAAAAATTAAGATCAATGATGATGTGGGTATGGTCATTAATTCCGACACCTTATGGGACGGTACGTATAAAAAAGTATTTGAAAAAAATATGCAAACAACAGGTACAGAATCCAAGGGCAAAGAGCTTTTGGAAGAACTGGAAAAAACTGAATTTTGGACAGTTATGGAGACCGATACCATCACTTTCAGCAAGGGTAACTATTCTTTTGCTTCCGGTTCTGCCGTCGAAACAGGCATGTATTCACAAAAAGTTGTAAATAGTCAGGTCCTTGTGCAAATGCGTTCAGATAGTGAGACATCGTTGTTTGGAGGATTCTATAGTATTGAAAAAAAGGATGCTGTGTTATATCTGCAGCCGGTAAAAATGACTGCAGATGGTGTTATATCTTCAAGCGGTACAAAAATTGAGCTGAAAAGCCGGACTGAAAACTAGCTATTCGAACACGGGGTAACACTCGAATCCGGCGTTCTTTAATTGCGCTCCCATATTTTGTGCGGAGTTTTCTTTAACAATGACCGCATAATATAGAGTTCCGCTCTGCCGTAATTCTTCCAAAATATCAGGCTTGAAACCTGCCTTTATTAATCTGGCACTCAGATCCTGCGCATTTTCTCTGTTTCTATAAAAACCTAACTGATAATGTACTATCTTTGTTGAGCTGCTGGTGTTTTCCTTCGAAACATCTGCTTTCGGCGCAGTATTTGGAGTTTTATCAGTATCAGTTAAGAGAGAGCCGGCCTCGATTGTTGTTTGAGATAATGCAGCTGTTTTTCGCGGTACAAAGTACCAAAAGGGGCTCGGTAAAAGGTTTATTTGACCCTGTACAATAGAGCTCTCCATTGATTGCGGATAATTTTGTATGAGTTTTGTGCTGTAGGAAGCATCGCCGGTAAGATACCACAGGGTGAGAAGTACACTGGACTGAACCGATTCCATTGTTTTTAAACCAATATAAGAAGATAAAATTACAATAGGCTCATGAAGCGATTCTTCATCCGAAACCTTACTAAGCCAGCTCCATACTGCATATAGTTTTATCTTTGCGCTTAATTCTGCAGAAACACTCGTTCGAGAAACTGTCGTTAAATATGAATCAGCACGCTGAAAATCGCCATAGGATAATGAGCATCGTACAGCTTTTAATAATAGGGAAGCAGATGTTTCTGAACCTTCAGCAGCCTGCATTCCTGCAGCCTTCTCATAATTTTTACTTGCTAACTCATAAAACCCGGAGCTTTCCTGTAATGAGGCTGTTACTATAATCAATTCACGCTTATCTTGAACTTTTTGAACAGCTGCTATCTGGTTTTCCAGGTATTCCAAAGCTTGAGCAAGTTCTTTTTCTGCTGCTGTATTTACAATAGTCTGTATTTCCGTCGATAACGGAAACAAGGAAAAAGAAATTAATAGCAAACTTAACATGAAAACTATTTTTTTTATCACTTTTGCTCAGGATCTGAATAAACAGGTTTGGAGACAGGACCTTGAGATGGATGGTTCTGTTTTTGATTTTTATCTGAATTTGGTTTTCTATACGGTCTAAAGAGTAAAAAAGGAATCATGATAAGAATACCAGCTGCAAAAGAAAGCAATATACTCATGAAAACGGGAACATTTTCGAAAGTGTACACCCCGAAAGAAACATTGCATGCATTATCAAGATTAAACCCTATAAACAGGGTTACTAGTATTAAAACCAGAATGAACAATATCAGCTTCAAAGGCATATGCACCTCTTTTTTTTTTCGTCTATACAACTATACCACGGAAGGTATTACCCGTCAATTCTATGAGTTTTATCTGTACAAAACTCCCAATGATTTCCTTCTCTGCGGAAAACACAACACGTTCATCTTGTTCTGTTTTTCCTAAAAGTTCTTTTTTATTATCGCGCGATACTGATTGTACAAGAACAGTAACAGTCTGTCCCAGCTTTTTGGTCATTAAATTTTTGATTATGACGTGTTGTAATGCAATTATTTTTGCCAGCCTTGTTTTCTTTACTTCCATTGGAATCTGGTTTTCTAAGGTATAGGCCTTTGTACCTTCTCTGGGATTATAATAATACATGAAGGCTGTTGTGAATTGAACCTTTTCCATTAAATCGAGAGTATCGGCAACATCTTCCTCTGTTTCACCAGGGAAACCAACGAGAATATCAGTTGAAAGAGATGCATCGGGAAGCATAGTCCTAATCTTTGCACTTTTTTCCAAGTACTGTTCCCGGGAATAGCGCCTATTCATTGCTTCAAGAATAATATTCGATCCGTGCTGAACAGGAAGATGTATGTGGCGGCAAAACACTTTTTCGTCACGGATAACTTCAATAAGTTTATCTGAGATATCCTTCGGGTGGCTCGACATAAAACGGACCCAGCCGATGGGAGAATGAGTCTTTCTCAGGTGTTCTGCGATCATTTTCATAAGTTCAGGAAAATCAATATCATTCCACTTATAGGAATTGACATTTTGACCAAGAACGGTAATTTCCCTTACATTGTTAGCACTCAGCTCGTCAATTTCATTTAAGATATGAGATGGAGAACGCGATACTTCTCTACCCCGGACATAGGGAACAATACAATAGGTGCAAAAATTATTGCATCCGTGCATTATGGGTACAAAGGCGGAAAAAGAACCCATTTCGTATGATGTTTCAGCAAAGGAGTAAACAGGTTCTTCATCAACCGGTATCCAAGTTTTTCCCTTTTCCAGAGCACTTAGAATATCAGGTATATTCTTTTTTTGAAAATTCCCTATCACATAATCAACAACAGGGAAGTCCTTTTTAAGTGTTTCCAGGAGCCGTTCTGCCATGCATCCCATTACTGCAAGTGTCAAAGGCGGCGGATTACCGGCTTTTGAGCGGGCAAGGGAGGCAGCTTCCGGGAATACATGATACTTTGCATCCGGATTAAGGTTTCTTACTAATTTTAATGAATCATACCAGCCTAGCCTTCCTGCAATTCTAGTTTCTGCAGTTGCACGGACAGAGCAGGTATTTATGATTACAAGATCTGCGGTTTGGGCACTAGATGACTTTGTCCATCTGTGTTCAATTAACACACGTTCTACTGATGCAGACTCTGCAACATTCATCTGACAGCCGTAAGTTTCAAAAAAGTAAGTCACTTAATATCTCCGCTTTCAGTATACGCATAGGCGTTATGGTAATGAATGCTTTCAAAATTCTCAGCTTCAATACTAAACCAGATAAAGGGTTTTTCACTTGGAAAATTCTGTAAACCAAGATAAACTTCTCTAACAACATCTTCTACGAATCGGGGATTATCATATGCTTTTTCTGTTACATACTTTTCGTCTTCTCTTTTTAAGAGTGAATACACGCCGCTGGATGCACAGGATTCTATAAGACTTATAACGTCTTCTATCCAAAAAAATCCGGTGTTGCGGAGTTTTACCCGGACAATACCGCGCTGATTGTGTGCGCCATGAGTACTTATTGCCTTAGAACAGGGGCATAAGGTTGTTACCGGAACCGCAACACTTACAAAAAACTCGTGGTCATGTTCTGAAACAAGCCCTTCGTATGAACAATCATAGGCCATCATGCCGCTCTGACCGGAAACTGGTGCATTTTTTTCAAGGAAAAAAGGAAAGGATAATGTGCCAAAGGCGCGTTCTGCATCGAGTTTAACCCGAATTTCATCAAGCATAGCTAAAAAACGCTTCATAGATAAATCACTGTGATACTCGTGAAAAATCTCAATAAAGCGGCTCATGTGAGTGCCCTTAAAATTATGAGGAAGATTTACAAAAAGATCTGCTGTTGCAGTTGATGACTGCAGCTTCTTTTGTTTATCTAAAACCTTTACAGGATAACGCAAGCCTTTTACACCAACTTTCTGCAAAGGAATATCGCGCTTATCTTCCTGATTCTGAATATCTATCATCTGCTGTCCTTACGCTAAAGTATTTTCGGCCGATTCAAGGGTGTTCTGCATAAGCATAGCTATGGTCATAGGACCTACACCCCTGGGAACCGGTGTTATAAAAGAAGCTTTTTCTTTTACCGCTTCAAAATCAACATCTCCAACAAGACGGAACCCGCTTTTTTTAGATGCATCAGGAATACGGTTCACCCCTACATCAATGACAACCGCACCTTGTTTTACCATAGGAGCGGTAATTGTATTAGGTCTGCCTGCTGCAGCAATGAGAATATCAGCCTGCTTAGTCATGGAAAGTAAATCTTTTGTTCCAGTGTGACAAATGGTGACGGTGGCATTCCATTCTTTTCGTGTAAGAAGAACCGCAACCGGTTTTCCTACGATATTAGAACGTCCGACAACGACTGCATGAGAACCAGATGTTTGAATACCCATTGTTTTAAGCAGAACAAGCACTCCATGAGGTGTACAGGGTAAAAAGGATTTTCTCCCGATCAGCATATTGCCGACGCTTATTGGATGAAAACCATCAACATCTTTTTCCGGTTTTATAGCGAGAATTACCTTTGCTTCATCAATATGTTTTGGAAGAGGAAGCTGAACAAGAATACCGTGTACTGAATCATCGTTATTTAAATTCTGAATGATATTGAGGAGCTCTGCTTCTGTTGTTTTGTCGCTCAAACGTATAGAACGGTCGCTCATGCCCACTTCGAGGAGTGCTTTTTCTTTCCCGGTTACATAGGATACACTTGCCGGATCCTCGCCAACGAGCACAACAGCCAGACATGGGGTTACTCCCTTAGCTTTTAATGCAGCTGTCTTTTTTGCAACATCTTCGCGAATCTGCCGTGCGATCTCAAAACCATCAATAATTACTGCACTCATACTTCCTCCATGGAAAGACGCGGAAGCATGAAAAAAAACTTATTCCGTAACCTTTCCGTATTATAATCTGTTTACTTTCTGTGTTTATGGACACTTAATAATGAAATAGAGTATACTGAATTCCGGTATTTTTTTCTATAACAGATATTTTATTTATCAATAACCATAAAGAAAAATGAGTGAGGAAATATGAGACGTATTTGTGCTTTGATGGTATGTTTTTTTGCAGTAACAGTAATTCTCGCAGCACAGGATTATGAGCAGGATCCCTCTGTAAATGAACAAGAAACTGAAGATTTTGTATATAAGATGAATCAAAAGGGAGATTGGGTTGTGCGGCTTGGCGGAGCACTAAATGTTCCTTTTGCACCAAAAAATCTTGAACTGGGGATGGACTTCAATTTGGGATTTTACACCTTTTTAACAGAAAATATTGCTGTAGGCGGTGATGGTAACGTATCATACACAACCACCGTGGGAGATAATATTTATTTTTCTGTACCACTTATGGGCAGATTCATATATCAGTTTTCAGTAAAAGACTTTGAAATTCCTGTCAGCTTAGGCGTAGGTATCGCCATTCAAACTTATATAGAACGATATTACTTCGGCCTTATCTTAAACCCTGAAATTGGTGCTTTTTATAGATTCCGCTCCGATTGGTCAGCAGGTATTCATTGCGGCCTTAATATTGTACCTCAATGGTACCAAAATACAGCATTCAATAGAACCGGCTTGATTTTAGATACTGGATTAAGCGTCCGTTACCATTTCTAATAAAGAGGAATATGATGAAAAAATATATTGTAATATCTTGTATACTAATACTAACCCTTTTCTCTTCCTGCAATAATGACCCCATTTTTTACGGAATTGAGCAGGAAATAAAACTTGCAGACCCGGTAGTAAAAGGTAATGTCTGGGACATGACCGAAGCAGGCGGTAAACTGTATGCAGTTAACGGCAGGATTTTTACAAAAACAAGCGACAGTGCAGATAGATGGACTGAAGTAAATAAACCAAGCGGATATATTATCCGTATTGCATCTGATGACACATATTTATATGCTCTTTCAAGCGATAAAAAACTATATACAACTCCATTTGCAGGCAATTTAAACTGGGTTTCATTGGAAGATTCAGTTGTTGAACTTTTTGACAATAACGCTGCTTCGACCGATAAAAAAAGAGCATTCATAAGAAAGGATTCTGGAGTGTATGAAGTTAAAGCCGGTATAGTAGACGGAACCACGATTACTATAGACGGCGCTTCGAGCAGTTCTGTTACAGCTGAATTTATTGGAGCTACGACCTTCTTCTCTTCCTCTATTCAGTTTACTTCTAATAAAAGCGGTATTCTTTATAGAATATCCGGAAAAAACATTGAATCCAGTACTGATAATGCAGAGTGGACAACGATTTATACAATTACTGGCGATCCGCTATCTTTGGAATTCTATATGTACGGTACCTCTTCTTCCCTCCTCGTAGGTACTAAAAAAGGAATTGTACATCTGGCACTTTCAGGAACTGCTGCCTCTGAAACCGCAGTTCCCGGTTCTAACGCGGATTCCTGTTTTGGAAATAGTGAGGTCCATGGCATATATGCGTATCCTCACGGAAAAGGTATTGTGTACACTGCATCGTTAATTCCTAGTAATACAAAAAATACAAAATTCTGGTCATTTTACCCTACAAGGGGTAATTGGAATTTAGAATAAGCGCTTAATGGATTTATTTGAAAGTGCTGTAAAAAAAACAGAGGGTCCGCTCGCTTCCAGGATGAGACCGCGGAATCTTGACGAGTATATAGGCCAGGATCATATTGTAGGCAAAGGGCGCCTTCTAAGAAGAGCCATCGCCGCAGATCAGCTTACCTCGGTAATTTTTTACGGACCGCCGGGCACCGGTAAAACAACCCTTGCCCGGGTTATTGCTAATCATACCAAAAGTAATTTTATAACTCTTAACGCTGTTCTAACCGGCGTGCAAAGTATAAGGGATTCTATAGCTCAAGCTGAAGAACACCGCAAACTGTACGACAGAAAAACCATTCTTTTCGTGGACGAAGTTCACCGGTGGAATAAATCTCAGCAGGATGCCCTTCTTCCGTGGGTTGAAAGCGGAACCATAATTCTTGTAGGTGCTACGACTGAAAATCCATTTTTTGAAGTAAACAAGGCCTTAGTAAGCAGAAGCCGTGTGTTTCAGCTCAAACCGCTTGAAAAAAAAGATTTAGAAAAGGCCGCCCGTAATGCCCTTGCAGATAAAGACCGAGGTTACGGCAGATGGAAGGTACAATTTGAAGAAGGAGCTCTTGAACATCTTATAGATACAGCCAATGGTGATGCCAGAACCCTTCTAAATGCCCTGGAACTAGCGATCGAAACTACACCAGAACAATGGAATCCCTCAGCATCACCATGCCAGCCTCCCGAAGGCAGTATACTATATATCAGCAGGGAAACTGCAGAAGAAAGCATACAAAAAAAGGTGGTGCTTTACGATCGTGACGGCGATTACCATTACGATATTATAAGCGCCTTTATAAAAAGTCTTAGAGGAAGCGATCCGGATGCAGCTATGTATTGGCTCGCAAGAATGATAGCTGCCGGCGAAGATCCCCACTTTATTTTTCGTAGAATGCTCATCTTATCATGCGAGGATGTCGGTTTAGCAGATCCTAATGCACTTGTAGTAGTACAAAGCTCCGCTGCTGCCTTTGACCAGGTAGGATTACCGGAGGGCCGGTATCACTTAGCCCATGCTGCACTCTATCTTTCTACCTGCCCGAAATCGAATTCTTCTATGGCTTTTTTTGATGCTTTAAGTGCGGTAGAAAAAGAAGACGCCGAAGTACCAAATCACTTAAAAGACGGCTCCCGGGATGCAGAAGGTTTTGGACATGGTTCAGGGTACCTTTATCCCCATGCATATAAGGATCATTGGACAGCACAGCAATATCTTCCAACATCCTTATCCGGCAGAGTTTTTTACAATCCAAGCAGTGAAGGGTATGAAAAGCAAATAAGAGATACTGTACTTAAGCATAGAGAACTGCAAATAGCTGCTATCCTTGAAGAAAACACAGAGGCAAGTGATGACTATGAAGCAGATGCCCGCATTCTTGACTGGTGGAAGGAACAGCACAAGAAAAACGGAATAGTAAAAAAAGAAGAAAACCTTACTTTTTCTCCGGGTGATAAAAAGAGAAATTCCTGGCAAAAAAGACTCGATTCCAACCGGGCACACGTACTTCAGCAAATGAGAGATAAAGCCCTTTCATTAATTCAAATTTACCGTCACACCCGCTGTCTAATAAATGGGAATGATGACGGCCTTTTTATTTGGGAACTCTGGAGACAAACTCCCGAAGGATTCACCTGTGCCTTATGTAAAACAGAACAGGGCAAAAATATTCTTAGTCAATATGCCTCTACTTTAAGTGAAATTGACAAGCCCCGCTTTTCCACCTCAATAACTGATTTTAATGAGTATGAATTCGATTACATCATATCGAAAGACACTATTACTTCCTTATTGCTCATGCAGGAACAAATTACCTCTTTGCTGGATAGAGGAAAACTTCTTTCAAAAAACGGCACTATTTTATTAATTAATAAAATACCAAGCAAGGGCCAGCGCCTTTCTGCTCTGTTAACCCGCAGTTTTGCTTCGGAAACAGAGCTCTGTATAAAGCTTCAGCAAGCAGAAGAACTTTTTTTTAATGGAAAAGATGGGAATGATGAAACGAAAGATTTATTTTCCTGGGACGAGAACACCGTTACAGAGTTCATAAAAAAAGAGGGAGCTAACGTGACCTGTACGATTGAGGAATTTAGAGAAGAACGATATATTACAATGAACGAAATTGAAATATGGTTTGATCCCGAGCGGTCAAAATACGGTTCTTTCATTGCTCAAAAGCTCAATGAAGATGAATTATTAAAATTAAAAAAACTTTTACTATCCTTAACCCAGCACATAGTACAATGGTCGAGCCGGACCGCTTTCT
>CAZLNE010000003.1:0-16927 GCA_964560975.1 uncultured Treponema sp. | reverse complement strand
CGAGCTTGCCCAGCAGTAAAAAAAATGATATAATTTTTTACCTATTTTCTTATTGATGTAAGTAAAGGAGTTTTTCATGAATTTTATTTTTCTTGGTCCTCCCGGAGCAGGTAAAGGGACATTGGCAGCGAAGGTTGCCTCAGCATATAACATTCCTCATATTTCAACAGGCGAAATTTTCCGCGCTGCAATTAAAGCGAAAACGCCTCTGGGAATTAAGGTTCAATCCATCATTGACTCTGGTTCTCTTGTAAGCGATGACATTACTGTTGAACTCGTAAAAGATAGATTATCACAGGCAGATGCAAAAAAAGGATTTATTCTAGACGGTTTTCCGCGTACCATTCCTCAAGCAGAAGCACTTGAAAAAATCATTGTGATTGATTCTGTTATTAACTTTGATATTGCCGATAATGACGTTGTAAAGCGTCTTTCAGGTCGAAGAGTATGTAAGTCATGCGGTCAGAATTATCATGTTGTGTTCATGCCTGCAAAAAAAGAAGGTATTTGCGATGCTTGCGGATCTGATCTTTTTATTCGGGATGATGACAAAATAGAAGCCATTTCTCATCGTTTAGATGTTTACAGAACACAGACTGCCCCGCTTATTAATTTCTATAAGAACAAAAAAATCTTAACTGATATTGATGCTCGTCCTGCAACAGAGGTTATTTTAGAAGAATTTGAGAGAAAATTCCCTAATTCTTAATACTAGTATATAAAAAAAAGGGGCTTTCTAAGGATAGCCCCTTTTTTTATAATGTAAATGAATCATAGGTAATTTTTTGTGTAACCTTATCCATTATGATCCAAGTATTATCTTCTTTTTTGACTTCAAACGAATAATGCACTGTTGACTCTTCCGGTCCTAAAATACTTATAGTTACTGTATAAACTGATCCCTTTTTATCCGGCACAGAAATAACATACTCTTCTGATACAATTTCTTTCAAAAATGCGAGTAAAGCATCTTGTTGTACTGCATCGATTGTTTGCAGAAAGGGCATTAATGAAAAATACTTCGTTTCTTCATCATTTTTCACTGCTTCAAAAAAATCTTGCACAACCTGCTTAGCCTGATTACGCTCATCTTTCATGCATGAAGACAGTATTAAACTATATGCCAGTACTACTAAAATAATCAGTGTTTTTTTCTTCACATGTAATCCTTAGAATAAAAAAAAGGAGAGGTAACCCTCCCCTTTTTTTGTACCGTTAACGGTGCTTATTTAATAACAGTTCCTGTTACATGGATTTCTTCACCAGCAATAATATTACCAGTTACATAACCAAGAATTAAGTTAAGAACAGAAGCATTCTGTTCTACTGTTACATTAATAGCAGCACTTCCGCCAAGAGCATCAATTTCAGCTTGAATAGCAGCAGCTACAGCTTCCTGTCCCTTGCCCTGTGTAATGTTTGCAAGGTTTACAGATCCAGGGATTCCGAGGAATTCCATGTTTTTTACAGTGATGTCAAAAGTACCAAGTTCTGCACCTTTGAAAGTACCATAACCAGCGTTAGCAAATGTAAAGGTTGTGCAGCTTGCGAAAAGTACAACCAAAAGAGCACAAAGTGCTACAACAATTAAATTCTTTTTCATTTTTGTACCCCTTTACCTTATTTAACTACTGTACCAGAAACTACAATTGTTTCAGGAGCATAAATACAACCTGTAACGTAGTTAAGAATCATCTGAATTGCAGTTACTTTCTGTTCAACAGTTACATTAATAGCAGCTGTTCCACCGAGCTTTGCAATTTCTGCTTGAACAGCAGCTGCAACAGCTTCTTTTCCTGCACCCTGTGTTATACTAGCAATGTTTGCACCACCTGCATAACCTAACCATTCTGTGCATACTACTTCTACAGAGAAATCACCTACTGGGGTTCCTTTGAGATTACCGTATGCCAAGCCATCCATTGAGAATGTTGTGCATGAAGCAAATAATGCTACTAATGCTACAATAAGAGCAACAACTAGAACTTGCTTTTTCATTATAAAAGCCTCCTCAAATTTTTTAAGGAGCCACATTTTTTTTTGGCTCTCCTTAATATGAATAACACAATATCACGCCCAAAATATAATAGTCAAGTGTTTTTTTTTATTTACTTCGTAATACTGTCTATATTTTTTTTTCCGGCAGGTACAAAAGGATATACATTATCACTTTTATTTATTTTAATTCGGGCAAATCTTGGGCCTTTCTCTGCTGCTGGGAAAAGAAGATTTTCGGTATTATCATCAAGATCTCCGGAAATAATGCCGTATGCACGAGCTACAGAAACAAGATCGGGAGGCCTTCTAAAAATGCTGGCACTATATGCCTTATTAAAAAGCATTTCCTGCTGCTGTCGAACCATTCCCAAGGTTTCATTATCCAATAAAAGAACTGTCACATTGAGATTAAGTTCAGCAAGGGTTGCCAGTTCTTGAATATTCATCTGAATAGAACCATCGCCTGTAATACACACAACTCTTTTATTAGGATTTGCATAAGAAGCTCCTATTGCTGTAGGAAGGCCAAAACCCATAGTTCCAAGCGAACCGGAGGTCAAAAATTGCCTTGGATAAGAAAAAGGGAAATGCTGGGCTGTCCACATTTGATGTTGACCTACATCGGTTACAATTAGTATATCCTCTGGTTTGTACCCGGCTTTTTTGGCCAATAATGGCAGAGAACGTATAATGGCAGCTGATAAAAGATCCTTCGAATACCCGCTGTCTGTTTTCTGCAGTTCTGTAAACCAATCTTTGGTTGTTTTTTGTATGCTCATTTTTCTCTCAATACATACACCCTTTAGTAAAGGAATGATTGATTCAACATCAGCAATTATTCCAATTGTTGATGGCACTATTTTATTTACTTCTGCTGCATCAATATCTATATGAATAATCTTCGCGTTTGGACAAAATTGCTTTGTAAGACCGGTTGCACGGTCATCAAACCTGACACCGCAGGCAATAACCAAATCTGACTCATACATCGCTTTATTTGCAGCCCTGGAACCATGCATGCCTATCATTCCAATAAAACTTGCATGGCTTGAAGGTATTACTCCTAATCCCATAAGGCTGGTTACTACAGGAAGTGGATATTTCTCCAAAAAAGAAAGAATTTCTTTTGAAGCTTCTGGTGAATTACAGCCGCCGCCTATATAAAATACAGGCCGTTGCGATTGTGCAAATACAGCTGCAGCCTCTTCAATCTTTGAAATAAGGATATCGCCCTCTGTTCTATAACGAACCGCCTTTTTTACTCTCTTTCCCGGTTCAGGCCATCGTTCAAAAACTGCCTGCTTCACTTGTACATCGCGGGGAACATCAATCAGAACAGGACCCGGTCTGCCTGATGAAGCTATTTCAAATGCCGATGGAATTGCTGTTAAAAGCTCTTCCGGACTACGTACAAAAATACTATGCTTGGTGATGGGAAAGGATAAGCCAAAAGTGTCTGCCTCTTGAAATGCATCTGTTCCCAAGAGATGTGAATTGACCTGCCCGGTAATAGCAACAAGCGGAATTGAGTCCACTCTTGCATCTGCAATTGATGTTAATAAATTCATAACGCCGGGACCGCTTGTTGCTAAACAAACTGCAGTTTCTCCCCTGCTCCGAGCAATACCCTGTGCAAAAAATCCGCCTGCTTGTTCTTGTCTTACAAGAATATGTTCAATTGAACTTCTTAAAAGTTCATCATACAAGGGTAGAATTGAGCCGCCAGGAATTCCTGCTACAGTTTTAATTCCCTGATTTTCTAGTAATTTAATAATAATCTGGGCACCGGTTGCTTGTATCATTGCGTCCTCCTAAAAAAAAAGCCCCCAGTTATTTTAAACCGGGGGCCCTACGCCGCTGTTGCAGCTTCATACATGAAACTCACATCACAGCACAGAAATCCCGCGGTCTTTGTAGAGCGACGACGACAGAGACTACTAGAGCTTTGTGTAATGCAAGTGTTACTTTCATAGTGTAATTATTCCCTACTTTATGTCTTTTTGTCAAGGTCAAGATAAAAAAAGATGCTTTTAGTAAAAACCTGTGTTATAATTCATACTAAGTCTCGGAGAAATAATCTAAGTGGAGCCATTATGAAAAAAATACTTGTAGCATCAACAAATGAAAAAGTCATTGAAACGGTTAAAGCTTCATGCCAAAAATATGCCGCTTATTTTGATCCAATGTTTTTTCCCGACACCGATGAAGCTTTGAGCTTTATAGATTATGAATTACCCGAAATTAAGGTTCTTGATTTTACATCAAAGACCGATATAGATGCAAAAAGAATTCTCGCAGAAATTCATACAGACCCTTGGCTGCACAATGGCGGTATCATTGCAGTAGTTTCTAAATCATCAGAAGCACAGGAACTTGAAGAACAGAAAGACTCAAATATTCTCATTGTTCAGACTGTGCATAGTTTTGTTGAAAACTTTTCCCGCCTTTTACGTATTTTATGGAGTAATCAGCAATTTCTTTTTAACCGCGGAATTCAGGAAAAAATAGTAGGCAGGGAAAAGGGAGCTTTCGTTTGCGGCAACGATCCGCTGGATATTCGTGTGTATACAAATTTTTTAGTAAGCTACCTCTACTGCACTAACCGGATCGGAGTTCAAGACCGTTATAAACTCCAAACAACGCTCATGGAACTTCTTACAAATGCATTAGAACATGGAAATTGTAAAATAAGCTACGATGAAAAAACACAGTGGCTTGAAAGCGGTAGAAACATTCTGGACCTTATTCGTGAGAAAGCAAAGAATCCGGAAGTTGCTAATAAAAAAGTTTACATATCATACATAATCGGGAAGGAAAAATCCCGATTTAAAATACGCGATGACGGGGACGGGTTTGACTGGAGAGCCAGATTGCAGGCGGAATTTTCTGAAGAAACCCACGGACGCGGAATGAAACTTTCTGAAAGCATGGTAACTTCCCTTATGTATAACGAAAAAGGCAATGAAGTTACCTTTGAAATCATGAATCAGCAAAATGCTGCAAATACGGTTCCGGGAATTATGCAGCCTTTTTCTACAGTTGCGTATAAAGATAAAGAAGTTATCTGCCGTGAAAACGATAATACTAATGACCTGTTTTTCATCGTTTCTGGCCGGTATGCAGTGTACACAAACCGAAAATTAGTTTCTGTTCTTACTCCGAATGATATGTTTATTGGAGAAATGTCATTTCTCTTAAATGACAGACGCTCTGCTACAATACTTTCTGTTGGAGAAGGGCGTCTTATTAAGATACCAAAAGTTTCTTTTCTTAATCTTATAAGAAAACATCCTCACTATGGAATATTTTTATCAAAACTTCTTGCACAACGTCTTTTAAAACAAACAATGAAAACTCTACAGCTTGCGTCAGAAGTTACAGAACTAAAAGAGCTCTGTAACATTTCAGATACCTTTGAAGACTAGTTGTAAGGAATATAAGAAACAATCCAGCGCTGTACAGGAATAACCCAGTCATCTTCTGTACAGCCTTCTAATAAAAGTTTTTCAAAAAAGAAGGCTATGTATTCATGAATAGACTCTTTATCTTTATCAGGTATATCAGTACTTTTTACAAATAAATCATCAATAAATTGTATTGCACCTTCAATAGAAAAGGTATCTTTTAAAACATAAAGACACATGTAAAGAGCTGCTGGTATGCAGTTAACACTGTGCTGTTTTACATACAAGACGGTCTCTGTTATGGCGATTGCACCTTCGTACAGCTCTTTATTATAAAAATCTTTTTCTTCCTGAGAAAGGCCGAGCTCATCAAAAACCTTACGATAAAAATTATAAGCCAAACTTACAATTGTCACATGAAGACTCGGCACGCAAAGATAATGAGGATCCATAACATGGATCATACGAAAATGCTTATTCTTACCAACAGGCGGACGTTTTGTTGTTGACATTCGAAATTTATACATCCGTGCAGCCTGGCTGTAACACTCTTCTATAACACGCAAGTATTCAGCACAGTATGGAATTGATTTTTTTACGCCAAAGCGTTCTATAAGAAAACTCATAGGGCGAATCCAAAAGTTAATAAAGTCCAAGTACACTTCTACTTTTTCTGGTACAAAGGGAACCTTGGTATCAAGTTCATGATCTACTGATAACACCGGAATTTTTCGCCAGCCGAATTTTACCGAAAATTGTAAAAGGAAAAAATCGAAAATGACAGTTTTCAAATACTTCAATAATACTTTAAATGCTGACCAGTGAAATGGCACGGTTATATAGGCTTTAAATATTGAGTACGATGAAAGAGGTTTTAGTGTTTGGTTGTTTGTGGTATTCACATTATCCTGCCTTATTTTCCAAAAAACTTTTTAGCAATGGCAACTGAAACCATGGCATCTTTTGCATAAAAATCTGCACCGATTTTCTTTGCGAAATCTTCAGAGAGCACTGCCCCTCCTACCATAACAGAGAATTTTCTGCCGGTTTCTTTCTCTGCCTGACGAAGAAGCTGTATTGTTTTTTCCATGCTTATAACTGTAGTTGTCATCAATGCACTTAAACCGATTAACGAAATGTTTTTTTCACATGCTGTCTGCACGACGAGCTCTGGTCTAACATCTTTTCCCAGATCAATAACAGAATAACCGTAGTTTTCGAGCATAGCTTTAACAATGTTTTTTCCTATGTCGTGAATATCGCCATGAACAGTAGCTATAAGAATATCGCCCTTGGTCTCTTGAATTTCACCAGCGGCAGCAAGATATTGTTTTAAAACTTCAAAAGATTTAGAAACCGTATTTGCACTTAAAAGAAGCTGTGGAAGAAACTTTTTACCTGTTTCATATTCTTTACCAACAATATCGAGAGCAGGAACAATGTAATCATTAATAATCGCTAAGGGCTGTACGGCTTTTCCTGAAGAAGCTTTACCGTTCAATAAATTTTCTGTAGCTTTTGCAGCTTCATCAACCCAGCCTTTAATAATAATTTCCTTTAAGGTTTTTTCCTGTAGTAAATCTTGCGCCTTCGCCGGACTTGAAGTTCCCTCAGATGCTGGACCAATTGATGATGCGGCAGTTGCGTTTTCCTGTGGTGCTTGAGTTCCGCTATACGTTTCTATGTATTCTAAGCAGTTAGCATCAAAGGCTCCAAGTGCACGATACGTCCTATACGCATTCATCATATCTGCTGAAAGCGGATTTATAATGCATGCATCGAGCCCCGCAAAAAGAGCCATCGAAAAAAAGTGTGCATTAATTATGTCACGGCGCGGAAGCCCGAATGAAATATTTGAAACACCAAGCACCGTTTTTACGCCGCGTGTTTCTTCACGTTTATTGCATTCATTCTTAATCATTGAAATTGCATGAAGGGTTGCGGCAGCCTCTTTCTGTTGAGAACTTACCGTGAGTGTTAAGGTGTCAAAAACAATGTCATGTGCAGGAATACCAAAGCTCTTTGCTCTTTCAAGAATTTTCATTGCTATGGCTAATCGTCCTTCTGCAGTTGAAGGGATTCCCTCTTCATCGAGACAAAGCGCAACGACACAGCCGCCGTATTTTTTTATGAGAGGAAATACTGTATCCATGACGTGTCGTTTTCCATTCACAGAATTAACTAGAGGTTTTCCGTTATAGTAGCGCATTGCCTTTTCTAAAACAGGGCCCTCGCTTGAATCAAGCTGTAATGGAACGGCATAGGACTTTTGAATAGTTTTTACAACATTAACCATCATATTAGTTTCATCAATGCCGGGAAGGCCGACATTCACATCTAAAATATGAGCACCGGCGTTAAGCTGAACTTCTGCTTCGTGAACGATAAAAGAAAGATCATTATTAAGAAGGGCTTCCTTCATCTTTTTCTTGCCGGTTGGATTTATTCTTTCACCTATAATTACCGGACCATAGGAACCTACGGCATTATCAAAGAGAACAGTTTTCTCATAAGAGCAAACTGCAGTACGTTTTTTTGGAAGCCGCTTTATCGGTTTACCGGAGGTTTTTGAAATTGCGGAAATCATTGCTTTGATATGCTGAGGTGTTGTTCCGCAGCAGCCGCCTACAATCTCGAAACCGCTTAAGTGTATGCGTTCCTGTGTTTGAGCAAAAATTTCAGGGGTAATTTTAAAACAGGTTATTCCTTTTTCTACAACCGGAATTCCTGCATTGGGCTGAGTAAGGAGAGGCAGACTCGCGTGTTCTAGAAATTGTTCTGCAAGTTTTTCGGCTTCTTCGAGAGAACCGCCGCAGTTAAAACCAAGCGCATCTACACCAAGACCTTCAAGATACGTTACGCAATTTAGTACATCTGCACCAGTTAAGGTACGTAAATTACTTTGAAAAGTCATCGTTGCAATAATAGGGAGCGAGGTGTTTTCTTTTACCGCAAGAATAGCAGCCTTCGCTTCATATAAATCACTCATTGTTTCAATAATTGCAAGATCTGCACCTGCGCTCTGTGCACTGACAGCGCAGACTTTAAATGCTTCATAGGCTTCGTCAAAAGAAAGCTTTCCCATGGGCTCTAAGAGATGCCCGGTAGGACCAATATCGATGGCGGCAAACACTTCCTGTGAATGTTTTACTTTTTCGACAGCCTGGTGTATCAGTTCGATAGCTTTACGAGACGCCTCTGAAGCAGTGTGAAGAGAACCTTTCATCTTAATGCTGTTTGCACCAAAACTGTTTGCAGTTATGACATGAGAACCAGCTGATATATACTGTTCATGAATTGAACGGATAAGTTCTTCATGAGTAAAATTTAACTCTTCGGGTAGACCAAAGCCGGTTACTCCCTTGGCTTGAATCATTGTTCCCATTCCGCCATCGAAAAAAACCGGAGTTCCATTTTGTATCGATGTTTGTAAAAAAGAGCGAAATTTACTTTGAACCATTAGCTTCTCCGTTAACAGCATTCACGATACTCGAAATATTTGACATAATTGAAGCGGTAATATCTGTCTTGTTCATGGAATACAGGTGTATACCGCGTATGCCATTCGTAATGAGGTCGATAATTTGATCTGTAGCATATGCAATACCTGCCTGTTTTAATGCTTCAGGATTATCAGCAAAACGGTCTATAATTGTAAGAAGTTTTCGAGGCATGTATGCGTTTGAAAGAGAAATCATTTTTTTTATCTGGGCAGCATTAGTCACAGGCATGATGCCTGCCAGAACCGGAACGTGAATGCCCTTTGACTGCATGCGGTATAAAAAGCTGTAAAGCATATCGTTGTCGAAAAACATCTGTGTTGTCAAAAATCCGCAACCGGCTTCAACCTTATACCGGAGATTTTCTAGATCTTCATCGCGGTTTTTACTTTCAGGATGCCCTTCCGGATAACAGGCGCCTCCTACACAAAAGCCGCCCTTTGTTGTTAAGTAGCGCACCAAATCAGATGCATGCTGATATTCATTATTCGTCCACTCGCCGCCTTCTTGAGGAAAATCACCTCGAAGGGCAAGGATATTTTCTATTTTGCTTATTTTTAATGTCTCAATAATACCGTCTAAATCATCTTTACATGAACCAACACAGGTAAGATGAGCCAGAGCTGGAGTATTACCCTTAGTTTGAAGTTCTGATGCAATTTCCGTTGTGTATGAACACGTTGTACCTCCTGCACCATAAGTCACGCTCATAAAATCAGGATGCAGTGAGCTAAGTTCAAGGGCTGTATTCATAACAGAATCGTAGGAAGAATCTTTTTTAGGCGGAAAGATTTCAAAAGAAATAGACAATTTTTTTTTGCTTAAAATATCTGTAATCTTCATTATAACTCCATAGGTTCTAAAAACGTTTTAACACGATTGCGTCGGACGGGCAAATTTCATGACAGCAAAAACAATGCAGACAATTCTTTTTGTTAATTACAACACTCTTCCCCATTCTATGCTTTTTATCTTCCTTAAAAGATAAAATCTTTGCCGGGCATATTTCTATACAGCGGCCGCATCTTGTACAAACCTTATGTGTAAATCGCGGTGTTTTAATAAACACAGCTGCAGCAAGAGAATTTACCCAGCCGGGTAACATTTTCTGCAAATTTATTAATCCGCTCGTCTCTGTTACGATTTTAAATTTAAGCTGACCAAGACTTTCTCTTGAATCACCAACCATCTCAATTTCTTTTTCATGAGTAAGCCAAATTTTTCTTGAAAGTGCATCTTCCAAATTCAAAATATGGTGCGGATTGTATCCGACAAGAGAAGCACAAACCCAGTCGAGTGCAAGAATATTATCTGATGCTGCAAGGAAACCGAGTTTTACAGGATTTCCGTTACCGGGACCGCCGGGACCATCCATTCCAACAATAGCGTCCATAATAGCATACTGAGCCCCAGAAGCTAAATTCAAATCGGTCAGGTAGCGGGCAAATTCCTTTTTATCTGAAAAACGATAATGTGTTTGTGCCTTTTTTAGACCTACTACGAGGCCGAACAGGTTTTTCATAGCTCCAGTATAAGCCATGAGCTGATGCGACTTAAGTTTTGAAACAGAAACGACAATATCAGCCTGTATAAAAGGGGACGCAAACTCAAAACTTTTTACAAGACTCCCCTCATGACAGGGTACTGTTACAGATTCAGAAAAATCTACCCACTGTCCGCCTGCTTCTACAACTGCATCGAGCATACCGGAAGCCTTAGCAGCGACAAGGGAAGGACCCACTGCAGGCGATTCACCGACAATCACCTTCTTAGCTCCCAATTCATAAAAGACCTTAACACAGGCAGCAACAACAACCGGATGAGTACAAATGGCAAATTCAGGCTTTTTAGGCGATAAAATATTCGGCTTAAGTAATACCGTTTTTCCTGTAACGTCTGGAGGAGGAACATCTTTTAAGAGTTGACGAATAGAGGTTATGACCTGATCATTATATTCTTTACAGAGACGAATAGAAGCTTTCTTCGATGGGATAAAATTCATGAGTCATTGTAAATTTATTTTCGCTTTCCATCAAGCACCAAAAAAAACACTTTCTGGAAAAGTGTAATAATAATACTAAAACACCCTTTAAAAAAGTAAATCCTGACGGGAAAAGGAGGGAAACCCGTCAGGATTTGTTAAAGAAATCTAATATTTTCTTACTACACATTTGCTAGGTAAACACTTCATTACTCATATGGTTACAAATAAAAGTAACCTTATGTACCTTTTTTTACGATTTTTGACATATTTCCATAAGTCTTAACCTTTCCTGGTCAAGTGTTATCGTTAAATTCTTTTCATTTGCAGGAAGTACAGTTCCCCTTGGTGCATTTTTAGCTCTGCGCAGATATTTTACCTGAGTATAATACAAATCTGCTGTTTGAGCCTTCCTTGCCTTTGAATAATACACGGCAAGATTTCCGGCATTAAGAAGGATTTCAAGCGGAATTGTTTTTCCAGGCCGATTTTTAATAAAAACATACCCGCCAGGCCAGTCTCTTGTATGAAGCCACATATCAAAACCCTTCACATGACGGCGTAAAAGCTCATCATTCTCTGCTGATGTTCTTCCAACAAGAATACGCCAACCGTCAATTTCATACACCAGACCAGGATGTTCTTTTTTAAGCTGCTGCTTTGGTTTATTTTGTTTTCGAAGAAGCTGTTGAATAGCAATCGGATTTTGCTCATGTATGACAAGTTCGTAATCCGAATCGAGCTTTGCAAGATCGCTTTTAGCTTTTTTAATATCAAACTCTAGATCCTCAATTCCAGAAACAGCTTTTTTGTATTTATCATAATACGCTTGAGCATTTTCCTGAACTCTTTTTTTTGGATCTATACTGATGGAAATCTCTGTATCGGTATCGTAATCGGTACAAACAAGCACTGATGAATCCTGCTTTATTAAGTGCCCATAGGCAAGAATGAGGTCGCCTAGGTGTTTCCATGTATCAGCTTCTAAAAACTCGCCCCTCTTTGCCTCAAGCTTTTGGAGTGCCTTACGCATACGGCTTTTACGCACTGCATACAGTTTTTCAGCTTGTTCAAGAAGTGCTTCGCGTGAGAGACTTTGTGCATGATCGCTGTACCAGACCTCAACCTTTTCATTAAAACTCAAAAATGTATGAGCAGAAGGAAGATCATCAAAGGTGCGAACAACAAAGGTTTCATCCTTTGATTCTGTACTGGAACGCGGTTCAGGAAGCACAAAAACGCCCCCTGTTACCTCATTTCGTTTTGGACGGCGAAAAAAAACATCAAGGACAGTAAGATTCGTATCAGTTACAATAATATTAGCCGCTCCGCTCCACAGCCGTATAAACATTAGTAAAACTTCATCATTAACTGATATTTCTATTTTAATAATGCGTTCTTTTTCCAGCTGAACTGCACGAACAATCTTTCCGCCCTTAATCCTCTTTTTCAAAAATTCCATAAAACGCAGCGGCTTATCATTTTTGGGAATTTTCTTTCTTGTTTCATTAATTCTACAAGCGCCCGGAGCCAGGCTGATATATACCGTTTTTGCCGTTGAGTTTTTATATGTATACAAAGCTATTGAGTCATAACCAGGCTGTACAATTGCTTGAATATAGGAACCGCTTATATTAAGCTCATCGAGGATGGTGTCAATTTCTTTCCAATTTAGGGACATACCTGAACTATAGCAAAATTAGAGTACTATTTCCAGTAGAACTATGAAAGGCTCCCATTTAGACTTTTAACTATTTTCTCATTGACGATAAGACAGGCTCAGACTACAATGAAAGATAGTAAAGAAATACAAAAAGGAGGATACGATGTTAAAAAAGATTACTATTCTTGTACCTGCGTTTTTATGCTTATTATTGATATTAAGCTGTTCTTCTAAAAGCTTGGACTCAGAAAAAGAGACTATAGAAGTTATGGTGGAAAAAACAGCTGTCGAAGAAAAGACTGTTGACAAACCAATGTACCAAAATGGAAACTTTGAATCTGGTAAAGTTGAACCATGGGCTCTTTTTACACAGGGAGGAAGTGCAAAACTGCTCGTTGTAAACGGAGAACTCTGTATAGATATTGCAAATACCGGTACACTTGATTATGCCGTACAGCTGTATCAGGATGTAAAAGAACTTACACAGGGCTGTATATATAGAATACAGTTTGACATGTATTCTACACTTCCGCGAATCTTTGAATACCGTATACAAATGAACGGCGGAACTTATGAAGCATACTCATCACAGATTATCTCAATTACAGAAGAAAAGCAAACATTTGTTATTGACTTTACTATGCAGAATGCCAGCGATGTAGCTCCGCGCCTCGCCTTTAATCTAGGGTATCCTAAGGATTACCCTGCAGGAGAATCTATGGAGCCGCATAAAGTTTATTTAGATAATGTATCAGTAGTACTAACCGATGCTTCAAACAGCTCCGGAGAAAAAGAAAAAATTATTAGACCGGATATTGCGGTAAATCTTTTAGGATACCGCAATAATGAAAAGAAAATAGCAGTTTTTAGATCAACAAACCTTGATAAACCCGATGTAGACAAAACATTTAGTGTCTTTACAGAGAACGGAGATAAAGTTTTTACTGGTAAGGTATTAAATTCTAAGCAAAATAACAGCGCACGAGAAACTAATGCATACGGCGATTTTTCTGCAGTAACACAAAGCGGCCGCTATTATCTGCAGTCTGATATTGCAGGCAAGTCTGAATTATTCACCATCGGCGATGCAGTGTATGATGAGACATTTTCAGATGTTTTAAAAATGCTGTATCTCCAGCGATGCGGTCTTTTATTAGATTCTTCTCATGCAGAAGATTTTGCTCATCCTGCCTGTCATATTACAAAGGCTCGTATCTATGGATCAAATACCTATATAGATGTATCAGGCGGATGGCATGATGCAGGTGACTATGGACGCTACGTAGTACCCGGAGTCAAGGCTGCAGCTGACCTTATCCTTGCATACACTCACTATCCGCAAGCCTTTGATGATGAGCTTGGAATTCCAGAAAGCGGCAACGGCATACCCGATGTACTTGATGAAGCGCGTTTTGAACTTGAATGGCTTCTAAAAATGCAGGATACCTTGAATGGCGGAGTGTATCACAAGGTAACCACTGCTGCCTTCCCCGGCTTTATCATGCCTCAGGATGATACAGATGAACTTATTGTAAGCCCTATATCAGCTGCAGCAACAGGAGATTTTGCAGCACTTCTGGCTATGGCAAGCGGTGTGTATGAAAACATCGATAAGGCATTTGCTCAAAAGATGAGAACAGCAGCAGAAAAAGCGTGGAACTATCTTGAAGCAAATCCGGTATTACAGGGTTTTACAAATCCATCGGATATTTCCACTGGCGAATACGGCGATACAGATAGTACCGATGAGCGATACTGGGCCGCTGCAGAACTTTATAAACTCACGGGTAATCAAAAGTATAACGATGCGGTAAAAAAAATAATCGCAGTATCAGTTCCTAGCGGACTTGGATGGCAGTCTGTCGGAGACTTTGGAACACTCGCCTACCTTACGATGAAGAGCTCAATGCAGGATAAAACGGTATCAAATACACTGCACGTTAAACTTTCAACAAGCATTAATGAACTACATGACTATATTGAAAAAGACGGTTATACGATTTCTATGGGTTCAGTGTATCCGTGGGGAAGCAATATGAATGTCTGCAATAATGCTATGCTTCTTCTGTTTAGCGACATTATTTCTAAGACAAATAAAAACATGGAAAGCGCAAAAGATCATCTTCACTACATCTTCGGCCGCAACCCGCTTATTATGAGTTATGTTACCGGTCACGGTACGGTTAACCCGCAGCATCCTCATCACCGTCCATCAGAGGCTTTACACAAAACAATGACAGGTATGCTCGTCGGCGGTCCAAACAGCTCTCTTGAAGATCCTTATTCAAAAGCAGTTCTTGACGGTGAGGCACCAGCAAAATGCTATGTAGATCATGAACAGAGCTTTTCAACCAATGAAGTAACCATTTATTGGAACTCTCCGCTAGTCTACCTCATGGCAGCAACTATAAGATAAGGAGATGGTTTGCAATTTTATTATCACGGGTAAATAAAGGTATATTTATTCGAAGATGATGAAGATGTCATAACGATAAAAAAACCACAAATGTACACCAGAATTTTAATTCTGTACCGCCTTAAGCTCGTATGAGTTTAAGGCGTAGTGTTCATCTGTGGTATTTTTTTTCCTATAAATCTGCGGACTATTTATTTACAGCGTTTTTCTTATAAAGAGAAGCATTGCTGGTTCTCGGCTTATCAGAAGAGAAACCTCTTCCTGAAGACGAGCTTCTTTTACTTCCGCTGCCGCTTGAATAGCTTTTTGGAGCTCCGCCAAAGCTGCTCCTTCTGCCGCCTCTTCTTGACTCCGAACCAGAGGAACGGCTATCAGAAGAACGGGATCGGGATCTCCCAAACGATTCCTGATCTTTTGAATCAAGATGCATATGTGGAAGAGAACTATCTCTGCGGGACTTTTCAAGAATATCCATACCTGCCTGATAGGGCAGACTTACTAAGGTAAAGTTTTGTGCAGTGTCGATTCGGTCAACCATTCTGGGAGGAATGCCTAAAAGACCGCTAAAATATGATGCTATTTCGCGGGCATCAAAGCCGTCTTTACGTCCAAGTTGAATATAAATACGAACCTGTTTGCCCATGGAGGCTTGTGCCTTCATCGAAGTAATTTCACCATAACGTGAAGGATCTAGAGCGCGTCCGTAGCTTTGTGCTAAAACCGCAGCTAGTACTTCTGTTGCGTTACCTGAAGCACATAATTCTTCTGCCATTGACAGGAAAGGTTCAGCAGCGCTTAGAGCAGCTCCATCCCCTTCTTCCTGTCCATTGATACCTAAAGAAGCTTTCATCTCATCAAACAATCTTTGTCTTTTTACTGCAAGCACCTGCTCAATCGTGGGAATTGAATCTTCCCTTAAATCGCCCAAGGTTGCCTTTTTAGAAAATTGTTTAAGATAGTCAACTCTTCTTCTTTCTTCGGGTCTCACTAAAGTAAAGGCTAGTCCCTTTGAACCTGCCCGGCCGGTACGTCCAATTCTATGAACATATGTCGGGCCGTCATAAGGCAGCGCGAAATTTACTACGTGAGTTAATCCTTCAATATCTATGCCGCGTGCTGCAACATCAGTTGCAACGAGTATTCTTGTTTTCTTTGTTCTAAACCGGTACAAGATCTTTTCACGCTGATTTTGTGCAATATCACCGTGGAGGGCAGCCGCCTCGTATCCGCGTTCATCAAGCTGACGCGAAACAGAGTCCGCATCAGATTTTGTCTGGGTAAAAACAAGTCCGTAAAAATCCGGAGAAATATCAATTAAGCGCACAAGGGCTTCAATTTTCTCGTTCTCACGAACAACCCAGTAATGCTGTTCTGTTAATAAGGGCTCTTCAGGCCTTTCTTCCTCTTCAACAATTTCATACTCTCCCATAAATTTTGAGGCAATCTTTAAAATCTGGGAAGGCATTGTTGCAGAGAACAGCAATATTCTGCTTTTCGGGTTTGCCTTAGAAAAGATAAATTCAATATCATCAATAAAACCCATATCGAGCATCTCATCAGCTTCATCAAGAATGAAGTAAGAAATATTTTCTAATTTCAAGGATCCTCGTTCCAGATGATCTTTTACACGACCAGGGGTTCCGACAACGATCTCAGTTCCGCGTTTTAATGCACGAAGCTGCTCACTCATCGACTGTCCGCCGTATACTGATGTTAAACGGGGGAATCTTCCGGTCGCTAACGACTCGATTTCTTTACAAACCTGCAAAGCTAATTCTCTTGTAGGAGTCAATACAAGGGCTTGTGGAAAGCCTGTGTCGGTTCTAATTGTCTGTACAAGGGGAAGCCCGAATGCAGCTGTTTTTCCAGTCCCTGTTCTTGCCTTTGCAATAACGTTTGCATCGCCGTCTAAAAGACGGGGAATTGCTAATACCTGAATAGGTGACGGTATTTCAAACCCTTTTG
>CAZLNE010000002.1:41768-52342 GCA_964560975.1 uncultured Treponema sp. | reverse complement strand
TAGAGCGGTTGCCTCCTAAGCAGCAGGTCGGACGTTCGATTCGTCTATGGATCGCATAAACCTTATATCAAAAAAAGTCTTCGGCTGTAGCCGAAGGCTTTTTTTTGGGTACAAATAAGGGCATTAAGATCAAATTGTTATCATAATCTGAATAAATGCTCTAAAAAAGTCAGCGTTTTGATACTATTAAGAGAGCACCTAATACTAAAAGATGGAAAGAAAGACTGCTTGAGAAAGCAAGGAATGCACTAAGATCCTTAAATGCACCATTAACTAGACCGCCCTTTCCTATTATATCCACCAGAACAAGAATTAGTACCCATAAGGCCATGATAATTATGAGAATGATATCTGTGAATTTACCTGTATCAACAAAAAAATTAATTGCTAAAAAAGCACCTGCAACTAGTTCACATACAGCCAGAACAACAATGATGATCAAGGCAACATCTCTATCTTCAATAAGCTGATCTACCGCAGCAACAATCTCATTACCTGTGTATCCTGCTGCTGCCCTATTAAAGGTTGCACTTATCTTCTTTCCTAGAGAAGCATCAGATGAGTATGTTACTTGCAAAGCTTTAATTCCTGAAAATACAAGAAATAACGCCAACGCAAGCTGAAGCACGATTACACCCAAATTTTTCTTCTTTGAAACTGCCATACCTACTCCTTTTATTACGGTTTTACATCCGTTTAGCACTTGTTTATACTGTAAAACAGTACTTACTTAAGTGTAAGGCCTAAAAGCATTAAAAGCAATACAAACTATAGAGGATTTACGGCGATAATCGGCCGCCCCAAGTAATACCAAAGCTTTTCATCACAGATTCATATGATTCAATCGTTTTTTCATCTTTGTCTCCGGTGTAGTAAAATACAGAAGTGCTTTTTTGTAATTTCTCTTTACTGCTGCTATACTGCTCATGTTGTAAAAGACGAATTGCCTGTTTTACTACCCCTTCCCGGGAATCTATGACTGAAACTCCTGGACCAAAAAGTTCCTGAAATTCCTTTGTTAAATGAATAAAATGAGTACATGCGAGAATTAAGGTGTCTATCCCCTGCGATGAAAAATACTGATACGCGCCTTCCAATGCCTTATATCTTTCCTTCTTTGTTGAAGAAGAGTAGTTATACTCAATAAAGGATACAAGTTCAGCATCGCCCCGCTTATATACTTCACAGTCAGAAGCAAAATCGCTTATTAGTGTATCGGTGTAGGGTTCAAGTACAGTGCGCTCTGTTGCAAGTAAGCCAATTTTTTTATTTTTTGAGATTCTTTGTGCAAGTTTTACTGCGGGAACAGTTCCAACAAAAGGAACAGAAAACCGCTCGCGCAATGCAGATAAGGCTGTAACTGACATAGTATTACAAGCTATGACAATGACCTTAGGTTCTACAATGCTTAGTATTTTTTCTACAAGTTTAGTAAGAGTTTCAATAATCCGCTCATGAGTTTTTTCACCATAGGGGAAATTTTCAGTGTCGGCAACATACATACTGGAAAAACCCGGATACTTTTCTGCGAGATAGAGCATATAAGGAATACCGCCTGTTCCGGAATCAATGAATACAAAATCAAACTGCATGACTAATCTCCAAAAAGCGAGTTAAAAGCTTTTTTTGCATCAGAAGTTTTCGTAGTATCGGTTTTTTCAGCGGTAAAAACAGTTTTTACAGAAAACCAATCACAAAAATTGGCTCTTTCCTTATCTTTTACAAGCTCTTCGACTGTTTCAAAGCAATCATAATGAGAACCTGGATTATAATGCCGGCAATTTAAACATGAATGAAGATCTGTTCCGCAGGAACAAATACTTGAACGATATACGGGAATTGCCGCATCTATTGTTTTTTTGCATTTCCAACACATATCAGTATGATAATCTATTTGACTAATTTTTTGCAATGCCTTACCATGTACCTATGTTTTCTATTTCATCATGTGCACATCCATCCTGTCATAAATCTGCATTATCGTTTTACGATATTGATACTGACAGTTTGCAAACCCATGAATATTGTTATGAACATTCTCCGAAGGCAGAAATTATAACAAATTCTCTACATGAATATATCAATACGCATGTTAAGATAGTTGGAATGAACGCTTCGGGTGTGAGTTTTACAAATATGGATTTAAGCGGTAAGCGATTTTATGGATGTAAATTCCTCAATTGCACGTTTATTAATATACATTCCGAACAGCTTCGAGTACGCATGTCAATGTTCGATTTTTCCATGTTTTCTGACTGCAATCTTTTAGAATCAAATATGCAGTTTACTTCTTTTGCGGGTGCAACCCTATCTCATGTGCTTTTTACTAATTCTGATCTTGTACACAACAATTTTTGCGGGATTACCGCGTATCAGTCGTCGTTTGATGACTCCGATTTATACAATTCCCGCTTTATTAGGGCTAACCTGAATTATACATCTCTTCGAAACTGCAATATTAAAAAAACTGCTTTTTATGAGATTACCCAGGATAATGTTTCATTTAAGCTTTCAAATACACGGGAAGCCTTGTTTTCTTCTTCGGAGGCAGCTGAATGAAAATTTACTTTCACCTCTCGCTTGAAGGTTTTTCAAATTGCTATATTGTGACAAACCCTGAAACAAAATCTGCCCTCATCATAGATCCCGGAAAAATAACAAGAGAAATTCTTGAGCAAATTGAATGCGACCGTTACACGCTTGATGCCGTTTTAATAACTCATAATCATGATAGCCATTTGCGTGGCCTTACGACAATTCGTAAAATTTATAAACCTCAAATTTTTGCTGCAGATTATGAGGTTGCAGGAAACGATACACAGATTCTAAAAGGCGATGGCATTATCAAGGCGGCAGGACTTACTGTCGGTTATATGTCTGTACCGGGTCATACACCGGACTCTATGGTTTTTAAAATCGGCAAAGTCTTGTTTACAGGAGATGCTTTGACCGCATCTGTACTAGGAACCACTAACAATGCATATGCAGAAAAAATGCTTTTATCAAATGTACATAATAAGATCCTTACGCAGTATGATGATACCATTATTATGCCCGGACATGGACCGCCTTCGTCAGTTGCAGCGGAAAAACAATTCAATCTTTCCATTGCACTAAGACCTGTAACCGGCCCCTAAAATACATTTTCTTTAGACTCATATTTGTTTTGTTTAAGGTTTACTTCTGCTTACCAGAGCAAGCCGGCCGGCGGTTAGGCCATAATGGCTGAAGATAAAATCCTCTAATTGTGATGCACTGTCAGCAAAACCTTGACCCTTCGTTTGCTTAATGTAATGTGAAAGTTCTGGAAGGCCCTTAATCACCGAAGAGCGGTTTGCGATGTTTATAAAATACTGCGGTGTTTGCTGTACACTTTGCTGCAGAAGATAGGCCATAAATTCATTTTTAATTAAATATTCATCAGTATTATCATAATTAAGAGTTGGAGTGATGGTAAAATAGCCCAGCAAAAAGGCTAACGTTGATGGGTCTGCATTGTTAAAAACCTGCGCATTAAACTTACGAAAATCTTCATGTGTAAAGTAAATACCATGATAACCTTCATGGCCAATAAGTGTATAACGCAAGGAAAGGTTAGATTCCTGCGAAATACTTAAAAGGGCGCCCTCTCCGCTTACAATCTTTGATCCTTCAATCTTTAAAACACCCTGTTCAAGTAAGATGTGCCGTAGAAGCAATTCCTTTTCATTAAGAGGAAAATTTTGTTCATCTGCAAGAGAAAAAAAAGCTGCTAAGCTTTCGGGCCTATAATCATGTGCATTAAAGCCATGCTGATTGCCTAGTTCTTCATCTGTTATCAAACGCCCTGTGTAGCCTTTTTTCTCAACAAAAAAAGCAAGTCTTCTCAAAAATTGATCCTGCACTCTATAATCTTTAAAGTCAAAAATAAGAACAGTGGGAAATAATTCCCAGGAAAATAATTCAAAATCTTCGGTCCGCCACGTGGAAGAATCCCATACCACAATGAGTCCCGGATCGGCTTTTATTGGTTTTAACTGATATAAAACGGCAGACGACTTTTTTTCATAAAGTGTTTCATCTGATGTATAAAGTAATCCTGTCACCATTTCCTTATTGCGCGTTATATGGACGGTCCGGGATTGCAGAGTAAGCTGTGATGTATAGAAATGTACATTTTTTTGTATTGGAGAACGCAGCACCGTAAACAACTCAGAACCCATATCAAATACAACAGAATTTCGATTAGTAAGTAATCCTGTATCGTCTGAATTATTACGGAAAGAAGCTGTAACATAAACCTCTGCCGGTGAAAGCCCTAATTGAGAGCCTTCAGAAAAATCAAGCCCAAGCACTTGAGCCTGTGAAAGAGATGAAGGAATGATTCCTCCCAAAGGTGAAAAGGCAAAAACCCTTTGCTCTTTTTCAAAAGACCAGCCTAAGAGGGGTTTTTCCAGCAAGGCTGATACTACACTCATAGCCTCAGTACCATATACAAAAAAGCCCTTCACAGGATTATCAGATTGAAGAGGAAAAGCAAATGAAACCGATAGTATTTTTGAACCAAGAGAATTTGAAGAAACCTTACCTTTAACAAGGGCACGAGGAGGGAGACTCTCTTTTTTTAGCGAAAATGAAGATGTAAAATCGGAGCTGTAGAGAAAACCAAGCGCAATAGCAGTATCTAAAGCACTATCTAATTGAAGAGAAAGGGTCAGTGAAGCATGGCTATGAAATTGAGAGAGAGTTACTATCTTTTCGTTTAATTCTTTAGAAAAGGCAAAATAAAGATAGGGAGATACTTCGTTTTCTATAACTGCTTTTTTAGACTGCTTACTAAGCGCTATAAGAGGAAAACTGGATTTAGAAGCAGTTACGGTGAGATTCGATGTTGTTTTAAACAAACAGGAAGAAAAAATCACACCTCCACATACAATACAAATACATCTAATTAACCATTTCATACTATAATACTACACTTTTTGTACTAAAAGCGCTATAGTTTGAGTATGCAGAATTCGTTATCGCTCATAGCACTGCGTCCTCACGGCAATATAGCAAGTGATCTTGCAAAGCAGGAAGATGCTGTACGTAAAGAAAGCCAACAGATTCTCTACCCTCTTAGACCGATCTTTTTTCCAATCCTGACTCTGCAAACCATTCCCGCATCAAAACAAGAGCTGAGGTCAGTATTGAACCCTATAAAAGAAGAGCTAGCCGCATCAAAGATTCAGATACAACTAACAACACTAATACATAAAGATAACTGGCTCTATGCAAAACTCGAACATCCCGTTTTTGGTAAAGATCCCAAACTCATATCGGCTGCACAATTCCCTCCATTTCTCACACAGTTCGGCATTCCCCTTGCTTTTTCAAAACAAGGTTATACCGGGCTAAGAAGGCTTACACTGCAAAACACCTATAAACTAAGAGTATTCACACTGAGCGTTTTAAACTTTTCATGGAACGAAAATAGTGAATTTAGTTTTTCTTGGGATGAGACCGGTAAAATCTGGGTTAAAACTTAAACAGCAGCACCGTCTTATTCAGCAACAGCATAACATCGCCTGTACGCGCTGGGAGTTAAGCCGGTGCATTTTTTGAAAACACGCGAAAAATGAAACTGGTTTTCAAAACCGAGATCTTCAGAAATCTGTGAAATAGAACGTTGTGTCGAAATTAGTACAGCTGAAGCTTCTTGAGCCTTAAGCCGAATAAAATACTGATACGGCGTCATCTTCATTTCTTCTCTAAAAATTCGTATAAAGTGTTCTGTTGATAATCCGGTCCTATATGCAATATCTTCTATTTGACAGTTTTTCCGCACGTTGGCATTCATAAGTGCAATCGATTTTTTTATGTACGGCTGTGCACTCGGTGTTTTTTGAGAGCTCATCATATTTTCGAGTGAACTTGGCGTATACCAGCGGTACAAATAACTTGCAAGTAAATGTACAGCAGATATCCGTAATCCCTCTTGGTCAGAAAGAGATAAACGCAGAAATTCTTCAAAGGCAAAACGAGTCATCGCATCGGGGGCATTACTTTGCTTTCTGGTTTCCAGTGTTTCTATCAATAATTGATATATTGACGAGTCACGCTCGCCTTCCAGGCTGAATAATACAGCATAGTATGTTATGGGCTTTGTTATCTGATTAGGGACAATTGAATGAAACTCATGGGGGCCCGATAAAAACAATGAGTTTGACCTGATAGAAAACTGTGCTTTGTTCGATAAAAAAGATCCTTCACCTTCGATGAAGTAATGTATCTCAAATTCATTGGCCGCATGGGAATGGTAACGCCCGTGATACGACAATCGTTCGCCCTCGGCAAGCCTGTAAACAAAAACTGTATCCAATATTTTCATACAATAAGTATACTGAAGTTTATCAATTTTGGATATATATTATCAATTCTTTGTATAGATATATCAGTCTTCGATGGTAAAATATATTCTGTTATATTTATAAGTAGACAGGAGGATGTAATGAATCTTACAGCTGGTATAGATTTGGGAACTCAAAGTATTAAGGTAATACTATATGATTATGAAAAGAAAACCATTGCGGCAAAAAGCTCATGCGCACTGGAGTTAATTTCTGCAAATGACGGCACCCGTGAACAGAAAACGGAATGGTACGACGAGGCTATGCTTAAGTGTTTTAAAGCACTTGATCCTGCTCTTCTTTCACAAGTTAAAGCAGTTGGTGTTTCCGGTCAGCAGCACGGGTTTGTTCCCTTAGATAAAGACGGAAAAGCTTTATACAATATTAAACTTTGGAATGATACTTCTACCGTAGAAGAATGTGCAATTATAACAAAGGCTTTGGGCGGTGAAGCTGAGGTCGTAAAAGAAGTAAATAATGCAATGCTTCCGGGTTTTACTGCTCCAAAAATTCTATGGCTCAAAAGACATAAACCTGAACTTTTTGCAAAACTTCACTACATTATGCTTCCCCACGACTATGTAAACTTTGTTTTAACAGGTGCATACGTAAATGAAGCAGGGGACGCATCAGGAACCGCACTCTATAATCCGTCTTTAGCAGGATGGTCAAAAAAAGCTTGTGATGCTATAGATCCTTCTCTATTTGGTAAAATGGCTCCTCTTGTTAAGTCTCATGAAAAAGCCGGTACAGTTACTGCACAAGCTGCTCAGAAATATGGACTCCCAAAGGGTATTCCTGTTTCTTCAGGCGGCGGCGACAACATGATGGGTGCTATTGGTACAGGCACCGTAGAAGATGGATTTTTAACCATGAGTCTTGGAACGTCAGGAACTATTTATGGTTTCTCTGCAAAACCTATTGCAGATCCGGCAAACGGATTATCAGGTTTCTGCGCTTCTTCCGGCGGCTACCTCCCGCTTCTATGTACTATGAACTGTACTGTAGCAACTGAGCAAATTCGTTCATTATTCGGTCTTAATGTAAAAGATCTCGATACCCTTGCTTCAGAATCTGTTCCAGGATCAAATGGTGTTGTAGTATTGCCGTTCTTTAACGGTGAAAGAACACCTAACCTTCCAAACGGAAGAGCAAGCATAACAGGCTTAACAATAGCAAACTCTTCAAGAACAAATATTTGCAGAGCTGCAATGGAATCTGCAATTTTCGGTATGAGAGGCGGTCTCGATGCATTCCGCGCACTTGGATTCAAGCCTCGCGAAATAAGACTCATAGGAGGCGGTTCAAAGAGTAAGCCTTGGAGACAAATTGCTGCAGACGTTTTAAACCTTCCTGTAAAAATTCCTGTTCTCGATGAAGCAGCTGCCCTCGGCGCCGCTATTCAAGCACTCTGGTGTTTAGAACAAAGTTCACCACATGGTAAAACTATTGCACAGCTTTGCGCTGAACACATTCAAATGGATGAAACCGCAGTTGCTATGCCTATTGCAGAAAATGTAAATCTTTACAACAAGGCCTATGCTGTCTATATGACCAATCTGAACGCAGTTCAGCATATGTACAAATAGTTTTCTCTTTTTATGAAACACGTACTGTCTGTAGTACGTGTTTTTTTTACCCTTTTCAGATATCTATTGCTCTAGTATACTGTAAATTATGAAAAAAATTTTTCTTCTTTTTTTTCTTAATGCATGTTTCATTCTCAATGCACAAGACCATCCGTTATTACAGTATGACACATTAGAACAGCCGCTGTGTACCGGCTCAATAGATCATGAACTCCGCTATTTTAAACACTACTCTCTTTGCTACCGGGAATTCTATGAACAATGTGAATGGGCTGCCTATGAATTAACAAAAGAAGAACTTATAAAAAACACAAACAGAACAAATACATTCAAAACAGATCCTCTTATCCGTACCGGAAGTGCGAGCCTTGAAGATTACCGCGGGTCAGGTTATGACCGCGGACATATAGCACCGGCAGCAGACTTTATGTTTGACATAGATGCTATGAAAGATACTTTTTATATGAGCAACATGAGCCCGCAGGACCCCTCGGTTAATAGAGGAATTTGGGCTTCACTTGAAGAAGAAGGCAGATCATGGGCACAAGTATACGGAAGGGTCTACATAGTTACAGGCCCCATCCTTGAAAAAAATGATTACAAAATAATCGGAATAAACAAGGTTAGTGTACCAGAATTTTATTACAAAATATTGTTATCTCCAATTATGCTAGAAGATGGAACCTATGCAGTGATGGCCGCTGCGTATTGTATTCCCAACACAAAAACTGATAAACGATTTTTGGACTATATTTGTTCGATTAATGACATTGAAGCAAGAACAGGCATAGATTTTTTCTTTAAGCTTGACGATGAACTCGAAGAAAAAATTGAAGAAAGCGTTAATTTGTTAACAGTTATTCAATAATATGATACCTTGTCATTGCTCATACTTTCTTATATGATATAGGTAATTACCTTTTTTAATGGTATGATTTTTTTTAGGAGTTATTATGGCAAAGATATCCGCATTACAGACCGAACGTTACAAGTACAATCCCAAACTTCCAGGTGTACTCGAGCTCAAGATTGACACAATCGCTATCGAATTTGGGAAACCCACAAAGGCAATTGCTGATCAGGAAGAATTATCAGTACTTTTTAAAAACACATATGGTAAACCGGAAGCGGTTTTTGTGAAGGGAAAAAATCCTGCAGTAAAAAATCAGATTCGCGTCGGTGTGATTCTTTCCGGAGGGCAGGCTCCAGGCGGACACAATGTTATTGCAGGCTTGTATGATGGAATTAAAAAAGGAAATCCTGCATCAAAACTTTTTGGATTCTTAAACGGTCCTTCAGGCCTTATTGAAGGCAAATATACAGAAATTAAAGACAAATTAATGGATGATTACCGCAACACAGGCGGATTCGATATTATCGGTTCTGGAAGAACAAAGATTGAAACTCCGGAACAAATTGCTGCTTCAATGGAGACAGCAAAAAAAATGAAGCTCGATGCCATTGTTATAATCGGCGGAGATGATTCAAATACTAACGCAGCCTTACTTGCAGAGCACTTTGTTCAAGCTGGTATGAGTACACGCGTTATTGGTGTTCCAAAAACAATCGACGGCGACTTAAAAAACGCACAGATCGAAACAAGTTTTGGTTTTGATACAGCAACTAAAACTTATTCAGAGCTTATAGGCAATATTCAGCGGGACGCAAACAGTGCAAAAAAATACTGGCACTTTATTAAACTTATGGGACGCTCAGCAAGCCACATTGCACTTGAATGCGCACTGCAAACTCAGCCGAATATCTGTTTAATTTCAGAAGAAGTTGAAGCAAAAAAAATGACCTTACGCCAGGTTACAGAAGATATCTGCAAGGTTATTGCAAAGAGAGCCGAAAATGCTGAAAACTTCGGTGTAATTCTTATTCCGGAAGGTCTTGTTGAATTCATTCCTGAAATGAAAACCCTCATTGCAGAATTAAATGATAAGATGGCAGTTAAAGCTGCAGAGTTCAATAAGCTTACAGATTTCGAAGCAAAAAAAGCATGGTTAAAATCAAACTTAACACCTTCTTCATTTAAAACCTTTGATGCCCTCCCGGTAAGCATTGCAGATCAATTCCTTGCAGACCGCGATCCGCATGGAAACGTTCAAGTATCACGTATCGATACAGAAAAACTCCTTGCTGTTATGGTAGAAGCTCAACTTGCTGATATGAAGAAAAAAGGAACCTATAAAGGAAAATTCAGTTCTTATACACACTTCTTCGGTTATGAAGGACGATGTGCATTCCCCTCAAACTTTGATTCAGATTACTGCTATGCACTCGGCTTCACCGCATTTATCCTCATTTCAAGCGGTGTTACAGGATACATTTCCTCTGTACGTAATTTAACTGCGCATGCAAAAGATTGGACAGCCGGCGGTATTCCTCTTACTATGATGATGAATATGGAACAGCGGCATGGAAGCAAAAAACCAGTTATCCGTAAGGCTTTGGTTGAACTTGATGGTAAACCATTTAAAACATTTGCAAAGAGCCGCGATGAATGGGCCCTAAAAACAAGCTTCGTATTCCCAGGAGCAATTCAATACTACGGACCATCTGAAGTTTGCGATCAAACAACTCAGACATTGAAACTCGAACGCGGAGCAGG
>CAZLNE010000002.1:17728-41668 GCA_964560975.1 uncultured Treponema sp. | reverse complement strand
CATCTGAAGTTTGCGATCAAACAACTCAGACATTGAAACTCGAACGCGGAGCAGGCAAAAAAACAACTGTTGCTTCAGCAAAAGCTGAACCAAAGACAGCGAAGCCTTCGGCTAAGCCTTTGGCTAAGACTGCAGGAAAGGATAAAAGCGACGCAAAAGCAAAGCCTGCTGCAAAAGCAAAACCTGCTGCAAAGCCTGCTGCAAAAGCAAAACCCGCTGCAAAGCCTGCCGCTAAACCTGCAACTAAAGCACCTGCTAAAGCAAAACCTGCCGCTAAACCTGCTAAAGCAAAAGCAAAAAAAACAAAATAACATACTAGAAACATCCAGCAACTAAGATTTTATAAAAACTGCCGGTATTGAAACGGCAGTTTTTTTTATATTCATTGAAAGTTTTTTTATAGTCACTCCATCATTTATTTGCTATACTTTAGTACAGGAGATTATGATGAAATTATACACAAGACAACAGTTATTTCTTTCCTCCTTTTGTTCTGCTCTAATAGTAGCACTCATCGCACTGGGTATTTGGCTTTTTACTGTTAAACCGCCAGTCTTTACTATGTCTAAGATACAAAATACAAGCTTACTGTCTGCAAATACAGAACAGGATACCTTTGATTTTAAAACATCTCCTGCGTCACCTTTTCTAGTAGATACTAATTCGCAATACACAATAGATGAACAGCAAAATATTTCTGTATATGAAAGAATAAATGAAGCTGTTGTAAACATAAACACCCAGGTTATGACCTATAGCTGGTTTTCTCAGCCCTACCCTACAGAGGGAAGTGCAGGTTCAGGCTCTATCATTGACACTCGCGGATATGTTGTTACTAACCGTCACGTAATATCAGACGCATATAAGATTTACGTTTCCCTTTCCGACGGAACACAATACGAAGGCACACTTGTCGGTTCAGATGATCAAACTGATATTGCAGTTGTCAAGTTCACCCCTCCTGCAGGAATGCTGTTAAAAACTATTAGTTTTGCCGATTCTACTAATTTAAAAGTGGGACAAAAGGTTATTGCAATTGGAAATCCATTCGGTTTTGACCGCACCATGACCACGGGTATTGTTTCGAGTCTCGGCCGTCCTATTCAGATTGATAAAAATGCGATTGTTAAAGATATGATTCAAACTGATACTGCCATAAATCCAGGAAATTCGGGAGGTCCTCTTCTTGATTCTCAAGGACGTATGATAGGTATAAATACAATGATTTATTCGACCTCCGGCAGTTCAGCTGGTGTTGGCTTTGCAGTACCGGTAAATACTGCTAAACGTATTGTTTCAGATCTTATTCAATACGGTGTTGTGAATAGAGGTTCCATCGAGGCTGTTTTTGTTGAGCTCAACAGTACTCTGTCCAATTATGCAGGATTATCAATAAATCAAGGGCTGCTGGTATCAGAAATTACAAAAAACGGTAATGCAGAGAAAGCAGGAATTAAGGCAGGAACAGAGGCTGTACGCTACAACAGACTATCATCGGTTTTCTATATTGGCGGAGACGTTATAACTGCAGTTAATGGGACAAAGGTTACTTCGTTACTTGATTTAAACTCAATCCTTGAACACTCAAAACCGGGTGAGAAAATACAGGTTACCCTCCAAAGAGGCAAACAAACCCTGACCATTCCTGTAACCTTAGCACAAAAAGGAAAATAAGATGAGGCCGTTTAAAGTTGTTTCCCCCTTTGAGCCCTCAGGCGATCAGCCTCAGGCAATAAAAAAACTTACCGAGGGTTATATACGGGGAGATAAGTATCAGACATTAAAAGGTGTTACCGGCTCCGGTAAAACCTTTACCATGGCAAAAGTTATAGAGAATATTCAAAAACCGACGCTCATTATAAGCCATAATAAAACGCTTGCAGCCCAGCTTTACCGCGAGTTTAAAAGCTTTTTCCCCAATAATGCAGTCGAATACTTTGTATCATACTACGATTATTATCAACCGGAAGCCTACGTTCCCTCACGCGACCTCTATATAGAAAAAGATGCTTCAATTAACGCAGAAATAGACCGTCTGCGGCTTGGAGCAACCTACAGTCTCATGGAGCGTCGTGACGTTATTGTTATAGCAACAGTATCTTGTATCTATGGTCTTGGTATGCCGGAACTGTATCGTGATATGAGAATACATATTGAGAAAGGAGAGTCTCTTAATCCCAGCCGCTTCGCTCATCAGCTTATATCGCTTCAATACGAACGCAGCGATATTCTTGAACGCGGAAAATTCCGTATTAGAGGTGATGTCCTTGAAGTCTTTCCAGCTTATATGAGCGAAGCGTATAGAATTGAACTTGACTGGGAAGAAGTAAAAAGAATCAGGCGCTACGATCCTTTAAAAGGTGAAGCCTCTGAAGAGCTCGATGAGACAACCATATATCCGGCAAAACACTTCGTTGTTCCGCACGACATGCTTTTAAATGCGACAGATAAAATAAGGGAAGAGCTAAAACAGCAGTATGATACATTTGTGAATACTGGAAAAGTTTTGGAAGCAGAGCGGATTAAAACAAGAACCACCTACGACCTCGAAATGCTCACCGAAATGGGATACTGCCCCGGAATCGAAAACTACTCAGGTCCTATATCAGGCCGTGAATCAGGCAGACCTCCTGCAACCCTCCTTCATTACTTTCCAAAAGACTTTTTATGCATCATCGATGAATCACACGTAACAATTTCGCAAATTGGGGCAATGTATGAGGGCGACCATTCACGAAAGAAAAATCTTATAGACTTCGGATTCCGCCTTCCAAGCGCTCTCGATAACCGTCCGCTAAAAGCTGCAGAATTTGAATCAATGCTGAATCAGGTAATCTATGTTTCTGCAACTCCGCGTGAAACAGAGATCGAACGAAGTACACAAATTGCTGAACAGCTCATCCGTCCTACAGGTCTTCTGGATCCTATTATTGAAGTAAGGCCGAGCGAAGGTCAGATGGAAAATATTTATGGTGAACTTAAAGAAAGAATAAAGCGCAATGAAAGGTCTCTTTTATTAACGCTTACAAAAAAAATGGCAGAAGACCTTACGGACTATCTCACCAGTCTTCATCTTAAGGTGCGCTATATTCACTCAGAAGTTGAAACAATCGAACGGGTCGAAATTTTAAAAGGGTTACGTGCAGGGGAATTCGACGTACTTGTCGGAATAAATCTTCTTAGAGAAGGTATTGACCTGCCCGAAGTTTCTTTTATTGCAATACTCGATGCAGATAAGATCGGCTTTTTGCGATCAGCTACTAGTTTAATTCAGATCGTCGGACGAGCGGCGCGCAACCAAAATGGAAGGGTTGTTATGTATGCTGACCGTATGAGTGATGCGATGAAGCAGTCAATTGATGAAACCAAACGTAGAAGAAGTATTCAAGAAAAGTATAATGAAGAAAACGGCATCACACCAACAACTATTAATAAGGCGATTGATGATATTCTTATTAGACAAAACATTGAAAAACAGGAAGTAGTACAAACTGAACTTTCTGTTATAAAGAACAGCTTTAATATACTTGTTCCATCACAAAGAAAACAGCTTATTAAGGCCTTGGAAAAACAGATGGTAGAACATGCAGAAATGCTTCAGTTTGAACAGGCAGCTGCAATCCGCGACGAAATTGAAGCTCTAAGAAAAGAGTATCATTAAAGCTTGCTGGAAAATCTCACTATCAATTGTATTTTTTAAATATGAACGAATTAGGTCCTGCAGCTCCGGAGGAAAAGACTTCCAAAAGGAACGAGTCCAGTCTCCCAGTGCATTTTGCAAAGCCCTGTCTTCTTCTGGGGGCAGGGTCCCCTTACTATAGCTTATAAATTGAAAAACCATCTCAAGCATTGCTTCTTTGGGAAACCCGCTTATTTTCCCATCCGCAACCAGGGACTTTCCAGTGCGGATTGCATCAGCTGCCTTCGATGATTGTGTAGAGGCTAAAATATCGGGGATCATCTGATTAACAATGTGTTCCAGTTCGTTGTCTGATAATGAAGGATTTTCTTTTTTTACTAAATCCCATGCAAAATCTTTTAAACTTTCTTGAAGGCCGGAAATACTCATATTAAGAGACTCGTGAATAGTTTTAGACATTGTCTTAGCATACCGCTCAGGATTTATGGAAAGCTCGCCTAGGTCCTGTCTTCTGCGTGTAACTGCAGCTTCTACGGCATCGATTTCCTTTGCGGTGCAGCGATTCAATATAAAATCAAGTACAGCCATTAGTTCTGACACAAAAACCCCGTATACGACACTATTTTACTTCATAGATTACCTAAGTTGCTTGACTTAGAAGTATACCACTAGTTATTATATTTGTCATGCAGATGATTTTAACAGGTACAGGAACAAGTCATGGTATACCCGTCATTGGCTGTTCCTGTCCAAGATGTTGCTCAAAAGACACAAAAGACAAGAGATTAAGAACGAGCGCCTTTATTCAGGGTAAAGATGGTACTTGTATTGTAATAGATACTGGTCCGGAATTTAGAATACAAGCTCTTACCTGGAATATTACAAGACTTGATGCAGTGCTATTAACACATACCCATGCAGATCATCTGCACGGCCTGGATGATGTAAGAATTTTTTCTCATAATTGTACACGGGTGAAAAACGACGCAACCTTACGTCCAAGTCTTAAGTTATTCGCAAACAAGGTTTCTATAGATGAGATTAAAGAACGATTTTCCTATATTTTTAAACCAACACAAGAAGGCGGAGGAAAACCCAGGCTCAATCTGGTAAACGTCGAAAATTACAATAAAAATTCACCCTTACATATTGGAAGTCTTAGTATTATTCCTGTTCCTATGCGGCATGGCGACATAGAAACCGAAGGATATCTAATTGAAGAAGATACTTTTCGTATTGCATATCTAACCGACTGCAACTATATTCCAGAAAGCTCGATCGATTTAGTTAGAGGCTGCTCTCATGTGGTACTCGATGGATTACGGACTAGGACGCATACAACACATCTGACCTTTGATGAAGCTCTTGTGTATGCAGACCGAATTAAGGCAAAAAAGACATGGTTAACACATATTTGTCACGATTACTCTCATGAAGAAATAAACAAGTATCTTGCCGGTAAGAGTAAAGGTGATTTTTTTATAGAAGCTGCATATGACGGACTCATTCTTACTAGTAACAACTGTTAAAACGAATCAATGTTTATTTCTTCAAAATCGACATCATCTTCTTTATTGTCTGATACACCGGGACCTTCATCTAAAGGAATAAGATCATCGTCTCCAGTAAGTTCCTGCAGTTCCTCATCCTTTAAAAATGTACCTCTTTTTCCCTGCAAAGCTGCGGTTTCTGCCATGTGCTCCTTATTCAGGCGCATTTCTTCAACGCACATTTTCAGGTGACTCGGTCTCTTTGTATGTATAGCAGCAATAAATTCATCGACTTCAACCTGCGAATAACTGATTGTGTTTTTGCCTAAATTCTTTACAAGGATTCTTTTCAATTCATTCATGCAGACCGCAATTGTTCTTGAAAGTTCTAAAACTTCTGAATATTCTATAGAGGCCTCATTAACCTTGCCTGCATCACTAAGGCGTACAATAATAGACGCTTTTTCCACAACTTCACTATATGTATTCATTATTATACAAGTAAAGGGAATTTCACCATACCGTACCTTTGCGGTCGTTTGAAACCATTGTTCAAACACGTCTGAGTTAAGCACGAAGGCTTCCCTCTCCTCTTTGGTTTCAGCTTGTATGTAGCGAAGCAAATTTACTGTCCAATCAAGATAATCAAACAAGGCATCGAGCAGCTGCCACAATTCGCTTCGATCTGCCTTCCAAACCGCTTTATCAACCTTAGGCAGGCGGAACACATCAAGATGCTTTCGAATTTTTTCAAGCTTCTTGCTGCTGTTTACCGCATTACTATAAATTGGTGCCTGTGCCTTATTCATAAGGAAAGCTTCCTTTGAATTTTGATCGATAATGGCTTTAATTTCCAGATTATTATCAGCAATTTCAGAAATATTAGTTTCATTGTTATGAATGCTGGATCCAATAATTGCCAGTTCTCCGTTAATTTCTGTTTCAAGGATCTTTATAGTATTAAACTTTCTGTTTACATCGGATATTTCTTTACTTGTTTTTCTATATTTTTCCATGACCTCATCGAAGAGACTTAAAAAGCTTTCAATTTGCGGTCTAATCTTTATGAACGAAGAGCCGGCCTTTGCACTTGTATCAACAGCCTTACTTATAAGCTGCGTCATATTTCTTAGTGAACTGGATATAGTCCTAACCTGCTGAGAAGTAGTTTCTGAAAGAACTCTGATTTCATCTGCAACAACCGCAAAACCCTGTCCTGCATCCCCTGCATGAGCTGCTTCTATAGCTGCATTCATGGCTAATAAATTAGTTCTATTTGCTATTGAAGCAATGATTTGTATCGTCTGCTGGAGTAAGCCTACCCCCTCCGCAATTTTTGCTACATCTTCGTTCGTTTTTAGGACTTTCACAGAACAATCGTCTGTAATAGATTCAAGCTCCTCAGAAAGCATTTTTCGTTCGTCAAGCTCAAGTACTGATTTATCGAGCGATTTAATAATACCTTCAAGAATTTTATCAGTTTCATCTATCAGATGCGACTGATCGCTAACTGTTTTCTTGTATGAATTGATACTATTATCAACTCTCTTACTTTCTTTCAGCAGTTCTTGAATGCTTTTTTCAAGATTTTCAACCCTTTCACAAATATATCCGGCACCAAGAGAAATTCGAGATGATTCTGTTACCGCATTTTGAACTTCCTGCACAAATATACTCGAAGATTCCTGTGTTTCAAGAATTTGTATTTTTAAAACCATAATTAAATTATTAAGAGTTTTTCCAATAAAATCGTTTAGAAGAGTTTCTATCTGTTTTAAATCGGCAAAAAGAGGTGTAATTGAACATTTTACAGAAAAATCACCCTCTGATACACTTGCAATATATGATTTCAAATGCTGAATAGGTTTAGAAATAAATAATGCATACAGTGCAATTAAAACAATAAAACAGCACACTGTTATTATGACTATAAATAGAGGAGGACAATTGAGTAATAAACACAGTATAGGAATTATCAGTTGAAATACACAGAGAATTCCCATTGGAATTAATGAAGTATGTATATAAAATTGCTTTTTAGCCACGATGCAACTCCTGAATATAGAATTATAGCATTATTAAATCAAATAATAAAGTAAAATTACCTTTAGAATACTTGCAAATGGAAAATACGGAGGTTATAATAATATATAAGAATAATGTATTTCTTTCGAGGATTTCATGTCATTACACCAGCATCAAGCAGAGCTCTATGGAAGAGTAATTAATTTTATCAAATCTGGACCGTATTACGAAGAAGATTTAAGTTGTACCTGTAATACTACATTTTCAAGCCTTCTGGAAAAATTTGTACATTTAGATTTTACAGAAGAAGAAGCAGAACAGCATTGGAAAAATATTCTAGAATGTGCATCTATTCTTGAAAAGAAGCTTTCAAGAGCCGTAAATGTGCACGTTGCCATAGTTGATTATTTTACAGGCAAAGAACACTGGCTTAATTCTCCCATACTCATAGAAATTCATGTATTAAAGCAAACAGAAAAACTTGCTATGGTTGACAGTCTTACCAATGTATTTAACCGGCGATACATGGATATTGTGCTTAAAAAAGAGTTTAACCGCTGTGAACGCTATAATAAATCGTTTTCGTTATGTATTCTAGATTTGGATGACTTTAAAAAAGTAAATGATACTAAAGGTCATCAATTTGGAGATCTTGTACTTGTTGAACTTGCGTCACTAATAAAAACTACAATACGTGAAGAAGATATTATCTGCAGATACGGCGGCGAGGAATTTATAATCATTCTTCCTGAAACCGATTCTGCAGGTGCATTTTACCTTACTGAGCGAATAAGAAACGCTGTCAATATGTCGGTTTTTTTCAAAGAGAATGGAATCAGCTTTTCTGCAGGAACAGCATCCTACCCTGCCTGCGCCCAGGATATTACATCACTCGTACGTGTAGCAGATAAAGCCTTGTACGAAGCAAAATTTACCGGAAAACGTAAAACCTGTGAAGCACCGCCTGAAAGAAGACGGTTTTGGCGATTTCCTCAAGAATGGGAAGTTGATATTGTTGGAAAAAACTCGAGTGAACTCCTTTCAAGCATTAAAACAAAGAATATTTCGGTCGGAGGCTTTCAGTTCGAATCAAAACAAAGTTATCATATAGATACTCCCTTAATTCTAGCATTCAAGAGTAAGGATACAACAATGAACATGGGAGACAAGCACTTTACTATAGAAGGGAACATAACCTGGGTTAATCACCAGATTAATGGAATATACTCTTATGGTGTCTGCTTTTCTGATACACCTGAAAAATTGGAAAAAATTTTCAGTCAAAGCTTATAAGAATTCTACATAATGTATTCAATACTGCTATTTAAAATAAAAAAACGCCCCACAAAAAGGGCGTTTCATTTAAGGAGAAGATTTACTAGACCTTTTTTGTTACATAACCGCTTCTGAGGCAGCGTGTACAAAGTTTTAAAGTCATTGCTGTTCCACCGATTTCTGTTTTTACTTCTACGAGATTCGGCTTCCAAGTTCGGCGTGTATGATTATATGATTTACTTACACTATTTCCGCTTTGAGTACCTTTGCCGCAAATATCGCATCTTCTTGACATATAAGACCTACCTATAAAAATATAAAAAATTACCGTACCTAATTGAAGTACAATACTAGCAAATACCGTAAAGAATGTCAACCAAAGCATCACTTTTTATAGTATTTATGCTAGAATATAGCCCATGACACTCATTTTTGCACCAATGGCAACATTAAGCCATGAAGGATTCAGGCATCTCATATATAAATTCGGAGGATGCACTGAATATTACACTGAGATGATTCACGCTTCCTCACTCAATACTAACGGACGCTTTGAAAAATACTACCTATTAAATGGTCCCGAACCTCAAAAAATCGTTTGGCAGCTCACCGATTCATACGAAAAACCCATAGTTGAAGCCGTAAGCCGTATTCAGAATCTGGGAGGAATAGGCATAGATTTGAATATGGGATGTTCTGCCCCCGCAATTTATAAACAAGGTGCGGGAATTTCATGGATGCTCAAAGATAAACAGGAAACACAAAGCTTGGTTAAGGCTGTCCGTAAGCAAATGGATACAATGGGCAGCTGTACAAGACTCAGTGTAAAAATAAGACTTGGCGATGAAAACTTTACCATGGGGGGTCTATGCTCCTTTTCTGATATGCTTGTTGGCGAAGGCGTAAACCGTCTTGTTCTGCATCCGAGAACAAAACGCCAAAACTACGGACGCCCTGCGCAATGGAAGTATGTAGAAGAACTTGCCGCTTATTTGCACTCAAAACACGGATCTCATATAAGCGTTATTGGTAACGGCGATATTTCCAGTTATACATCACTACAGGAAAAAAGGATGATCGCACCCAGTGCAGACGGATTTATGATCGGAAGAAGCGCTATTCAAAAACCGTGGATTTTTGCAGAACTACGGAACGATGCAGCTTTCACAGTAGACTTATATGAGCTGTTTTGTTTTTTCTCTCAAAAACTTGATGAGTTTCAACCGCCTGAGTTTAGAGAAACAAGAATGCAGAGATTTATAGCTTACTATTGCAATAACTTTTCTTTTGGCCACCATCTTAGAACAAAACTTTTAAAGTCCTTTAATATTTCAGAGCAAAAAGACATTCTGCTTGGTTATTTTGAGACAATGAAGCAGGAGCAGTTTATACAAGCAGAGATTCAGTAAAATCTTCAGGATTTCCTGTCCAAGTCTGTTTACCGTCCTTCATGACAAGAACGACATCGCTCATTGTTTTTACTTCTGCTATATCGTGAGTAACTAAAATTCCTGTAAAACCAAGTTCTTTTTGCCTTTCTCTAATATCAAGGGCTAAGGACTTTCGCAGCGGCGCATCGAGGGAAGAAAGCGGCTCATCAAAAAGAACTAACTTTGGTTCTATAATGAGAGTTCGTGCAAGAGACACACGCTGAGCCTCTCCACCTGAAAGGGATGCAGGATACCGGTGCGCGAAACCTGATAAACCAAAACGCTCAAGCATTTGTGATGCCCTTAGACGGGCTTCTTTTGTCCTCATCCCCCTGCTCACAAGACCGTAGGAGACATTATCATCAAGGCGCATATGAGGGAACAGTGCATGCTGTTGAAATACCATACCAACACCCCTTTTCCCAGGCGGGAGCTTTCCTATATCAACTCCATCGAGAACAAGCCTGCTGTATGAGGCTTGAGCTGTTAAACCCGCAATTATTCTAAGAACAGTAGACTTGCCGCTTCCTGACTTTCCAGCGATAGCTAGCATCAATGATTTTTCAAGTTCAAAGGAGACATCAACGGTAACAGAATCCCATGCCTTATATAATTTTTGTGCCGAAAAATACTTCATACAGTCCTCCTGTCACCGAACGTATCGCCAATAAAAAAAACTATCATACTTAGAACCATCAATATGCTCCCGCATGCACAGGCTTCTGCAAAGCGGTACGACCCTGCAAGTCTATAGGTAAAAAGAGCAAGGGTTTCACTTCGCGGTATGGCCAGAACAAGGGGCAAACTTGCATCCCCTGCACTTATTGCAAAGCAAAAAGCAAAGGCGGAAATAAGGCCGCGTGAGCACAAAGGAAGATAAACCAGATTAACTCTCGAAAAAAACCGGGGAGATAGTAAAGAAGAAGCTTCATCGATGCAAAGCGGGATTCTATCCATGTGAGCTAAAATTTGTCTGTAGGCAAAGGGCCATATCAGCAATGTTTGAGAGAGAATTAACACTCCAAGATTTGCTTTTAACCTAAGAGCATTGAGAATGAGAATTAATACAAAGCCGAGTACGATTGAAGATAGGGCAATCGGCAAAAGCGGAATGATGCGGAAAATTATATTTTTCTTGAAAGGGTCTATAAGCCTGCAGACAAGAGCAAAGGAAAATCCTATAACTGTTGATAAAAAGGCTGTTGAGCAGGCTGTCACAGCCGTTGTGTATAAAGCTGTATAAAAACCTTTTCTCGAAAAAAGAGTTGCAAAACTTGATGATGATGTTAAAGCCTTAAGAGGAATTGAAAAAAACGGAGCAAGAAAAAAAAGAAAAATTAAACCAAAAAGGAAAAAGGCAAAAACTTTTTCATCAAGAGTTTTTATAGGAGTTTTTACACGGGTCATCGTTTTATTACCGGTACTCTTGCTTCCCCGTTTTTCAATAATACTGTAAAGGTACACCATAAAAAGTGCTGATATAGTTTCAATCGATGCGAGTATTCCTGCATATGTATAATTCATCGTAATGCGTGCTGCGCGGTACACTTCCACTTCTATGGTTGTTCCGCCTACAGAACCGAATAAAAGTACAATGATGAAGCTGAAAAAACAATACAAAAAAACGAGAATACATGAAGAGGCTATAGGACTTGAAAGCTGATACAGTGTAATCGTGCGGAATATTCTAAACTTAGAAGCACCGAGGAGGCCTGCAGCCTGTTCTTCTTCTTCCGGTAAAGATTCCCAGACATCGGCACAGCTTCTCATTACGAGAGGAAAATTGTAAAATCCGTGAGCTATGATGATGCCGCTAAATGAATACAAAAATGATAGGGGACTTTCTTTTAATGAAAACATGGAAACTAGAAAACGGTTAGCGGTTCCATTTATTCCATAAAAAAGAACAAAGCCGAGTGCCACTAAAAGAGGAGGTACACAAAGCGGCACTGCAGAAAGCGAAGAGAGAAAACGGGCGAAAAGAGATTTTTTTTTCGCCGCGTAATATGATGCACAAAGCCCGACCACAAGTGCTATAAGCATGGATAAAAATGCCTGCCACACGGTAAAGGAGAGAGCTCTAAAAATCTGCAGTGTGCTCTGTTCCATACTTATTGTGAAAGCATGTTCATAATCTTTTGAGAAGCTTCCAAAACCTTTGCAGAATCGGCTTCCAAGTTTTTTTCAGCCTTAGGTGCCGCATCAAATGACGGAGGAAGTACTACTTCGCTATTTACCGGATACATCCATTGAAGCAGAGGTATAAAGTCCTGTGCTTCTTTAGATATGAGAAAATCTAAAAAAGCTTTTCCGCCTTTTCCATTTACAGCGCCTTTTACCAACCCTGCTCCTTCTATTTGATACGCATGTCCTTCATTAAAAATGAGAGCCTTGTAGCGTCTTGTATCCTCATATTCAAGATGATACGCAGGACTCGTTGTGTAGCTTATAACAAGCGGAGCTTCACCTGAGGTAAAAAGTCCGTATCCTGTATCCCAGCCTGGCGCCATGGTTAAAATATTCGGCTTCAAACGTTTCCAATAATCAAGATAGTTGTCGCCGTAGACACTAAGTGTCCAGGAAACAAAACCAAGCCCGGGTGTGCTTGTTCGAGGGTCCATAAGAATAATTTTTTTAACATAGTCTTCACTCGTAAGATCCTCGAGCGACATAGGTTCTCTCACAGTAGATTGAGTATCATAAATAAAAGCGAAGTTACTCCAGTCATAGGGAGAAAGAAGCCAGTCATCTGCAAGCCATAATTTTTCAGGAATAAGGCTTTCAGCATTAAGAGGTTTATATGGAGTTAAGATATCTCTCTTACGGGCCTCCTCAACGAGCTGGTTATCGAGCCCGACGAGAACATCAGATTGAGGATTATCCTTTTCAAGAATTGCGTGGGACAAAACCTGTCCCCCGTCTCCTACTGCAATGAACGTCAGGGTGTATCCGCTTTGTTTTTCAAAGGCTTCAATAAGCGCTGGTCCAGGCCCCCACTCGGATATAAAAGAATCATACGTATATACGACAACTTCTTTTAATCGTTCAGGAGTAACTTTTGTCGATTTACTGCATCCTAAAAATAGGAACACAGCAGCCAAAGAGAAAAATAGAATTGTAATGATTGTAATAAAACGTGACTTCATTACTTTCCTCCGCCGGTATTATCCGGATCAGGTTAAGAACACCATGCGGTGTTCAGCGGGTATAATCTCAGAGAAAGCATCTTAAAAGCACGCTTTCACACCCCGGTAATCGGGTGCATACTAGCACGTGACAGTAAAAGAATCAAGTACAAAAAGATGCTGCATACCATTAACATAAAATAATTGACAAGCCGGATAACAAGGTATATCATTTTGAGAATACTCTTCAATTAAAGGGATGTGATAAATGTTTGAATTACAATCAGTGTCAAAGTCTTATGCAAAATCTGCGGTAAAGGCTGTCGATGAAATTTCATTAACAATTAATAACGGCGAGATTTTTGGCTTTCTGGGACCAAATGGGGCCGGAAAAACCACGACTATTAAACTGCTTACCGGCATCCTGTCTCCAGATTCCGGCACTATTGCGATCGATGGTATATCACTCAAGGATTCCCCATTAGAAGCAAAACGGAAATTCTCATTCGTTCCAGACACTCCGGAAATGTTTTCAAAACTCAAAGCCAGTGAATATCTTAATTTCATAGGTGATGTATACGGAATACCAATAGAAGACAGAAAAAATAGAATATCCTACTACAGCCAGATGTTTGAAATATCAGACGTATTGAACAATAAAATATCTAGTTTTTCTCATGGAATGAAACAAAAACTTTTTTTAACAGCAAGTTTACTATCTGACCCGCAAAACTGGATACTTGATGAACCAATGGTTGGACTTGATCCTGAAGCTGCCTTCAATCTTAAAGACCTTATGAGGTCAAGGGCAAAAGAAGGAAAAACAGTTTTCTTTTCAACCCACGTTATGGAAGTAGCGGAAAAACTTTGTGACAGAATTGGCATAATCAAAAAAGGCAAACTTATTTTCGTGGGCACCATGGAAGAACTGAAAAAGAAAGACAGCACAATGAGTCTTGAAGATATTTTTCTGGAACTTGTCGAAGCTAAATCCTCTCAAAAAACAATACAGGAGTAATGTATGAAAGTTACCCTGAAATTATTCAAACTCTTTTTAGATAACAGTTTTTCTCTGAAAGAGTTTTTTGAAAACTTTCGAAAAGGCGGAAAACAAGCCGGAAAAAGTATTGCTTACATTGCACTTTTTCTCTATATAGCTATTGTGTTCGGAGGCATGATATATTTTAACGTAACAAGCTTATATGCAACATTTAAAGGAGCCGGAATACAAAACTTTGTACTTCTCTTTTTAGCAATAGCGGCAACCTTCATAACACTGCTGTTTGGATTTTTACAGGCATTAAGCACCTATGTTACAAATGCAACAGAAGAAAATCTGCTCGCCCTGCCGCTTACCCCACGATCACTTTTTACTGCAAAATTTCTGCAAATTTATAGTATTGAACTTTTACTCGGCGCTGCAATTTTGCTTTTAGGTTCCGGCATCTATGGATTTTATGAAGGGCTGCTAACATCTCCTATTTTTTATCTTACAGCAATTATCGGCTCGCTCACACTGCCTCTTATTCCTGTTACCATCACCTTTATTCTTCTAGTTATAATTTTCAACACAGGCAAAAGTGTTATAAACAAAAAGGTTTTAACTGTTATAAGTTCTGTTGTTTTTATTGCTGCAATATTAGGCTTTAACTTATTGTATCAAAGATCACTTCAAAGCTTAAATGACAGCGCATACATTCTTGAACTCTATGAATCAGGAAGTTTCGATATTGTTCATACGATTGCATCTTTTTATCCGCCGGCACAATGGTATGTCAGCGCAATCACCGAAAATAATTTTGCATCTTTCATTCCAATTCTTTTATTGCTCATTATTCCGTCTTTGCTTGCATATGTAAGCATTATTCTATTGTCGAAACCCTATGTAAAAAGCATTATTGGTTTTAATGAAGAAAAATCTAAAAAAATGAACAAAGAGGAAGCGAAAGAATTTTTATCAACTGATATTAAGTCAACACCTCTTTTTTGGGCTGTATGTAAGCGCGATATTCTTACCGTCTTTAAAGAACCATCCTTTTTCTTTAATGGACCCTTTGTTATTATTATATTACCGATTGTCATGGCATTATCAATATTAGGAACATCTCCCAACGGCGGATTACAAAATTTGCACACAACATTCAGCAGCTTCGGTATAGAAAACTTTTCTGAAAGCACTTTACAGCTTTTGTACTTTATTATTACCTGTGCACTTTCAGCTGTCATAGTGTTTATGGGAACATCTACAAGTATAAGCGCTACGGCATTTTCTCGCGAAGGAAAAGGATTGGCGGTATTAAAAGCTCTTCCTATTCCAACAAAAACCCTTCTATCCGCAAAAATTGTACACGCAATGGTTTACGCCGTGTTTGCACTCTTACTCATCGGTATTCCTTCTTTTTACATTCTGCAATTTAAAGAATTATATCTTTCAAAATCTGCCATTATACTAATAATGAGCTCTACCGTGATTCTTTCTATGTCTCTTTGTTTTTTACTCCATTTACTGGATCTTTGGATTGATACTATCCGTCCAAAACTTAATTGGGAAACCCCGGTTGCAGCATTTAAGCAGAATTTAAACGCAGTTTTATCTTTTTTTGTTACTTCGGGAGTGCTCCTAATTCTTGCTCTATGTGCAATTTTTATCTTAAAAAAGACTATGATTACCCTTATTTTACTATCCTGTGTTATACTTATTGGAGATATTCTTCTTTGGAAAATATATGTACGTTGGGCAGAGAAGAGGCTTGCTTCACTGGAGGTTTAATACGGATAAAAGGAAGAGGACTGGTGTAAAAGGTTTTACTCAAAAACTTAAACAAGCTCCTTTTGCACTGGCAGCAGCATGTTTAATAATTCACATAATGCTTGTTTTTCTTTTTGCTCATTACAAAGTTAATCTGCTTTTTTTTACAAGCTTTATCAGTATTACCCTATATATATTCATTCTCATTTTTTACTCAAAACTTCCGGAGCTTTTAGTATTTTTACTTGAATATATTATTATACTGACCTATTGTATAGAAGCCGCAGTTATTATGCGTGCCAGTGCCGGACTGGAATTTTTTAGTCTTGGAATGGTTCCAACCGTCTTTCTTTTTACCTTCAATATTCCTCATCCCAAATGGCTGTATCCGGTCTTATCCATTCCTCCGCTCATGTTAAGTGTTATTTTCGTAGTTTTTTTTCCACTATATCCCCTTCCGGCACCTGATATTTTTTACTTTATACATAAGCTGTTTAGCCTATTTGGAATTCTTATTGCAATGATTTATATCTGTATAAAGCTCGAACATGATATCCGTGTAGCAGAGAGGAAAAGTAAAGAAACAGAAGATGCTCTTATTTATATAGCAAATCATGATTCCCTGACCAAACTGATAAACCGCCGCAGGCTTTGGGAACACTTTCATGTTTATCAAGATAGAAAGGAACTATATAACAGTGATTATTGTATCTGTATTTTTGATATTGATAATTTTAAGAACTTAAACGATTCCTATGGGCATGATTGTGGAGACTTGGTTTTGCACGATACTTCTCAAATTATTCACGACATGATTCCTGCAAACGTTAAACTTGGCCGCTGGGGCGGAGAGGAATTTGTGCTTCTTTTTCCGCGAAGTTCTCCAGATGTAGTTCAAGATGTTGAAGAAATTCGTAAAACCATTGCAAATAACAACTTTGTATATGATGGTAAAACAATGTCTATTACCTTAACCTTTGGATTAGCTTCTTCAAAGGGCTGCAGTACTATAAAAGAAATGCTCATAGAAGCAGATACGCAGCTTATGAAGGGAAAAAACAACGGTAAAAACCAGGTTGTGTATAATTTCCGTTATTTTACGAGTGAAAAATCGGTTCCCTTTATTAGTACTGATGAATAAGTCTTAAGTAAGTTTTTTTTCCCCGTTGAAAATCATCACTAATTTAGTTATACTCATAGTAGGAGTTATTATGGAATCATTAAAGAAAAATTCTGCATGGAAGGGTCGCAAAGGACCTGTAGTCCTCGTTATTATGGACGGTGTAGGATATGGTAAATACAAAGAGGGAGACGCAGTTCAGGCAGCCCGCATGGCTCATCTCGATTCAATTCGTAATGCAGGATTTTCCACAAAGCTTAAGGCTCATGGAAAAGCAGTAGGACTCCCTTCTGATGAAGATATGGGAAACAGTGAGGTAGGACACAACGCTATAGGCTGCGGCCGTGTTTTTTCACAGGGTGCCAAACTTGTTTCAACCTCTATCGAAACTGGAGCGATGTTTACAGGAGCAACCTGGAAAAAATTAACTTCCAATGTCAAAGAAAAATCAAGCACTCTTCATTTTATAGGTCTTCTGTCAGACGGAAATGTACACTCTCACATTGATCATCTTAAGGCAATGATTTTACAAGCTCAAAAAGAGGGAATCAAAAAAATTCGTGTACACACAATTATTGACGGACGCGATGTCGGTGAAACCAGTGCACTCGACTATATTCAGCCGTTTGAGCAGTTTCTATCTGAATTCACTAAAGCAGGTTTTGACTATAAAATTGCTTCCGGAGGCGGACGCATGTACCTTACCATGGACCGCTATAATGCAGACTGGTCAATGGTAGACCGCGGATGGAAATGTCACATTCTCGGTGAAGGACGAAAATTTGCAAGTGCAGAAGAAGCCGTACTCACATACCGCAAAGAAATTCCAGGTATTATTGATCAGGACTTAAAAGAATTCGTTATTGCTGGTACTGATGGAAAACCGGTTGGAACTATAAACGACGGCGACAGCGTTATTTACTTTAACTTCCGCGGTGACCGCGCTCTAGAAATGACAGCAGCCTTCGAAACTAAACCTGATGCTGAATTCCCCTACTTTGAACGAAAAAGGGTTCCTGCTGTTGAATATGCAGGCATGATGGAATATGACGGAGATCTTCATATTCCTGCAAATTACCTGGTTACACCTCCTGCAATCGATAGAACTATGGGTGAATATCTTGTTAAGACTGGTATAAAAACCTTAGCTATAAGCGAAACACAAAAGTATGGACACGTAACGTACTTCTTCAATGGAAACAAGCTTGGGAAATTTGATGAGAAACTTGAAAACTATGTCGAAATTAAAAGCGATGTAGTACCATTTGAGCAGCGCCCCTGGATGAAATGCGCAGAAATTACCGATTATGTTCTGCAGGCAATCGAAAGCGGCAAGTATGATCATATCCGTCTTAATTTTCCAAATGGAGACATGGTAGGCCATACCGGTATTTTCAATGCTGTTGTTTGCTCAATGGAAGCTATGGACCTTCAGCTAGGACGAATAAGAAAGGCTGTCGATAAAGCAGGCGGTATTCTTATTCTTAGTGCTGATCACGGAAACTCTGACGATATGTACGAGCACAATAAAAAATCAGGCGATGTTTCCTTAAAAGAAGACGGGACTCCCAAAGCAAAAACTTCACACTCGTTAAATCCTGTTCCAGGCATCATTTACGACCCTGAATATAAGGGCGAATATAAAAAAGAACTTAACGAAGGTCTTGGAATTTCAAGTCTTGCAGCAACTGTAATTAACCTTCTGGGTTATGCTGCACCGGACGACTACGATAAGAGTTTGATTAATTTCTAGCCCTCAATCACAGTACACTGCCGTGGTAAAACACGGCAGTTTTCTATTGATTTTTATACTATACTGTTGTATAGTATAAGTATGAATACAACAGGCTTCCCCTCACCTGCACAAGGCTATGAGGAAAAACCCATAGATTTGAACTCTCTTCTCATAAAAAACCCTGCTGCATCTTTTATCATGAAATACGAAGGCGAACCTCAAAAAGATGAAAGCATTGAGCAGGGTGATTATCTTGTTGTTGACTGTTCAAAACTGCCCGCAGACGGCTCGCTTGCCGTCGTAAAACATGAAAATATCTTTGTGTGCGTCCGTTTAATACTTTCCAAAAAAGACAAAAATAAGGTTTTTTATTACACCAGATTCAATAATCACTACCGGTGTACTGAAATATTCGGCTGTGTAAAAGCGGTAGTGCGGCTTGTATGATTTTTCATGTTGATGCGAACAGTTTTTATGCGGCCTGCGAATGCCTCTTCCGACCGGATCTCGACAATAAGCCTATTGCCGTTCTCTCAAACAACGACGGCGTAATTATAGCGCTCAATCAGGAATGTAAAAACCTCGGGCTCAAAAGAGGCGACACCTATTTTACCGTTCGTGACCGCTTGAGGGCATGGGGTGTACAGGTATTCAGCTCAAATTACACACTCTATGCAGATATTTCCACCCGTCTAAATATTCTTTATTCAGCCTTTGCACCGGAAATAGAAATTTATTCAATCGATGAAAGTTTTTTATTTTTTCCGGACTGGACTAATATAGATTTTTATCAGTTAGGTATGGAGCTAAAACAGCTTACTATGCAGAACATTCACATGCCTGTTTCTGTCGGCATAGCCCCTACAAAAACACTTGCAAAACTGTGCAATAAACTTGCAAAAACAAGAGGAGGTGTGTGTTTTTGGGACAGCCTGGATAAAGAACAAGAGCTTAAGCACATTGAAACTTCAGAAATTTGGGGAATAGGTTATTCTAAAACCAGAACACTTGCACGCCACGGCATACGTACAGCCTTTGACTTAAAAAACATGAGCCTTGACAAGGCAAAGAAACTGCTTACCATTCAAGGTATGAAAACTGTGCAGGAACTCAACGGAATTTGTACTATTGACTTCATAAATAGAGAAATAAGGCAAAACATAACAACCTCAAAAAGCTTTGCACAAGGAGTTACAGATCTTATACAACTGGAAACAGCACTTGCTGAATACACCCAGCTTGCCGTTTACAGAATGCGGAACGAAAAATCTGTCTGCACATACCTATCTATCTATCTTATGACAGGCCGACAATACGACAGAGATAAAAAAGATGAGGAGTATTTTAACGGCGCAACTGCTCAATTTAATCACGCAACAAGTTTTTTGCCTGAAATTCTTGCTGCAGGAACCGAAATTCTAAGGAGCATTTACCGGGAAGGCTATAAATACAGAAAGGTCATGGTAAATCTTCTGGGACTTGAAGCTGATAACCAGGTTCAAGGAGATTTATTTGAAGACACTATTATCATGGATAAAAAAAAGCACGATGCAGTCATGACAGCCTGTGATCAAATAAATAAAAAATACGGACGCCTTTGTCTGCATCCGGGAAGCCGCAACGCAGTAAAGGATTTTACACCGGACGGGCAATACGCTCAGTGGCACATGAAGCGCGATTTTTTATCGCCAAATTACACAACGCAGATTAATTCAGTTCCAAGAGTATGGTAAGCCTATGGAAAATATTCAAACGGGAAACGTAAGTATAGTAATAGGAACAAGCGGATACGACTATCCTGAATGGAAGGATGTATTTTATCCGAAAGAACTACAAAGAAACGCTTTTCTCGATTATTATGCACAATTTTTTTCTGCGGTGGAGTTAAACTACACCTATTACAAGATGCCGGGTGAAAAAGGGATACGTGAACTCATAACAAAAACAGATAGACCCTTGGTATTTAGTATCAAAGCTCATAAAAGTTTAACGCACGAAATTACCGCTCAATGGAAGGAGGACGCAGCCTGTTTTAAAAATGCACTTCGTCCTCTTCTCGAAAGAGATCGCCTTACAAGTGTTCTTTTCCAGTTTCCGCAATCCTTTCATTACACCCAGGACAATAGGCTGTATCTCGATTCGCTTATAAAAGAACTTGCGCCGCTCCCCGTTATTGTAGAATTTCGTCATAAAGAATGGATGATAGATCGTGTGTATGAGGGTTTGGACAAAAGGGGAATAGGAATTTGCATTGTCGACATGCCGGAACTCTACCATCTGCCCGGTTTTCACCCTGTTGTAACTGGTAATACAGCGTACTTACGGTTTCATGGAAGGAATGCACAATCATGGTATACTGCGAGCGAACAAAACGGCTCAAGCAGGTACAATTATTTATATTCAGTAAAAGAACTTGAAAATACTATCCCTGTAATAAAGTTCTTAAAAACAAAGGCGCGCCTCGTTCAGATTTTTTTTAATAATCATCCTGGAGGCGCTGCTGCAGTTAATGCAAAAAAACTAAAAGAACTTCTAACTTAAATTTATTGCACCTTTTTATGGATTGTGCTACTTTCGTTTATCAGCAAGAAACTCTGTTTTACTAACAATGAAAGCGATAATAGGTAGAAGGGTTAATTGAAGTAAGATACCAGGATAGGTTACAACGAAGCAGGAGTTCAAAAATTTCATAAAGGAATACTCAGAAGAAGAGAATAAAGTTAGAGTAAACTGCACTATGCCGTGAACTGCCCGGCCGGCGATCATTGCAATAATAAGACTTGCAAGAAAGACAGTATAAGTTTGTTTATGTGCAAAAAGTTTTTTCTGAGCAAGTGAAACAACAAGTCCGTATGCTGCTAACTCAAAAAGCATTGCTATACCGGTAGGAAATAATACGGGCATGCCTGTAAATAGCATAGAAAAAAGAACAGAACTAATACCTACAATAATTCCTGAAATTGGACCAAGAAGCATAGATGCTAGCAGAACAGGAAAATGCATGGGAGAAAAACTGATTGCTGCAATTCCTAAAAGATGAAAAACTACCGGAAGTGAAACACCAATAGCGGCAAAAAGTATTGTTAAAATAACAGATTGTAAAAGAGAAGAAGAAAAAGAGCGCACAACTGTTTTTTGTTGAACTGACATAGAGCCTCCAAAAAAATAATTAAATCATTATACTAAAGATACTCTATAGATGTCCAGCTAGTCTATCTTTTTATCTTCCTTTACCTCTTTTTTTATAGATCTAAAAATAAGTACATACATCAATGCCGATAACACTGTCGAAAAAATATCAGCAGAAGGCTGAGCATAAATTATTCCTTGAAGTCCGAATAATGAATTACTTATTAAAAGTACAGGAATAAAAACTAACCCTTGTCTCGATATTGTAAGAATGAGAGAAGGAAGCGCCTTACCAAAAGCTTGAAAGGTATTTACGAATACAAACATTAGTCCAAGAATAGGCGCGGAAAGCATCTGAGCCCTTATAATCATTGTTCCATATTTTATTACTTCATCGTTATCAATAAACAAGGCTATAGCATACTTACCGAATAACAGGGTTAATGTTAATAGTACAATTCCAGATATGACACAGAGCATTGATGCAAAAACAATTGTTCTATTCATGCGGGTATAATTTTTACTTGCATAATTGTATCCTATTAAAGGCTGAACTCCCTGACCTATTCCAATAAAAAGCATAATTGCAATGGTAAAAAGCCGTCCTGAAATTCCCATACCGGCAATCACAATGTCGCCATACGAAGAAACAAAATTATTTAAAACAACATTAGAAACACTCATAAGAATATTTCCTATTGAAACAGGAATTCCTATTGCAAAAACCGGTCCTAAAATGTGAGACTGAATTTCTATCTGTTTAGGACTCATACTTAAAAGACTATGAGATTTAAGCATATGAAGAAGATACATTACAACTGATACAGCATTTCCAATTATTGTTGCTATAGCAGCTCCTGGTACACCCATATCCATCCATAAAATCATTATTGGATCCAGTACTATGTTTACAATAGTACCAGCTATCATTCCGTTCATAGCTTCTTTTGCGGCACCTTCAGAACGGACAATTTGACCAAGTGCAACAGCCAAGACTACAATAGGAGCGCCAAGTGCTATGTAAAAGAGATAATCCCGTGCAAAGCCGTAGGTCGCAGTACTTGTTCCTGCAATCTTTAATATTTCCGGCATAAAAACGAGGAAAAACACCATTACTACTAGGCCGAAAGCAGCAGCTGCATATAAACAGGTTGATGAGACTTTTTTTACTTCAGCATATTTTTTTTGACCGAGAAGTCGCGATATATGCGCTCCTCCTCCTATACCAAAAATATTACCTATTGCCATAAGAAGTAAAAAAAGAGGCATCGTGAGCGATACTGCGGCGACCTGATTTGAATCTCCTGTTTGTCCAACAAAGAAGGTGTCAACCATATTGTAGACAACAGAAACCATCATCCCCATTACTGTAGGGAGTGCAAGTGTGAATACAGCCTTGGGAACGCTCATCGTCTCAAAGAGTGCTATTCGTTTTTCATTGTGAGAATTCATTTTAACCACTGCTGTATAGGAGCCTTACTATAAGACTATGCTGCTGTACAGACTTTAAAAAGTAAAATTTTTATCCTTAGCCAGAGATTCATACAAGGTGTTAAGACATGTAACAAAAACCTGTTTATCATCCTTTGAAAAGGAGTTAAGCAATTCTGCTTCCATTTTCAAAAACCCTTCAAAAGATTTCTCTTGAATATCATAACCCTTTTGAGTAAGAATGAGCCTTTTCCATCGTCTATCCTGTGCAAAGGTATCGCGCTTTACGAGTTCCTTTGATTCAAGCCGGTTTAATAAACCGGTTACTGTTGGATTTGATAATCCGAAAAATTCCTCAAGATCTTTTTGAAAAACATCCGTAGGCTCACCTATTTTTGTGTTTGTTGCCCTTGCATGCATTGCCAAATATCGTAGTATTTGAGCCTGAGACCATGTAATATTGAACTTCTGCAAATACCTGTTACTTTTGGCCGTGAGCAAAATTTCAATCTTTTTGATAATCCCCCCGATCATCATATCTCTTTGTTTTTCTACCATTCTATATGGATACATAATTATAAGTTTAAAGTCAACCTAAAACAAATAAATATCTATATAAGCTATATACTTTTAGATGAATTATTACTTTGTTACTTATGTTATATAAAACTACTGTATTTAGATTGAAGATATGAAGCATTATTAAAAAATATTTTAGCTTCTTCATCTTTTGGGAAGCCCAATGATTTTACAAAATCAACCTGCTTTTTTTGATCCTGCCACGGAGAATC
>CAZLNE010000002.1:0-17628 GCA_964560975.1 uncultured Treponema sp. | reverse complement strand
TAACCAGCATGAAACAAGATAAGAAAGCTCTTCTTTTCAAGCAGAGAATAAAAATCATGTAAGTCTGGAGCATCTATTATAAAGTTCTGATAAAATGGATGAAGCTTAATTGCTCTAAACCCGGCATCGTACAAATCACAAATATCTTTTTCCCACGTTTCACTGTACGGATACACTGAACCTAGAGGAAAAATTCTTTCACTGACAATTTGTTTTGACCAGGTTATAATAGAAGAAGTTTGACTTGGTTTTGTTGCAATGTTTGCTATCCATGAAGTATGAATTCCGGCCTCGTCCATCGAAGAAAGAAGAGACTGCAGAGTTCCCTCCGTATGAGGAGTATAATCACCGGCTTTTTCTGCTAAAGAAGCAATTGCCCTCTGTGCAATGGCATCAGGAAATATATGTGTATGCGTGTCAATAATCATTTAAAAATCCTTAATCATAACTGTAGTATCTTATATAGGACGCATCAACATGTAATACGTTTGTGTATCACTTACAAAGAAGGCCTGTCCATTATTTCAAGAACTGTTTGTATAAGCTGGCTGCTTATATCAAGTGAAATGTCGAGAGCGTAGGAATCTTCCCGAGCATACACTTGATGCAGCTGATACAATACTGAACGCACTAAGGCTTCCGTATAGGCGAAATTTCCCAGCCTAAAATTTTCTCCGTAAAAACTTATAGAAGCATAAGGCACACGGACATGTTCGCTCACAAAGAGCACTGATGTAATGTTATTAAAAAGAATCACATTGCTTTTTTCAAATGCAATTACTGAATATTCTGTAAAAAGTTTTTTCTCAGGAAACACAAGAATTACATTTGAGTGCATTGAAGGGGCCGTGCGTGCAAGCTGTTTTTGAATATAAGACGGCCCTTTATTTTTTGGAGCATAGACCTTATCATAGGCTGAACCGCAGAGAATATAGGTCATTCCGCCGTCATTTTCTATCCGTACTCTTTTTTCTTCATCATTGAAACGCATAATATTTTCCAAGTACGTTTTTCTTTTTTCGTGATTCAAAGATTCAAAGAGTTCCCTAGTAATAACCGCACCGCTCATAACTAAATCATCGGAATAAAGATTCTCTTCTTCCGGCGACAATGCAAGCTCACTGCGGTATTTTAAAAAATATGCTTCAAAATATTCTTTTAATCGTTTCTCCTGCAGAAACATTCCTATGAGTTTTTGTCTGTTTTCTTTAGTAAGATTTGAAATAGCATTTGTATTTATAGCATGAGCTGCTTTCAAATTATCTTCGAACCCTTCATACCCTTTAAGACCTGTCGGTGTAAAAATATTTTTATAGAGAAAATCATTGAGAGAAGAAAGCATAATAACATCAGGATTTTTTTGTTCTTCTGCCCTCAATACAGACACAAATTGATTTACGGCTGCATAATTTTTTTTCTCCAGGGCTATTTTTGCCTTATCATACACTGAGCTGTATGCAGAAGCCTGTGCACTATTCTCTTTTTTATACGCATCCTGTATAGATGAATCATAGTTTAGACTCATTGCTGTATAAAAAAGGAGGGGCGAATAATCGCTTTTGTGCATTTCACCTTGAACATCTGCCGTTTGAAGATAGGAAGCAGAACCATCTTTAAAAGCAGTGATAGCGCGATAGTAGCCTCTGTCATTGGCAAAGAGAATAGTTTTAGAATCATTTTTTTGTAGGGGATTAGAAAAAACAGCTGTAATTTCTTGTGAGCCGGCAGACTTTTTTGCGCTCTCAATCATTGATGCTATTGTATCTTTCCCGCTTGTCATAACTCTGCCGAATCGTATTTTTTGAAAATCAGGAGCCGCGCTTTCTACAGTAGAAGAAAATGGATCCTCATCTCCCAGACTGATATAAAATTCGTCCCTTGCACGGTACGGCGGGTAATAAACACTCCATCCTATATCGCTGGACTTCCACATCGTACTCAGAGAAAAAACAGCCGGCATTGACGGAGCTTCTATATGCAGGATCGCATCAGCATCAGAAGATGCGGTGTACGTTATGTTAAGTGTACTATTAGAAAAAAAGGACTGCAGAAATCGCTCGGTATGAGCTTTGCACTTTTCAAGTATTCCCTCTTGTATTGCCTCGTCAAACGCTTTTTGCTCAAATGCTTTTTTTACCGGCTTAACATACGCATCGTAATCTAAAAAGGCATCAGGTAAGGAATCGCGAAGCACAAGAATATTTGAAATATCAGACGAAGACGAAGATAAGATTCGCGGTTCCGGAAGTACAACATTCACCTCGCGATTATGAGTCGTAATATCTGCAGTGCGTAAATCTATACCTGCCGTTACCTGATACGGATACAGAGCAATAAAACGTCCTTTTTCATGTTCAAGATGCACTAAAAAATCAATATTAAAAGAGGCAGTTTTTAGAGTAAGAAGATTTTTTGAATCAAGCACGCCTGTCTTAGTAGAAAATGTTACCTGCTCTTTTTTTCCAAAAAAAGGTATGTATGACAAAAGTGTGTCTCGTGTACCATTTGAAAGTCTAGTAAATATAAAAAAGAAAATGAGACCGCAGAATAGGCAAATTCCCAAAGTAAGTAAGGTGCTTATAAATTTCTTCATCACTCGGCCTCCTGGTTCACCACAGTATTCCCGGAAGTATAACCTTCCTTTCCTGGAAATATTGGAGGATACGTGAAATTCACCGTTATATGTTTCCAGCCGAATTGTTTAAAAAAGGATATTACGGCTTCCTTTATTTCGTCTTCAAAATCGTTTATTAGACGTCTTTCCCATTCTCGAAGAGAAAGTTCATCTTGTACATCATCACTGTTTCCTAATAGTTCAAGTGCAATAAGGGGTTTTGCAGAGTTTAGTAAATTTTCCCGTTCTGTTGCTGTTTTATCTCCATCCTTATAATTTATCAAGAAATTTTTCGTTAAAAGATAGGAAGTTATGCCGCCTGCCGCCGCTCCAATCACAGAACCTGCAGCAGCACCGGTTATTTTTGTTATAGGCTCAAGACTAACCATTGAAAAAGCACTTCCTCCCAAGAGGGCACCAAGGCCGCCTCCTACAATGCCCGCAGTGAGAGCTTTTTCCTTAGCTTCATCTTCCGTGTATGGTTGCGGGATAATTGTTTCAACTTCAGTTATATCATCTTCACGGATGGTTATATCAGCAAATACAGGAAAAAAAGAAGAAGATTTAAAATCTACTGTTATAGATCTGGTTAGATAATTCGTTTTTGCCTCATTAATTGAAATCTGCGATAAATCAAAGCCAAAATCAGCTTCTCCCCTTACTAAATAAATCTGAAGAGCATCTGAGTGCAGGGAAGACGGATCTTTAACACCGCGAATTAAGTATTTGTAAAAAGCTGTCTGTTTGAATACGAGAACCGGGCTCGAATTGTAATCACGTACACTTTTGACATAGGTTTGAAAGGCATCGTTTGAAGAACTAAGCCTCTGATATATGGCACACAACGTAATTATTACAGCAAGAACTGCAAAACTTACAAGAATATTAGTAATAACGAGCCATGTTTTTTTTGTTTTTTCTTTCACAAAAAAAAGTATATCACAGTAAAAAACTAAAGCATAGTATTTTTTACAATGGTAAACCGTTCCATGAGTCCAAATTACAGTCCCCTTGACCGCAAGCTTTTAAAATGGTACAACATACATAGTTCAATAACGCGCAGGGGTTAAGGAATGCCATATTCAGAGCCAACGAATCTTGCTGTTGTCGCCTGTCCAGGCGGAGAGGCTTTTGCCCAAGAGGTAATTGTACACCTCCGTCATATGTACAAACACCGTTTTAACTTAAAACGAGATGTTATAGCTAAACGCTACGGAATTGATAAAGATGCGCTTATAAAAGATATTAACCTTTACAATGATTTGCAAACATCAGACCTTTGTGTTCGCGGTAATGTAGATAAATACAGGGTTCCTGAATTTCTTGTCGACACAGAATTCACCTATTTTATGAATGGCGAGTTTAAAACAGAAATTAAAGACTGTATCCGCGGTAAAGATGTATACATTTTCCAGGACGTTGAAAATCACCAGGAATTAAGCCTTAACGGCGGTAAAAACAAACAGGTGCTTTCGGTAAATGACCACATCATTTCCCTTCTAGTTACCATCGATGCAGTTCGTCAGGCTGGTGCAGAAGATATAACACTCGTTCTTCCAGTGTATCCCTACAGCCGTCAACACAAAAAGAAAGGAAGAGAAGGCTTAACTGCAAGTTTATTGGGACATATCTATGAAAATATGGGTGTGTCAAGAATTATTACCCTCGACATCCATTCACGTGAAATAGAAAATACCTTTTCAAAGGCACATATAGAAAACCTTCATGCAAGCTACCAGATTATTAGAGAATTATCCAAGCTTGTTAATCTTTCTCCCGACGGCGACGACCTTGTCGTTGTTTCACCCGACACTGGCGCCGTAGACCGCAATAAGTTTTATGCAACCGGCTTAAAAAAACCGCTTGCTATGCTTTATAAAGAAAGAGACTATTCAGTTGTGACACAAAACGCACGCGAGACAAACATAAAGGCAATAAAACTTCTCGGTGATGTGTGCGGAAAAGTTGCCTTCCTTGCAGATGATATGCTTGGAACCGGAGGCACACTCCTAAAAGCTATGGAATTTCTTAAAGAACAGGGTGCAACTAAGGTTATTGCCGCTATCAGCTTACCCTTCTTTACCGGAAACGCAATTTCACAGTTTAATCAGGCCTATGAAAAGGGGCTTTTTTACCGGGTAATCGGCACAAATGCGGTATACCACAAAGAACTTCTTGATTGCGAATGGTACATAAATACTAATGTGTCGGGACTTTTTGCAAATGTCATTGCCCGTGTTCACCACAATCAATCTTTAAGCGACCTGCTCGACAACCGTTCAATCATTGAAAAACTCGTAAAGAAAGACTAATGAACACAAGGACTGCAGAACAGAAAAAAACTGTTCTTTGTGCAGATATTGGTACATCCTCTCTCAAAACAGCCCTCATTGATGAGTCAGGAACGGTTTTAGCCTATGTAAGGGAAAAATTCGACTATACCAATCCTGCAGATATGTGGCTAAAAGCACTCTCTCAGTCTGTTCAAGAAATAAGGCAAAAAGTACCTTTCGACAATCTTTGTGCATTCAGCATCTCGGGTAATGGTCCGACCTTTGGAGCTCTTTATCCTTCAACACACACAGATATTGTACTATGGAACGATCCCCGCTTTAATCACTTTAATTCCTACAAGGGAAGATCCTTATTTCTTCCCCGCATGCTTTCATATTTAGATTCTTCAAAACACATGGAAAAACCGGTAAGTTTTTTATCGGGTCCTGAGTACCTCGTTTGGCAGCTGTGCGGAGATAAAACAACGCTTCTGCCCGAAAAGCGCTATCTGAGTGCGTATTGGACAAAGGAAGATTTACAAGAATATAATCTCAACGAAAGTTTATTTCCACCCTATATTCTCCTTGGTGAAAAAAGCGGAACCCTGCTGCCTTCTGCTGCAGAGGCTATGGGAATTTACGACAACCTTACTTCTATTCCGGTCTTTTGTGCAGGACCTGACTTTACGTCTGCTCTTATTGGAACAAACACCTTAACACCGGGGACAATCTGCGACAGAGCAGGATCAAGTGAAGGATTTAATCTGTGCACCGAAAACCCTCTCCTCTCAAACAACATACGCAATTTGCCTTCTGTCATATATCCGCTCATGAATGCAAGCATCATGATTCCAGACAGCGGCATACGGTTCAGCAATGTAAAAAAAACAACAGCATTTGCATCCTCCTCCTACGAGGATTACGTTTCATTTCTATTACATAACCGCCGGGAAAAAGGCTACAAACAGATGATTGAATTGGCACAAGAATGCGAAAGAGCACTGAGTACGCTTTTACTAGCGTATAATAAAAAAATTGAACGCAGAGTTACAGTCACCGGAGGGCAAGCGCGTAATAGCCTTTGGCTCCAGGTTAAGGCAAATATCATGGATGCAGCTATTGATATTCCCTCTTGTTCCGATGCCGAACTCATTGGGAACGCAGCCGTTGCCTTTTATGGACTCAATTTCTATCCAGACCTGACAAGTTCTGCCTCTTCTCTTTTTTCGATTAAAAAAACATTCTACCCCGATGGAGCTTTTTACTCCCTATGACCATTTATTCCATACCAAAAAACATCCGCACCATTATTTTTGATATTGATTCAACACTCTATACAAATGCAGCCTACGCTCATGAACAGGTTGATATTCAAATTCGATTCTTTGCCAAACTCCGCTCAATATCAGATAACGAAGCTAGAAAACTAGTACAGAATTACCGCCATACCTGGGCTATTGAGCACGGCGGCGAAAAAATAAGCCTTGGGAATACCTTTACAGCATTCGGTGTACCTATCAGCCAAAGCATTACATGGCGCAATGAACTTCTAGAACCTGATCAATTTTTACACACTGATACAAAGCTTTATACAGAGCTTAGAAATCTCAAGCAAGAATATAATCTTATCTGTGTAACGAACAATCCCGTCCTGCCTGCCCGTAAAACACTTGAAGCACTCGGAGTCAGCTCACTCATTGAACATATCATCGGTCTCGACACCTGCGGAGTCTCAAAACCCCATGAAAAACCCTTTTTACTTGCAGCCGAAAAAACAGGAGAGCCTTCATCATCCTGTCTGTCTATCGGTGACCGCTACGACATTGATATTGCCCTTCCGCTCAAGTTAGGTATGGGAGGAATTTTAGTAAGCGGTGTTGAAGACGTATACGGATTGCATAGTTTTTTAAAAAAAAGCACAAATTAACTGATAAATGAAATAAGCTGTGATATAATTAAATAAATTTATTGAGAAATGTTTAGAGGCAGTATGGAAATACAACAATTAGAAGGTTCATTAGATTTCCAGGATAACGATGGATTATCATTTTTCTTCGTTGGCGTAGGAAGTGCTTTTTCAAAGAAACATTTTCAAACAAATATATTAATTTGTAAAGGTAAAGACCATTTACTCATCGATTGCGGCACGCTCTGTCCGTATGCATTATGGAACTATGGATCAGCTGTTACAAAAGTTAAAAATTTCCTTATAACCCATTCTCATGCCGATCACATAGGCGGACTAGAAGAAGTAGCGCTTATGGGCCGCTATGTTACCAAATCTAAGCCAACAATGATCATTACCGACGAATATAAGAAAATACTGTGGGATCAATCATTGCGCGGAGGTAATTCCTATGGTGAATTTGCAGACGGCGAATACCTTGGATTTAATGATTATTTTGAACAGGTAAAACCTGAACTTATAAAGAAAAAGCCCCGCTCCTTGTATCACGTTTCATCAGGTTCTATTGATATTAAAATGTTTAGAACAAAACACATACCGGACTCTGCAGGTTCCTGGAAAAATTCATTCTACTCATGCGGAGTTCTCATCGATGAACGAATTTTATTTCCTTCAGATACCCGCTTTGACAAAGAACTTATAGAATGGATGCTCAGTGAGTATCCGACTATTGAATATATCTTCCATGACTGCCAATTTTATCCCGGCGGAGTTCATGCATATTATGAAGAATTAAAAACACTTCCGCTTGATGTTCGTGCTAAGATGTACCTATGCCATTATGGCGATAATTTTGCCTCATTTAACCCTGAGGCAGACGGGTTCGCAGGTTTCGCAAAGCAGGGACATTTTTATCATTTCGACAAATAGTTGAGGTTGCAATGTTTAATCGTGTTCTTATAAAAAAAGAATCTCTAAATCACTTGAGGTCTCACTGGAGATTCCCTCTCTATGTCTTTATTACTACACAATTCCTTTACCTGTGTTTTAACGCAAAAAGCCTTATTTCTACACTTTTTAATTTTGAACTCTCCTCGCCTTCTATTGCAGGCTTTCTTTGGTTTTGTATATCACCAATTCTTGCTATAGCAACTCATTTTTTTTACTTGAAATTTGTAAAATCAAAGGATGACGCAGGATTTAATACTTTTTTGGAAGGTTTAAACCTTTGGCTTAAAGGCTTGTTATCATTTTTGTATGTATTTATTAAAACATTGTTATGGTCTCTTCTTCTTATAGTACCTGGAATTATTAAGGGAATTTCTTATTCAATGACAAGCTGCATTATTGCAGAAAACCCGTCAATTAGTATAACGAAGGCTGTTAGACTGAGCATGCTCTTAACAAAGGGCTACCTTTTAGATATTTTAACGTTTTATCTTTCGTTTACAGGCTGGTTTATTATTTACCTTCTCACAGGCAGTCTTTTTGGATTATGGCTGGTGCCCTACTTTAATACATCTTTCACCTTTTTATATTTATACTTGAAAGAAACAGCCTTGGAATCAGGATCTGTCACCCGCACAGATTTTAACAGCTGAAAAAATAATTAACTACTTAAGAGGGTTCCTATGTCACTAGAAGAAAACACCACAGAAGTGTCTCCTATTCAGAAAAAGGAAAAAAAATTATCATATAGAAAAGGCATTGTCATTTTAACAGTCTTTTTGTTGGCAGGTATTATAATTGGCATAAGCCAGTGTACTTCAGCTTTTAAAGAGATGGAAACTCGTTCTGCTCTTACCACAAAAAAAAGCGTTTTTTCTTTACTTCGTGGAGACTATATAGGTATTCTAAAGATTGAAGGTACTATTGAAAAAGAAAATAGCGAATATAATCAGCAATGGTTATTAGAAACTATTGAGCGGCTTATCAATGATCCTCAAAACAAGGCCCTCATACTTGAAATTAACAGCCCTGGCGGCAGTGTTTACGAATCCGATGAAGCTTACCTCGCACTGAGGACCTATGCAGAGCAAAAACCCCTCTATGCTTACTGCGCTTCCTTAGCAGCTTCCGGCGGATATTACATAGCCTGTGCAGCAGATACTATTTTCGCAAACAGAAACTCTCTCACAGGTTCTATTGGTGTTATTTCCGGTCAATCTGTTGATATTACCGCACTGTTAGAAAAGGCTGGAGTAAAAATTACAACCATCACTGCCGGAAGCAATAAAAATATGCTTAACATCAATGAGCCTTTGAGCGAAGAACAGAGGGCGATTATGCAGAGCATCGCGAACGAATGCTATGAACAATTTGTATCTATAGTCGCTGAACGAAGAAATATGGATTTAAATGAGGTAAAATCTCTCGCGGACGGGCGTATCTACACTGCGAAGCAGGCTTTAAACATGAATCTCATTGACGGTATTTATGACTTGAAAGAAGTAATTCCGATTATTTCCTCTAATCATGATTTACAGAATCTTTCAGTCGAGTATTTTGCATATGAAAAGCAAAAAACATTTTTAGAAAACTTACTCGATGTTTCATCATTCATAGATGCCGCACGTTCAGAATCATCGGTACTGCTTTCACACTTGAATTCTCAGGTATCCTTTCCTGCATTCTATTTCAAATTCTAGAGCGAGGAATCTATGCAGACTTGTATTGAAGATCTATTAAAGCAAACATCTGTTCAAACCATGTTTACATCACTCTACGGAAACATGGATGCGGCAATACACAGATATAAGATGTTAGAAAAAGCTTTTTTTAATGCTTACGGTCATAATGATAACAAAGTCAGATTTTTTAGTTCACCCGGCCGAAGTGAAATAGGCGGCAATCACACAGACCATAATCATGGAAAAGTATTGGCAGCAAGCATCAATCTAGACTGTATTGGTGCAGTACGGGCAAATGAAACTGCCAGCATACGTATTACTGATATCAGTTATAATGAGAAATTTGAAGTATCACTAGACCAAACAGAAAGAATTATAGAAGAAAAAGGCTCAATCGCCCTTATACGGGGTATTTTACAAGCGTTTAAACTTGCAGGCTACGCCATAGGAGGCTTTGATGCCTGTTTTTCAACAACAGTCATAGCAGCTTCTGGTGTAAGTTCTTCTGCATCATTTGAGATGATAATTTGCCGCATTCTCAACAGTTTGTTTAACAGGAACGGTATTAGTATCGAAAACATGGCGAAGGCCGGTCAATTTGCAGAGAATAAGTACTGGGATAAAGATTCGGGATTGCTTGACCAGATGGCGTGCGCGGCCGGCGGACTTGTCTATATTGATTTTCAAAATCCTGAAAAACCTCTATTAAAGAAAATTCTATTCGATTTTGCTTCCCAAAAACACAGACTTCTCATTGTAAATACAGGTAAGGGTCATGCAGATCTTTCTCTTGAATATTCATCTATTCCACAAGAGATGAAGTCAGTTGCCTCTTTTTTCGGAAAATCATACTTACGAGAAATTAACAAAGAAGATGTAATCCATAACATTAACGCGCTTAGAAAAAAATGTTCAGATAGAGCCTTAATGAGAGCTATGCATTTTTTTGATGAAAATGACCGGGTCGACTCTGAAGCAGCAGCTCTCGAACAGAATAATTTCAAAGTCTTTTTAGACATTGTAAAAGAATCGGGCAATTCCTCATGGAAGTATCTTCAAAATGTGTATGTACCATCAAATTCTAAGGAACAGTCCATAAGTATTGCTCTTGCACTCACAGAGCATTTTTTATCGGTACATAAGGCAGGTTCATGCCGTATTCACGGGGGCGGTTTTGCAGGTGTTATTCTCGTATTCCTGCCAGAAACCCTCTGTCCCGCCTACACAACACTGATGGAAAATGCTCTTGGAAAGGGTTGTGTCTACGACATGGAAATTAGACCCTTAGGCTCAATCGAAATATGCTAAATCCTAACGGGCATTTCTAGCAAGGCGCAAACCGGTAAAGGAATTTCGTGTCTCCGGCCAGTATTCTCCAGTATAAAAGACTGCGCATTCTTCAGGTTCCGAAAGAGCAGATCCCCCCTTCCAAATCCTGGATAAGGGTCCTAAACGGCCTTCATCTTCACACCACTCAAAGACATTACCGCTCATATCATAAAAACCGGACTTGTTCGGAAGCTTTAATCCAACCTCATGAGTTGCAAAATCCGCATTTACCTTAAACCATGCATAGGCATTAAGCCCAAGGGTTCCTTCAGATGCATTTGTGCCTGCGAAGGTGAAGGTATTTTGACCTGCAGAAAGAGCTGCGTATTCCCATTCAGCAGCAGTCGGGAGGCGGTATCCGTTTGCTAGAAAATCTCTTTCTGCCGTTTTTTGTTTCGCGCTTCCGCTTATGTTGTATACAGGGGTAAGTCCTTCTTCTATACTTTTTTCGTTGCAAAACTCAACCGCTTGAAACCAGCTTATCATTTCTACGGGACGTTTGTCCTGATCTTCTCCAGGGAAAGCCTGATACAGACCAGTCCCGTTAAATTCAGCCGGATTCACCTTCATAATCTTCTTCCACTCAACTTGAGTTACCTCATAGGATGCAAGATAAAATGATTGAACATGCTGTACTTTTCCTGTTGTATCTTTATATGATCCTGAAGGAAGAAGTATAAGATCATCCTCTATGCGGTGCTTCTGTATTTTTCCACCAGGCTTTGATGATATTAAGCTAGTGAAACCAGTACAAGAGAAAAAAAGCAAAAGAAGAACCGCAAAGAGAAAACCTCTTTTAATCATCAGTTTTTTCACCTGCATGAACCCGTCCCATAGTTATAAAGGCAGCCATAAAAAATACAGCACAATAAATGAAAACTGCACGATGACCGGCAATATCAATTATTAATCCGGCAATGGAAGGAGAGAGAATTGCAGCGCCTTGTGAAAAGGTGTAGTACAAGCCGGTAAATAGTCCAATTTTTTTATAGCCTGCCATCTGCCAAAGCATTGGAAAAGAATTGGCAACAATGCAAATCCAAAAAATACCAAACAAAAACATTAATCCCCAAAAGACAAAGACCATTGAGCCGGGATTTTCCTGTGGTATAAAAAAGGACAGAAGAAACTGCAATACAACAAGGACGCTGACACCGCAGAGAGAAATACGTATCATACGGCGTCTACCCCACTTTCCGGCTGCATAACCCATGGGAATAGCTGAAAGAGCAGAAGCTATACCTACCATACCTGCAGCAAGGGCGCCCTGACCGGTAGAAACCTTAAAGGTAAGAATACTGTATTCTGCAATGTAGGGAGACATTCCCTGGTAGGCCATAAACCAGAAAAATAAACTAAGAAGAACGAAAAAGGCACTCCTGTCGCTATTATTAAGAACTGTACCAATGCTTTTTAAAAAAGGTGTTTTTTCTTCAGATTCAGGAGTATGAGTATCTGCCTGTAAGGCAAGCGAATACTTTTTTTCCCGTACAAAAACCAGAAGCATAATCGCAGCTAAGAAAACTAAAAGACCCGCTGCAGGAAAGGCTAGTGCATCCTTTGTTCTGCCAAGTATAGGAAGTACTATATCAACATCCATAAGGCGTGCTAAAAACAAGGTTCCAACAATAGCTGCAATATTTCCCATTGTATTGATAACACCATTACCTTCCGAGCGGTATTCAGGCGGTACTGTATCGGGCATGAGAGCAACTACAGGTCCTCTGGCAGACTGTTTGACGAGATTAAGTAGAGCTAAAATTACTACTAGTGCGATGAGAGAAGTACGGGCAGCATAGGGAATATACGCAAAACTCAATGCAGACAAGGGTAAAAGTACGATAATCCAAGGCATCCGTCTTCCAATGGGAGTTCGTGTTTTATCAGACCATGCTGAAACTAATGGAATTAAGAAGATAGCTAAGACGTTGTCCAATGACATAAACATTCCAACTATCCATTTGTAAGGAATGTATGTAGACAAAAAAATGGTTACATAACTGTCATACAAGGGATCCATGAGGCCCATGGTAAAGAAACCTGCACCTATTAAAAAGGTAACGCCCATATATTTTTTGAAACCGCTTTTATCAGCCACTGTTATTTCTCCTTAATTAGTTTCTACTTTGCTATTATACCATAACTTTGGTATAATGTAGTTTAATGAAACATTTTTTTATGAAAAACCAACAGAGGTTCCCCATCCTCATCGCACACCGCGGAGCTTCAAGCATTGCGCCTGAAAATACACGGATAAGCTACGAAAAAGCATTAGAAACAGGCTGTAAGGGCATTGAACTTGACGTACATCTTACAAAAGATGGACAACTGGCTGTTATTCACGATAATACCCTAGTTAGAACATGCAGAAAACGCAGTTCAAACGGAGATCTCATTTCTCCCCAGCCCATAAAAATTGAAGAGCTCACACTAAACGACATTAAAGAATGGGATGCAGGAGTTTGGTTTGGAGAAGAATTTGAAGGCCAAAAAGTTCAAAGCCTCGATGAAGTTTTAGACATGCTCAATGACGGCATTTTCGTAGATATAGAAATGAAAAGTTCCGCCTTTGATAGTAAACTTCTCGCTCTTGAGACAGCAAAAATACTTGAGTCCAGAAATAAGGGAAACTACATCGTATCATCGTTCAACCCTATTACACTTTTTCACTTTAAGAGCATATGCAGCATTCCCACAGCCCTCATTTATGCACATAATCCTGAAGTACCATTCTACTTACGAAGGGGTCAGGGGAAATACCTATGTAATCCTGATATTTTAAAACCTTCCTGGAGCGATTATAAGGTTCCTTTTCCTAAAAAGGAAGAAAAGAACCTGGAAAGGGATGTTTCGAGCATTAAAAAAACGGGCCGCCCTGTCTTTATGTGGACAGTAGACGACCCAAAATTAGCACAATTGCTTATTGAGGCAGGCGCACAGGGCATAATTACGAACAAGCCGCAAGTTCTTAAAGAACTTCCATGCTTTTCACACTTATAAACCCAGTCGTTCTTTAATTTTATCTGCTATTTCGACAAGATTAAGCGGTTTTCTAAAAAATTCTACAGCACCCATCTTTTTTACTTTTTGCTCTATGTCATCATCCTGAAGCGCTGTTATAACGCAGACGATGGGCTTTCCATATTCTTCAGAAGTATAAATACGGCGGCATAAATCAAAACCATCCACTCCTGGAAGATCAAGATCTAAAAGCACACAACGAGGCTTTTTATCTACAAGCTGAGCACCGGCTTCAAAACCATCAAAAGCCTGATACACAACAATCTTATCGTGTGTTTTCTCAAGGTATTTTGCAATGACAGAGTTAAGTCCCTTATCATCATCGACCACAAGAATAGACAACTGACTTACGACCTCTTGCTGATATATATCCATGAGCTCAGCAGGAACTCTCATCTTTCTCTTGTTCATAAAATCGACAAGGTCATCAAGATATACTCTATATTGTCCGCCTGGCGTTGAGAAAGCTTTTAAGTAGCCGCTTCTAATCCAATTAATTGCTGTCTGATTCACTACTCCGCAAATATTAGCAACTTCAAGGGCAGAATAAACTATTGTTCTACTTGAATCTTTTGACATAATTTCCCTCAAAAAAATAAGGCATTCATTAAAAAGTATAGCATATTGAATAAATTACACAAGCATTATTTTTTTTTAATTAAAGATTTTACAGGTTTTAGGGAAAATCCCATTGAGACAAGCCTTTTTATGAGCTTCTCCTCTGAATAACCGCGAGCTGTAAATTTATCGGCTGCTTTAGTAAGAAGGACATTTTCATCAATAATAGAAAAAACATCTTCTAAAACTTCATCAGCAATACCAGATTCTATACCACGGGAAAGCAATTCCATTCGTATTCGGGATTTACCTTCACCCTTAGTTTTCATCCTTGACCGAGCCCAAGACAAGGCATAGCGTCTGTCTGACAAGATACTGTTTTCTTCCAAATAATCCAAAACTTTTAAGCAGGTATCTGTACTAAAGCCTTTTTTTTGTAATTTGACAGAAAGACCAAACCTGCATTGCTCAGCTCTATTTAAAAGTGATACTGCATATCGTTCTGCAGTGCAGCAGAACCCCGCTGACACAAGGTCTAAAGCTTCTTCCGGTGACAACGTTTGCCCATCATAAAGGGTGTCAGCATCGGTTTGGTTTAAATACACCCTGCGAACAAAAAAAGAAGGCCCCTCAGACGATACAATATTGTAACAATCTTCGGCGACCTGTCTTATATGCGTAATAATAAAAACAGTATTTTCGTCATTATGAGACTGCAATCCGTTTAACTCCGCATCAGGTTACGATGCCGGTTTTTACCCTGAATACCAGGAATAAAAACCGTATGAACACCGAATAAAAATTAACGTTTACTGAACTGGAATCTTCTGCGTGCACCGCGCTGACCATACTTTTTACGTTCAACCATGCGTGAATCACGTGTTAGATATCCGTTAGCTTTAAGAGAAGCATAATTTGCCTGATCTACCTGTGTCAATGCACGGGCAATTCCATGAAGACAAGCACCAGCTTGACCATTCAAACCGCCGCCAATTACATTAATTAAAAGATCATATTTATTCTCACAAGCTGTTACCATTAAAGGCTGTCGAACTACCTGAACTTGTTCAGAGGTAGCAAAATATGCAGAAACTTCTTTACCATTAACAACAATTTTGCCAGAACCTTCACGTAAAAACACACGTGCAACAGCAGTCTTTCTTCTTCCTGTTCCTATTCCAATATTCTTAACCACAATTTTCTCCTACTACACTTCTAAGGGTTGGGGGTTTTGAGCTGCGTGAGGATGTGATTCACCAGCATATACCTTAACATTTGTCAGCATTTTGCGTCCAAGAGGTCCCTTAGGGAGCATGCCCTTAATTGCCAACATAATTGGATCTTCAGGATGACGTTCAATTGTCTTTTCAAAATTGCGGGATATTAAACCACCGACAAATCCTGTGTGATGATGATACATCTTATCAGTTGCCTTGGCACCTGTAACAGCTACCTTATCGGCATTAATAATAACTATAAAATCACCCATTTCTTGATTAGGGGTGAAGGTCTTTTTTGTCTTACCGTGGAGATACGAAGCAGCTTTTGCTGCAACACGTCCGAGCGGCTTATCGGCTGCATCGATAATGTACCAATTGCGAGCAGCATCTTTTTCATTTACGAAAATTGTTTTCATGTATATACCTTACTATAAAAATCTTTGCATGAAGTATGAAATGAGCATCTTATCAAACTTCACTGTTTTTCCTTTAATTCCGGTGAGCAAACCACAATAAAAGGGGTCAAACGCAGATATACGGGACTTAATAGTACAATTTTTACCATTTCTCTGTCAAGTACATTCTGATATAAACCATTTCTACTTAATTAAAAAAATATCGTCCAGCAGATTTCTTACAGACGATGTATGCTTAGTTTTCAATGTATGAGCTATTTTACTGCTTCTTCCGTCTGTTTTGCAGCTGCAGCTTCTTCCTTTTTAGCTTCGTTCTTATCTTTTATATCTGCTATACCTATAAAAACTGCTATTAGTCCTACAAAAGCTGATAAAACTGGAGCAGCTCCTTTGAGGAAATTAAGTATATCCGGCCACCAGTTCAATCCGCTTGGGATCGACGCGAACACGGTAAAGCCCAATAATAAAATTCCTACTATCATTGCTACCATATAAAATCCTCCAAATGATTTAATACACAATGACACATTTTTAAGTTATCGTCAAGGAAGCAAAAAGAATAGAAATGTATTGACTCACCTTCGTAAAATCAGTAGTATCTTTATATAAAGTTAGTAGAGTATAACTTTATGAGGTTTACTATGAAATTATCAGAATTGAAACCCGGCATGCAGGGTATAATTGAAAAGGTTGCAGGAGAAGGTGCTCTTAGAAGACATCTTCTTGATATGGGCTTAACCCCTAAAACTTCCATTTTTGTACGAAAGGTTGCACCAATGGGTGATCCGATGGAGCTTTGCCTAAGGGGTTATGAGTTAACACTGCGTGTATCCGAAGCTGACAATGTATTTATAAAGACTGAAGAATCTGAGTTTTTGTTCTGTTCAGGTTCCTGTGCAAGCTGTCATTCACACAAAAATGCAAATCAGAGTGCAGACACTAGTCATAAAGGATGGAGAAAACACAAATGAAATTAACCATAGCCTTGATTGGTAATCAAAATGCGGGAAAAACGACCTTGTTTAATCAGCTTACCGGCAGCCGTCAACATGTTGGGAATTTTCCCGGTGTTACGGTCGAAAAAAAATCCGGAATTATAAAAAATTTCTATATCAATGGAATTCAAAGTCATGCACGTGAAGGTCAGGCTGTTCTTGGCGAAGAAATACATGAAGAAAAACTAATGGATATTCCACACGGCTTGGAAGTAGAACTTGTCGATTTGCCGGGTATTTACTCTCTCTCGCCCTATACCCCGGAAGAACTTGTAACGCGGGATTTTCTTATTCATGAAAAACCCGATGCTGTTATAAATATACTCGATGCAACAAATATTGAAAGGAATTTATATTTATCGCTCCAGCTTATGGAAATGCAGATTCCTATGGTTATTGCGCTTAATATGATGGACGAGGTTCGTAAGGCAGGGAATTCTATTGATATTGCACGCCTTTCAAAAGATATGCATATTGATATTGTTCCAATTGTAGCAAACAAGGCAGAAGGTGTTTCAGAACTTGCTCAAAGAACCGTTACCGAAGCTTTATCAAAACATAAACCTCAAAAAATTGATTTTTGTACCGGTCCTGTCCATAAGGCCATTCACGCAGTTGTACACCTTATTGAACAGCAGTCAGCTTTGCACGAAATTCCGTTGCGTT
>CAZLNE010000001.1:5544-55929 GCA_964560975.1 uncultured Treponema sp. | reverse complement strand
ATTCAGGGCTCAAAGGAAATGTTCCAGCAGGCTCTGCAGATTGGTAAATAAGGTTTTTAATGCTTGGGAGGGCTTTGAAAAATGATTAGTACACTTCAGCTTTTGCGTTCAGATGAGAATCATATTGGTTCGGCCCCTGTAACACCATTAACAGGTAAAAAGGTTCAGACCATAGGATCAGATCAAACAGTTCAGGGAAGCTTTGAGAATTATCTTCTTGATGCACTTGATTATGTTAATGGTAAACAGACTTCGAGTGATACAATAGCACAACAGCTCATTGTAGATCCTGATTCAGTAGATGTTCACGATGTTACCATTGCCATGGCAGAAGCAAATCTTTCACTATCTCTTGCACAAGCAGTTATAGACAGAATGATTAAAGGCTGGTCTGAAATTACCACTACACGCTAGTAATGCAGCGTAATTCACTGTTTTATAAAAAAAACACCTTTTAATACTTTTCAGTTGTCCGAAACTGTGATACAATAGTGAAATAGATTATTGTTCGTTCACGGGAGGGGCATGATGAACGAATGGCTTAAAAAGCTGATGTCTCAAGTTAAAGATTTGTGGGTGAAAACCTCACGTATTCAAAAAGTCATTTTTATAGGTATAATTCTTCTAGTTATCGGGGCAATTATCCTCATATTAACACTTTCCTCATCGCCGACTGTTGTTCCCATTTATAATGTTGCTATTATTGATGAAGCTGCACGGGATAAAATACTGTATAGACTTTCAGAGGAAAACATTCCTGTCTCAGTCAGTGCTGCAGGAATGCTTACCGTACCTGATGAGTCTACTGCAAGAAAGGCTCGAACAATTCTTGTACGGGAAGATTTAACACCTTCAAATGTAAGTCCATGGAATTTATTTGATACTGAACGCTGGACAACAACGGATTTTGAACGAAATGTTAACTTATTACGCTCAATTACAGCTCAAGTAACACAGCATATTGAATCACTTGAAGAAGTTGACAGGGCAAACGTTGTCATTAGAATGCCTGAGCGTACGCTTTTTGCTGCGGATCAAAATCCGGCCACTGCAAGTGTTATTATTTATCAGAGTCCTGGAAGCGATATTTTGACAAACAAAAAAAAGATACAGGGTGTTCAAAAACTTCTTCTTTTTGCCGTTGAAGGCTTGAAGGAAGAAAACATAACCATAGCAGACTCTCAGGGTAATATTCTCAACGATTTTGCCGGAATGGCTGAGATTGAACGTGTTGATGTTATTGCGAAAGAGCAGAAACTTATTGCTACTCTTGAAACACAGTACAGGGCTAAGGTTCTAACTGCGCTGCAGCAGATTTTCGGTGAAGACAGGGTACGCGACTTAAATATTAAGATTGATATGGATATGTCAAAGCGTCTTGTGTCTGCTACAGAATATTCTCCTATCACCATTAAATCTGATAACCCGGATACACCTTACGATGATTCTCAATTAGTAGAATCAATAACCCTTTCGTCTGAAACTGTAACAAAACGCTGGACAGGAACCGGATATAATCCAGAAGGGCCTGCGGGTGCAGAAGGTCAAACTCCTCCTGTGTACTCAGATATGTCGAACTTGTATGGACTATCTGAGGAATCCGGTGTGAAAAAGAATGAAGTTATCAACACAAAGCAGATTCAAGAAGAAAAAAGTCCAAGTATTGATCGGGTTACGGTATCTGTAAATATCGACGGTACATGGCGTAAAAAATATGATGAAAAAGGGCAGATTGTATTTCAGCAGAATGGTTCAATCGACAGAGAGTATGTATCTATAGATCCAGCTGTCTTGGCAAATGCAGAAAGTTTAGTACAGGATGCAATTGGTTATAACCGCACTAGAGGAGACTCTGTTTCTGTTAGAAACATTCAATTTGACCGTACAGCACAATTTGAGGCTGAAGATGCAGCGTTCTTGAGAGCTCAGCAGACAAGAAGAACGGTATTCTACGTTTTAACAGGTATTGTTGCTGTGTTATTGGCCTTCATGATTTTCAGGGTTATTAGTAGAGAAATTGAAAAAAGGCGCAGACTTAGAGAAGAAGAACTTTTGCGTAAACACCGTATGGAGAGAGAAAAAATTCTTTGGGAATCTGAGCAAGCTGGAATGGAAGTTACGATGTCTGTTGAAGAACGCAGGCGAGCTGAACTGCAGGAAAATGCTATAGCGATGGCGAAGGATCATCCAGAGGATGTTGCAATGCTTATTCGCACTTGGCTGATGGAGGAATAGTATGGCAGCACAGGCAAAACCAAAAACCGGCGGTGTTGCAGCCGGCAGTACAAGCGGCAGTAAAAAACCAAAGGATTTCAAGAATCTTACCGGACGGCAAAAGGCTGCTATCTTCCTAGTAGCCTTGGGATCAGAATTATCATCAGAAATTTTTAAACATCTTCGTGAAGATGAAATTGAAACTCTTACCTTTGAAATAGCCAGATTAGATACAGTTGATGCAGAATTTAAGGAAGCCATTCTTGAAGAATTCCAGGAATTAATGGCTGCACAAAACTTCATTACCTCAGGCGGTATTGATTATGCACGGGAACTTCTTGAAAAATCATTAGGAAGTCAAAAAGCAATTGATATTATTAATAGATTAACGAGTTCTCTACAGGTTCGTCCTTTTGACTTTATACGCAGAACGGATCCTGCACACTTGTTAAACTTTATTCAGCAGGAGCACCCTCAAACCATCGCTCTTATTTTAGCTTATTTGGAGCCGAATAAAGCGTCGGTTATTTTACAAAATCTTCCAGATGAAATACAAAGTGAAGTTGCCCGCCGCATTGCGACGATGGATCGTACCTCTCCTGATGTTCTTCGCGAAGTAGAGCGCGTTCTTGAAAAGAAGCTTTCTACCCTGTCTAGCGAAGACTATACTGCAGCCGGTGGTGTTGAAAGCATTGTTGAAATATTGAACCTTGTAGACCGTTCATCAGAAAAATCGATTATTGAATCTTTGGAAGAAGATGATCCGGATCTTGCAGAGGAAATTAAAAAGCGAATGTTCGTATTCGAAGATATTGTTATGCTTGATGACCGCGCTATACAAAAAGTTATGCGCGAGGTTGACACCCAGGAACTTGCAAAGGCCCTTAAGGCTGTTGATACTGAAGTTCAGGATAAGATATTTAGAAACATGTCCAAGCGTGCGGCAAGTATGCTTAAAGAAGATATGGAATTTATGGGTCCTGTTCGTCTTAAGGATGTTGAAGAAGCTCAGCAGAAAATTGTATCTACTATCAGACGTCTTGAGGACAGCGGCGAAATTGTTATTGCACGCTCAGGAGAAGATGAACTTGTTGTATAATTGCACGGAGGATATATTGTATGGCTAAATCGGTATTCCGTCCAACAGAAATAAATAAATCTGACGATAAGGTTATGCTCAAACTTTCGCGAAATTATGCACCGGAAGTAGAAGAAGAAATTGAAGAGGAAATTCCAGAATATATAGGTCCAACAGCAGATGATTTACGCCGCGAGGCTGAGCATTTTAAAGCTGAATGGGATGTGGAAAAACAAAAGCTTCTTGATTCAACTCAAATGGAAGCCGAACAAATAATTAAGAATGCTGAAAAAGCTGCCTTTGACGAAGTTAAGAGAAAGACTGATCAGGCAAATGTAATTAAGGCCCAAGCAGAACTTGAGGCTCAAAAAATTATAAAAGAAGCCGAACTAAAGGCTTTAGAAATTCAGCAGGAATCAGAGAAAAACCGCGATAAAGTAATTTCTGAAGCTTACAAAGAGGGTTTGACCAAGGGAAGTGAAGAAGGATATTCAAGCGGGAAAAATGAGGTACAGCGTTTAATTGATAGACTGCATACCATCCTTGAACGTATCTTGGATAAAAGACAGGAAATTCTCGATGAAACCGAGCAGCAGATTGTTGAATTAGTCATACTCATGACTAGAAAGGTTGTTAAGGTTATTTCTGAGAGTCAGAGAAATGTTGTTATGACAAATATCGTACAGGCATTGCGTAAGGTAAAGGGCAGGGGCGATGTTACAATTCGTGTAAATCTTTCCGATGTACAGCTTGCAACAGAACATACTAAAGAGTTTATGAGCTCTGTAGAAAATATTAAGAATATTTCCATTGTAGAAGATACTACTGTAGAACGCGGCGGATGTATAATAGAAACAGATTTTGGAGCAATCGATGCTAGAATTTCGAGCCAGCTTTCAGAATTGGAACAAAAAATCTTAGAAATATCTCCCATAAAAACAATTACAAAGACTACAGCCATTAATCCGGATTTGTAAACTATGAAAATGCTTCAGAAGTACTTAAATACAGTAAAAAAAACAGATACCATTCACTATACAGGACAGGTTACTGCTGTACGAGGCATGCTTATTGAAAGCAAGGGGCCTCAGTCTGTGATGGGTGAGCTTTGTACAATTCGTGTTACAAATAAGCAGTCTCCAAAAGGTTTTACGCCAATTCTTGCTGAAGTAGTCGGCCTTCATGATAAAACTGTACAACTTATGGCCTATGGTGAAACAAAGGGTATAGAGCTGGGATGCGAAGTTATTGCAAGCGGTTCTGTTTTACAGGTTGGTGTTGGAGAAGAACTATTAGGAAGAGTTATTGATTCTACCGGGAAGGCCTGCGACAACAAGGGTGAAATAGTATGTGAGAATTTTTATCCGGCTGTTTCATCTCCTCCTCCTGCCATGGAAAGAAGACCTATAACTGAACGTATTGTAACGGGTGTTCGATCCATAGATTCGTTACTTGCAGTAGGAAAAGGACAGCGCCTTGGTATTTTTGCAGGTTCTGGTGTTGGAAAATCTACCTTATTAAGTATGATTGCCAGAAATACTAATGCTGATATTAACGTTATTGCTCTTATAGGTGAACGTGGCCGTGAAGTAATTGATTTTATTAATAGAGATTTAGGTGTAGAAGGGCTAAAACGCTCGGTTGTAGTATCAGCCACATCTGATCAGTCGCCAATAGCACGCTTGCGGGGTGCCTACGTTGCAACAGCTGTCGCGGAATATTTTCGAGATCAGGGTAAAGATGTCATGCTCATGTTTGATTCTGTAACCCGTTTTGCTCATGCACAAAGAGAAATAGGACTTGCAGCAGGAGAACCTCCGGCACAGCGAGGATATCCGCCGAGTGTATTTGAATTACTGCCAAAACTGCTTGAAAGAAGCGGTACATCGCAAAAAGGAACCATTACCGCTTTTTATACTGTTCTTGTTGATGGTGATGACATGGATGAACCAATATCAGATAAGGTACGAGGAACGCTCGATGGGCATATTGTACTGAGTAGAAAACTTGCACAAGCCTATCATTATCCTGCAGTGGATGTTCTTGCAAGCATAAGCCGTCTGGCAAATAGAGTTAGCGGTCCTAAAACAAAGGAAGCGTGCGGAATTATTAGAAAATATATGGCTGTGTATGCCGAATCCGAAGATCTCATTACTGTCGGAGCGTATCAAAAGGGCAGTAATCCGCAAATTGATGCTGCGATCGATAAACATAAAGAAATTGAAGACTTATTAATTCAGGAAGAGACTGACCCTTCGCCTATTTTTGATACTATGAAAAGACTTGGTAAGGTCTCTGGTGTTGAAATTCCCAGTGAAGAATATGAACCTTTAGCCGATAAGCAATGAAAAAGTTTACCTTCAGTTTACAAAAAATATTAAACCTGCGTGAATTTGAAGAAAAAGAAGCTCAAATAGAATTGGCCCGCTCTATTTCTGCTGCAGATATTATTCAATCAGAATTAAATGATATTGCAATGCAAAAACATAAGCAATCCTATTCCCGCTCACTCACTACTGATATTATCACACTTCAGTCAATCGAATATTTTATTCAAAGACTTGATTTACGGACAGAGGAACTACTTGAAGATTTGACCCGTGCACAACTGGTTATTGAAGAAAAGCGTGCAATCATGGCAGAAAAGATGAAAAATAGAAAGGTTCTTACAAAACTTAAGGACAAAAAAAAAGAAGAACACCGCTACAGTGTTCTTCTCAATGAAGAAAAAACTATGGATGATATTGCAAATTCTAATACTTAAATTCGCTTCCTCCAATAAATTCTCTTAACAATGATTGTACAGGAACATAGTTCACTGGAATGGGTAAAAAATTACTTAAAAAACGCAACAAACGTGATGCTTCAGAGTATTCTTTTTGAAGCGGTGAAACACATCGTAATAGAGGTTCCGCATACATTTTAAGGACTGCAAGTTCGTAATCAAGCGCGGTATTAAGCATAGCATCTGCCTTGTCCTGGAATGGATAAATATGAAGCCTTTCACCACGCTGTACGCTCGGCCACATTTTAATAGTATCGCTTGCAGTTTTTCCTCTAAACTGCGAATCCCTGACAATACGGCGTATCAGGCGGTTATCGCTTGTTGATATTCTATTGTGATCATCTAGATTAAGCTGTGTTAATGCAGATAAATACACTTTAAATTTAAATTTATTGTCGATGAGCGGTGTTAATTTGTCGTTAAGACCATGAATCCCTTCCAAAATGAGGATGTCGTTTGGATTAAGAGACATTGTTTTTCCAGAGTAGAATCTTTGTCCTTCTTTAAAATCGTAGGAGGGGAGATTAATGGTTTTACCCTTAAAAAGATCTACAAGATCTGTGTTTAATTGTTTAACATCGAGAGCTTCAAGACATTCATAATCGTAGTCTCCATGTTCATCTTTAGGAGTTAAGTCCCTGCCTATATAATATGTATCTAGCTCGATGACTTTCGGCATATAACCTAATGCGCGAAGCTGCATAGATAGCTTCTTCGAGGTTGTTGTTTTTCCTGAACTGGAAGGGCCTGCAATGAGAACAACCTTAACTTCTTTATTCTCTTTAATTTTATCAGCAATATCAGCTATGCATTTATTCTGCAGGGTTTCGGCAATATCAATAAAATCTTTTTCATGGTGGTTATGAATAAGGGCGTTGAGAGATGCAGCAGAAGTAACATTGAGCTGCTTGCCCCATTCCTTGTAGCGTTTGTAAACATTAAAAAGCTGGGGAAGATCTTCAAATTCTGAAATTTGATCGGGCTTTTGGGTCATGGGGAAGCGCAGTAAAAAACCCTGCTGATACTGGCGTAATTCGAATAATTTTAAGCATCCGGTTGAGACAAGTAAAGGTGCAAAGTATAAGTCACTGAATGAATTCATTGCATTTACAGCAACTTTTGGGGGACAAATGTATTTAAGCTGTTTCCTTGTTTCAATAAGATTCAGGTGTTCGAACAAGTTAATCGCATCTTCATAGGAGATACATGTTTGCTGTATGGTAATATCTTCCTGAATCATACGTTTTATGATTTTCTCAATTGCCTCTAGATCATCTTTTGTAACATAATCTTCGTTATCAAAGGTGTAATAATATCCGTATCCTAAACTGTGACCTACTACAAGCCTTCTGTTCGGAAATAATTCTTGTGCTGCTGCTGCCAATACAAAACAGAGAGTTCTTCGGTAAATTGCTGAGCCTTCATGAGTACCGATGAGAATTGGCTCAAGAGTACAATTAATATCAATTTGCTGGGAAAGAGAGCAAAGTTCATTGTTAATTTTTACTGCCAGAATGGAGTCATTGGGGCATTCAAACTTGTTAAGAATCTCAGATGTTGTAACGCCCTCATTAGCTGTGAAAGGAGATTTATTAAGTATTGAAATAGTAATTGTTTTCATGATAGATAGTATACTTCATGATATGTAATTTGTACAGAAATTTTAAGATAATATTAAGCAACAATGATATACTATAGCGTATGAAGCTGTTGTTAGTAGAGGATGAAATTAGACTTTCTCAAGCATTGTGTGAAATACTTTCTAAAAATAAATATATCGTAGATCCTGTGTATGATGGTGTAAGTGCGCTTTCATATATAGAAAGCGGTGTTTATGATGCGGTAATTCTCGATATAATGATTCCAAAGATGAACGGCATAGAAGTGTTAAAAAAAATTAGAAGTAATCATAATTCAATACCTGTGTTATTATTAACAGCAAAAGATGAAATACAGGACAAAGTTAACGGACTTGATTGCGGTGCAGATGACTATGTAACGAAACCCTTTTCAACCGATGAACTATTAGCACGCATACGCAGTCTTCTTAGAAGAAAGGGTGAAGTTATAGACAGTACTCTTTCATATGGAGATTTATCACTTCACCTAAAAAGAGCTGAAATTTCGAGTGGAACTAATGTGGTAAAACTTGCATTAAAAGAGTTTTTAATAATGGAAATTCTTTTTCAAAATCCAAGGCAGATTATTACTAAAGAACGAATTATAGATAAAATTTGGGGCGGGGATTCAGAAGCAGAATATAATAATGTAGAGGTCTATATATCGTTTTTAAGAAAGAAAATACAGTTTCTTGGTGCTACGACAGAAATAAAGACTTCTCGCGGCATTGGCTATTCCTTGGAGTAACAATAGAATGAAAATGATAAAAGGGCTGCAAATAAAAATAATCCTTACAGTCATGTGCGTAGTAACTCTTGTGTTATCAGTAATATTTATTTCTATTAACACCTTGCTTTCGAATTTTGAAAGCAGGCAATCAAAATTAATCCTCGAAACCCTTGCGGTCAATGATGGGAATAAAGCTTCATTTAGTATATCCAGAGAGTTTTTCTTTCAGCCGGGAAAAAGTCAAGACCTTGATAGTACTTCACAAAACGAAGCGGATAATAACGTCAATCCCCCGAAAGGAGTTCCCCCTCCTGATTCAGGTTTCATTTTTAGCCTTTACAATATAACCCGTTCCATGCCTTATGACATTCAATCTGTACGAAATTACTTTTCGGTTAAAATTTCTGAGTATGGAGAAATTTATGATATTATTTCACCGTATCCTGTTCATTTTACCGAGTCTGAAATTGTCAGCCTTGTAGGCAATGTATTTTTATTAAAAAAACAGTCGGGCGACTTTCAAGGTCTTAGGTATCTTATTGCAAAGAAAAGTTATGGTTTTATACTTGTTTTTCTAGACCGAAGAACAGAGGATAATTTACGATTTCAACTTTTGCAAATTTCTTTACTTATCTACTTTATTTGCATAATTGCTGGAGCAATTATTGCGTTCTTTTTTTCTCATTTGGCTGTAAAACCAGTTAAAACTGCATTTACTAAACAAAAGCAGTTTATAGGAGATGCAAGTCATGAACTAAAAACGCCTCTTGCTGTTATTACTGCGAACCTTGATGTGCTTGAAGGTGAAATAGGAAAGAATACCTGGCTTGGTTATATAAAAAGTGAAGTTTCAAGAATGAATTTACTCGTTAAAGATCTGCTGCTTCTTGCAAAATACGACAGTAAAGAGAACCTCTATGAATTTGCCGAATTTAATTTGTCGCGTGCATTAATGAGTTCCGCCCTTCCTTTTGAAACGTTACTATTTGATCAAGGAAAGGTCTTTCAAATTGATATTCCAGAAGGTGTTCTTTATAAAGGTGATGAACATAGAATTAAACAGCTTTTAGTTATTTTACTAGATAATGCACTTAAAAATTCAAATACAGGCGATGAAGTTCTTATAAAACTGGAGGCAAATAATTCTAAAAAGATACTTTCAGTCTATAATACTGGTATAGGAATAGAACCAAAAGATCTAAAAAAAATTTTTGAACGATTTTACCGGTCTGACAGTTCGCGAACCAGGGAAACCGGCGGATCTGGACTTGGGCTGGCAATAGCGCGAACAATTGTTGAAGCACACAAGGGAAAGATTTATGCCGAAGGGAAAAAAGACTGCTGGGCAAAATTCACCGTCATCTTATAGAAATAGTAAAGATGTATCTTCTCTTTTTACAGAAGAAACTATGATTGGTCATATTGATGTTCTAAGTGAATTATCCAAAAGGTTTATTACGAGGGTATGAATTTTAAGTTGCGTTTATCTCTTTAGGGTTGTATAATATAGCTATGCAGGACGAAACAATTATAACAAGCAGTGCCGTAGGGCAGAGACTCGAAATATTGACAGAGACCGATAAGGTTTCATATTTAATGTTTAATAATAGCAAGGTTAAGCTTGTCGCTAAGATAACGATTGGACGCGATTCAGAAAATGATATAGTCATAGATAACAAGCTTGCAAGCAGACGCCATGCTATTATTCAAAAAATTAAGGATGCCTATTTCCTTAAAGATGCAGGCAGTACAAATGGTACTTTTTTAAATGGAAAACTAATTCCTAAAGATAAATATGTTAAGTTGAATTCTCAGGATAAAATTACAATAGGTAATGTAAACTTAGTAATATCATAAAGGAGATTTCTCCTGATTCCTACAAATCTTATTACACAAGAAACACCTCAGACTGTTCCTTCTAAAGAAGAATTATCTGGAGTACTGGACGAAGTACTATCAGTTTTGGTGAATGAGGATTCATCTTATAGAAAGTATATAGACGACGGCAGCCCTGGTTATCTTCTGGAATTTACAGATACGATCCCGACAGTCATAGTTCCAGACCTTCATGCACGAAATGACTTTTTTACAGGTATTCTTAACTCTCGTGTGAATGGTAAAACCATATTAGAGCGTGTACAGGAGCAAACATTGCGCCTCATATGCTTAGGAGACGGCATGCATGCAGAATCAAGGGCTAGGGAGCGCTGGATTCACGCCTATGAAGAATACATGAAAGGAAATGTTGTAAATGAGTATCTGCATGAAGAAATGACAGAAAGCCTCCAGTTAATGATGAGAATAATGAGGCTTAAAATACTTTCCCCTTCACATTTTCACTTTTTAAAGGGAAACCATGAAAATATACTGAATGAAGAAGGATGTGGAAATCATCCTTTTTCAAAATTTGCTCTTGAAGGACAGCTTGTAAAAGATTTCATGCTTTACTTTTATGGTCCTGGTATAACCAGCCTTTATGCCGCATTTGAAAAACTTTTACCTCTTTTTGTAATAGGAAAAGGTTTTCTTGCAAGTCATGCTGAACCAGCGGCATCGTACACAAAAAAGCAATTAATTAAATCTGGAATAGAACATGACCTTTGCGAAGGTTTAACGTGGACTGCAAATAACACAGTCTCAGGCGAAGCGGTTAAAAAAATGCTTAAAAAGTATCAGAAAAACGATCCTCATGCATTATACTTTGCCGGTCACAGGCCCGTACGAAATTTATTTGAATTGCGTGCAGAGGGAAAATTTGTACAGATTCATAATCCTTACCTTAAAAATATTGTATATTTAGAAAGTGGAACTGTTTTTGATCCAGAAAAAAATATATTGTCAGTAGGAGACAAAGATGTCTGATTTACCTGAGAAAATTGGAAAATACAGGGTTGTATCTATAATCGCTAAAGGCGGAATGGGAACAGTTTACAAGGCAATTCACCCAACCTTAAAACGCTACATAATTATTAAGAAACTAACCATTCGGGGAAATCCGGAACTAAGAGAACGATTTAGACGCGAAGCTCAAATACTATTGGATTTAAGGCACCCTAATATTGTACATATGTTTGATTATTTTGTTGAAGATGCTGCACACTATATAGCCTTGGAATATGTAGATGGAATGTCTCTCGACAAACTTATACAAAAATGTGAAAAATTAAAAAATCAAACGACCATGCTCATCTTTCGTGATGCATGCAAGGCTCTTCAGTATGCCCATGAAAACGGTATTGTTCATCGCGACATAAAACCCGGCAACATTCTGATATCTGCTCACGGCGAAATAAAACTTGCAGATTTTGGTATTGCTTCAACGGAAAAAGAAGGCGGCGATAGTCTTACACAAGACGGCTCAACATTGGGAACTCCTTCCTACATGCCCCCTGAACAGTTTTCCGAAACTAAAAAGGTAGATAAACGTGCTGATATTTATGCAATGGGAATAATGCTGTATGAAATGGTAACCGGTAAAAAACCATTTCCAGGAAAATTCTCTCCAGAAACTATTATGCAAATACAAAAAGGAAAGTATATTCCGCCAGAAAAGCTTGAGGCAGGGGTCGATCTCGTCATCAAAAAACTAATAAAGAAAATGATACGGCCAAACCCTGATAAGCGTTTTAAGGATATTCAGCAGGTTTTGAAAATTACCGACAAATATTTATTACGCTACGATACCGGTGAAATAAGAAAGGAACTTGAAAAAAATCTTAATACTCCTAAATATGAACAGCCTGTATTCAAAGCAAGAAGATCTCTTGGTCCTGTATTACTCGCTGTATCTATACTTATTATCTTAGGTGCGGCTTCTTTTTTTGCGTGGAAGGAAGGATACATACATCGTTTTATCTTATCACCTTGGTTTAAACCAATTAATGTAACCCTCTTTCTGCCTTCTAATGCCGGAGCAGCTGCTGATCTTCCTATGAGAGCATTCTTTTTTGAAGATGATAACAATACTATTCCTGAAGTAAGTAATTCTATGAGATCTTTTAGTACTGATAAAAATTCTCAGGCTCTTACAATAAAACCAGTGTACCTGCGTCCTGGAAATTATCGGGTGAAAGTTGTTGCAGGTTCATATGTATGGTGGAAGTCATTCCAAGTATCAGATACCGCTGTAGATATGCAGTTAGACTTTTTAAAAAATGCGGTACGAAATTTGACTCTTCACTGCTATGCATATGATGCGATAACTGGAAATAATCTCACAAGTATGGTTAATTTTACTGTGCAAACTTCCAAGGGCTGGGTTGACCTCTCTTCAGTGAATTTTGGGGAGCTGAAAAGCGGTTCGGTCATAAAGGTTAGAGCCTCGTTATCCGGTTATGACACTGAAGCATACTCTCTTAAGGTTGAGTGGTATCAGGATGAATTGTTTATTACATCTGCCATGAGAAAAAAATGATACTTACTATTTGCTTAAATCCAGTACTGCAAAAGACACTTTTATTTTCTAAACCGGTAGAAAAAAATTCAATACATAGGGCTGTGTCTCACCGGCTTGATGTTTCAGGAAAGGGTATAAATGTAAGCAGAGTATTAGTTCAGATGGGTTTTCCTGTGGTACATGTAACACAACTTGGCGGAATATTTTCGAAACAATTTAAGCATCTAGCCTGCAAAGACGGTATAAAACTTGACTATGTGAAAACAAAGAGCAATATTAGATTTTGCTATACAATTATTGATGGAGCAGTTACTGAACTTGTAGAGGAAGGCTCTACCGTTGATTATTCTATTGAAAAAAAAATTATACGTACATTCATGAAGCATATTCGAAATAAACCTTCGTGTGTGGTCATTTCCGGTTCCAAAGCTTCCGGTTTTTCTAATGAGCTTTATCCGTCCATGGTGTATACCTGTTTGCTTTCTAATATTCCTGTCATTGCAGATTATCGAGGTAGTGATTTACAAAAAACACTCGATGCCATTCTCCCATTAAAGGAGAAGGCAAAATTACTCACCATTAAACCAAATGCTCAAGAATTATGTACTACTTTTTCCTGTGATGAAACAGAGGAAGGAATTAAAAGATGCATTGACCAGCTGTACAAAACCTATGGATGCAGCTGTATTATTACACAGGGAGAAAATCCTGTTTTAGTACATGACGCCTCGGGTTTTTCATCGTATTCTATCAACTCATCAAATAAAGTATTAAATACTACCGGCTGCGGTGATGCTTTTACGGCAGGATTTGCTTCGATCATAAGTATGGGTGGCGGTATGCAGGAAGCCATGTATAAGGGTTTAGAATGCGGTATGAAAAACGCTGAAACAATGAGGCCGGGTAGTATTTTCTAAAAAAACTCTTGATTCCCTTGCTTTTTTCACCTTTTCTTATCATATTTATACTATAGACATATCAAAACCCTTGGAGGACATCATGGCTGAGCCTAATATTGTACCAGTTGAGCAAACATTGTCAAATAAACTCTTATTAATTCCCCTCATGGGAAGACCCATATTTCCCGGGATATTTACCCCGTTAATGATTAACTCTCCAGAAGATACAAAGGCCATCGAGGAATCATACAATGGTGACGGTTTAATTGGCATTGTTATGATGAAAAACGAGACTGATTCGCCTGCAGTTGCAGATCTTCATTCTGTTGGAACTGTTGCAAGAATTATTAAAAAGATAAATTTACCTGATGGCGGAGTTAATGTTTTTATCTCTACAATTAAAAGATTTAAAATACGCAAAGTTCTAAATGAAAAAGAACCAATGGCAGTAATTGTAGATTATCTTGAGGATGAAGAAGATCAAAATGTTTTTGAAATAAAGGCGCTTACAAGAGCGTTAATTAGTGAAATGAAGGAGATTTCAGAGAATAATCCTTTGTTTTCTGAAGAAATGCGCCTTAACATGGTAAATATAGATCATCCCGGAAAGATAGCAGACTTCATTGCTTCTATTTTGAACATAGAGCGTGATGATCAACAGCGTGTTCTTGAAATGCTCAATGTTAGACAAAGAATGGAAACAGTACTTGTTTTTATAAAAAAAGAACAGGAATTGCTTAGAATTCAAAAGAAAATTCAATCAGAACTTAATGAAAGAATTGAAAAAAGTCAGCGTGAGTATTTTTTAAAGGAAGAATTAAAAACTATAAAAGAAGAGCTCGGCATGACGACCGATGCAAAGACTTCAGATTATCAAAAATTTGCAGATAAATTAAATGGGTTTAATTTTGAAGGTGAGATTAAAGAAGCCGTAGAGAGTGAGCTGGAAAAATTTGCTCTCATGGATCCCAATTCTGGTGAATTTATAGTTACTAGAAACTACCTTGAAACTATCGCTAACCTCCCTTGGAAAGAAGAAACTCCTATTCAGTATAGCATTGCAGAAGCCCAAAAAATTCTTGATGCTGATCATTATGGACTTGATGATGTAAAAAAGCGCATTATTGAATATCTGTCTGTTCGAAAACTTAAAAAGGACAGTAAAGGCTCAATAATTCTACTTGTAGGACCTCCTGGTGTTGGTAAGACCAGTGTAGGCCGTTCAATTGCACGCTCAATGAATCGTCCCTTCTTCCGCTTTTCTGTCGGCGGCATGCGGGACGAGGCTGAAATAAAGGGTCATAGAAGAACATATATTGGAGCAATGCCAGGAAAAATTATTCAGGGGCTAAAGATTGTTAAATCTAAATCTCCTGTTTTTATGATTGATGAAGTAGATAAGATGGGCATAAGCATGCAGGGTGATCCATCAAGTGCGCTTCTTGAGGTCTTAGATCCTGAACAGAATATTACTTTTAGAGATCATTACTTAGATCTGCCTTTTGATATATCAAATATTCTCTTTATTCTTACAGCAAATACATTGGATTCAATTCCATTACCGCTTTTAGATAGGGCAGAAATTATTTCCCTTTCTGGCTACATAGATCAGGAAAAAATAGAAATTGCTAAGAAGTATCTTATTCCAAAGAGCTTGGAGAAAAATGGATTAAAGAAAAATCAGATTACATATGATAAATCTTCACTTCTTTTCATAACAAACTCTTATGCGCGCGAAGCTGGAGTACGTAATCTTGAGAAGTGCTTTGACAAAATTCATAGAAAATTTGCAGCAGAACTCATTAGTAATCCTGAAACAGCAAAGATTTCCGATGAAATTGATGAACTGCAAAAAAAGGCACGTGTAGAGTTTGAAAAAGAAGAAGAACGTATTCGTATAGAAAATGAAAAGATAGCTTCTCAAATTGTAGAGACCCCCTATGTTGATGCAAAAAAAACTAAGAAAAAGGTAAAGCCTCAAAAGGCTGTACTACAGGTGAGTGAAAAAGAAAAGAAACTGCAAACCAATTTTAATACCTTAATTTCTAAACCTGCAGCCTTAAAAAGCACTAACATAGAAAAATATCTTGGTAAACCTGTGTTTAATGAAGATGAAATTAAAAAGGCAGATACGTATGGAACTGCACTCGGTTTGGCATGGACTAGCATGGGCGGAGATACGCTCATCATTGAAGCTATTACAAATATGGGTAAAGAAGGAATGCAGATAACAGGACAGCTAGGTGATGTAATGAAGGAATCTGCATCTATTGCGTTAAGCTGGATTAAGCAATATGTATTGCAGAATAATATAACAGACGATAAATGGTTTGAAAAAAATTTTATACATCTTCATGTACCCGAAGGTGCAACTCCAAAAGACGGTCCATCAGCTGGTATTACCATGGCAACAGCGCTTCTATCTCTCATCATGAAAAAACCTATTAAAAAAGCCCTAGCAATGACCGGAGAACTTTCTTTAACAGGGCAAGTTCTTCCTATTGGCGGTCTAAGAGAAAAAACAGTTGCTGCCCGACGTAATAAGGTTAAACAGATTATTATTCCTAAGGCTAATGTGCGGGACTTAGATGATATTCCAGATATTGTAAAGAAAAATATTATCTTTCATCCTGTAAGCACTTATGAAGAAGTAATTAAACTTGTTTTTTAAGCTTCTTAATCACAAATAAAAAAAGACGGGCTTTAACCCGTCTTTTTTTATACTTTTATTGAATTGTTAGAATTATTCTCCATCTACAGAAACACCATGGCGTTTCTGCTGGAATTTCTTAAGCATTGCAACACCATTTCTCTTGGCGTTATAAACAAAACCGCCATTCCAGTATTCCAAAGCGGCAAAAAGAGCGTTACCGCCATCCTGGTCATCGCTTTTAATTGTACGGAATGAAACAAAATCAGCTAATTGCTCAAAATTTTGATTATGAAGACATTCCAATCTTTTTCGATTAAAATCATTCCACTTTTCAAGATCTTTAAAGCCATCACCTTCGTCTTCTACAATAAGATGTGCATGAGTTGGACTAAATGAATACCATACACGAACTTTTTTATTGATATCACAGTTATTACCGTGCTTTACTGCGTTCTTAATGACCTCAGAAATTTGCTGTTCAAGAAGGTTTATTTCCTTTATTTCTAGAGGTGCTGATTGCACAATCAAAAGTGTAAAATAGCGGATTTGACGAAAATCCGAGGGAAATTCCTTATAAAGCATATTAGTCTTGTCAAACAATGCATCATTTTCATCTGATCTTAATTCTTTAATCTGGTTCATAGTTAAATCCTTATATTATAATGTTATTCCGATATCATTAAGAGGGCTTCTTCAACACTGTTTGCTATAGGAAAGTATCCCATGAGCTTTGTTAATTCAATAACCTTCTTAACAGAACCATGAATATTAGCAATTGATAATTTCAGGTTCATCTTTTTAATTGTGGAACAAATATATATTAATGCACCAATTCCAGAAGAGTCAATGTAATCAACTTGTTCCAAATTAATTATGAAACTTTTAACGCTTTTTTCAAGCATTTTCATTACAAGTTCTTTTAGCTTATAGGAATTATACAAATCCATTTCACCGTTTACATCGATGATGTAAATTTCTCCATTTTTCCTTATCTTAAGTTCCATTGCTAGCTCCCTTTGCTATATGATTTTAATTACAAGAAGTGTTTGATCGTCATGTTGACGAGCTGATCCAATAAATTTCTTGATGTCTTCCTTAACAATCCCAGCAATTTCTTTACCAGACAAATTGCTGTTTTGTTCAATTATTGAAGTCAATCTTTGAGTGGTATATTGATTTCCTCCTGCATTTATGGATTCTATAATTCCATCTGTAAAAGTAATTACTATATCACCAGATTTAACGTCCGTTTCATTATCGACATAAACAGATGTTTTCTCTACTCCAATCGGTTCTGAAGGCACGGATAATCGTTCAACTTTCTTTGTTGACGCTCTATAAAGATACACAGGTGTTGTTCCTGCAGTTGAATACTGAATTTTCCCTTTTAAGGAGTCATAATTAATAAGAGCTAAACTTGCAAAGTGATCAATAGAGCTTTCAACAGATATTCCTCTGTTTGCCCAAGAGAGAATAGTTGAAGCTGTTTGTGTTGTATTTACAACAAGTCTTAGTATTGCTCTAAGCATTACCATTATGAGAAGAGAATTCATTCCCTTACCGGCAACGTCAGCAAGTACGATAGATATTCTATCCTTTCGTGAAGGAATAATATCAAAAAAATCACCGCAGACACCTTCTGTCGTGTTAAAGTAATGTCCCAAAGATAGTGACGGAATAGAAGGTAGAAGTTTTGGATGCATCTTTGTTTGTATTTTACAGGCAATTTCTGCTTCTCTAGTAAGTTCTGAGTGTTCTACCACTTCCTGAAAGGAAAATACGCTCTTAATAGCTGCACCTGCAAAGTTAGATAAAACCAGTGCAGATTTGTATTCCTTATCTGTAAATGCAATACTATCAAATTTACGTGCAAATGCTGCAACACCAATAACGGAACCTTTAATTTTTAGGGGAATAAAAATGTAAGATCCCAGTTTTAAGAAATCTTCAGGTTCGTTTTGAACGAGTCTTGAGTCAGATAAAGGATCTGTAATAAATTCAGGACGACCCGTTCGTGCAACTTCACCAAATATGTTTTCGTTAAGAGGAAACGAGGCAAATCTAAAATTGGTTTCAACGCGTACAATTTTGTGCGGAATATCTGAAGGGAGCTGATACGGAGGAGGAAAGGATCCCGAAAACGATTTCACAGTAATTACATCATCAAAGTCATCAACAAGAAGGATTGCTCCGCCGTCTGCTTTTATCTCGCGAACTATGCTTGTGTTTATAAAGTCCAACAGTCTTGGTAAGCCGGATTCTTCAGAAAAGGATTCAGCACCATGAATAAGAAAATCACGGCTTACTTCTAGAAGTACATTATCTTCTTCTTCGCGTTTAACTAATTCCTCTGCCAATAATGTTTCAATATCTTTTTCAGGCTCTGTGGGAGTAGTATCAAGTTCTTCTTCAGCCTCAAGAGCAGCTTGTTTTTCAAGACTGACAAGGTGTGGAATTACCATAAGTGTTGATAATGTAATGGCTGCTGAGAGTATAATAATTCCAGGATAGAAAATCGTTAAAACAATACCTGCCAAAAGTATAACTAATGCAATAAATTGAGTAAATGTATTTTTCCCTGCATTTCTTTTCGCTGCACGAATAAGAAAAATAAGCAGAATTAGAACCGCTAAAGCTGAAGTTATTAGCGGAATAAAGGCAAAGTCATCACTTATATTGAACAAAATCGTACCTCTTTCATCATGCTCCTATTATATTATCATTGAAAAACCAAGGCGTCAAGGTTTTACAATACTTTTTATCTTGGAGATACAATTCTTAAAAAAGTTTTGTGAAAACTTTTTACTAAACTCTGATGCAGCACTATCAATTCCAATGTCCTGACCGAATTTCTGCTTAACCTCATCCCAGTAGCGTATAAGCCAAACATACATATCGCTCAATGTACGGTTTTTGAATTTTCTCAATAGTTTTTGCTTTTTTATTGCCTGAACGACTGGTAGATAAACCTTTTCATACCATGAAATTATAGCTTCCTGCATACTTATTTCTTCGGTTTGATTTTGATTAATGTAGTATTTATGTATTAAAATATGCTGATACAGTACATCATACTGACCAGGGGTAGAAAAGTCGATATTCCAGCAGTCTGTAATATCTCCAAAATTGGTTTGGGAGTAGAAGACTCTTTTTTCATATTGAATAACCTGCTTTAAAATACCCTTTTTACTTGTACTCGGCTTCAGCTTTATTTCACTTTGAAGACTGATAACTTCAGCATCAATATTTTCAATACCCTTGCTGCGGGCTACTGAAACACGGTGATTCCCGTCTCTTACAAAGTATAATCCCCCAATTTCATACAATGTTATAGGAGGAAGTATGATATCTGAAAGATGTGCCTGGTCTATGCGGGCCCAGCGGGTTTTTAAATGAGCACTTCTGGGAAAGAATCTATTATCAAAATCCTGATAACGCCCTTCGCTTCCAACAATGAGTTCGATGGGTACGACCTTCATGCCTAGATATACTTCATTTCTCGGCTTGAGCATTTGTTTAATATCGTTAAATGATAGAAGTTTTGCTTCTTCCGGATTTAATAAATGTTGTAAATCATTAATGAGCGCCTTGTTGCGTGCTCTAAAAAAATCTTCATGACTCGCTTGACTCACATATTGATTCATATCTTTTCCTTACATTACAAGAATATAATGACTGTATGCATTAATAATTGTAGTTTGTTCATATTTTGTAATTCTGGCATCCTGTAGGTCATATAGGTGTATGTGTCCGTGTATATGGTATTGCGGTTTAAATTTTTTAAGAAACCAAAGATAACATTTAAATCCCTTATGACACGGATCATCTTTATCGTTAATTCCCAGGGGAGGTGCATGGGTTAAAAAAATATCTACGTAGCGGCCATATTGAAGTTTATTTAACAGAAGGCGGGGAACTATTTTTAAAAGCTTCATAAACATCTGTGCATCTGTATATTGATTTTGACCATTGTTGTACCGTAAAGAACCGGATGTGCCTGCAATGAGAATATTTTTTTCTTTAAGTACTTTGAAACCTGCGTAGGCAGCACCATGACAATGGGTTGCGATTCCTATATCCGTTCGATCACTTCTTTGTTGTGAACTTCCGTGAAAACGAATAAATTCATTAAGATTATGATTACCAAAAATAAAATACGCTGGCTTATTCAAAGATGAGACTACGAAATCTATGTATTCCATAGGCAGATCACCAGCACTTAAAATAATATCAATATCTGCAAATCGTTCTTTTATAGAGTTACTATATACAAGCGGATCTATTTGATCAGAAATACATAAGATTTTCATATGGTACCTGTTAAAAACTTATCTTTGAAAGCAGTTGTTCTAATTTTTCTTTTCCGACTAATTCAAAGGGGCGGTTTTCTGCAAATTCTATGGAAGCTCTAGTGAAACCTGAACTAGTATATAGTATACATTTAAAATAATTCTGCTTTTTCATTTCTTCAAGCTGCTTACGCAACAGGGTGTCTTCTATGAGGTCCGGTTCACGGTAAAAAATCATAACATATATCTGCTGCCTGACGTTCTGCCAGTTTTCTGCCTTAGCTTCGGTTGCAATAAATTTACATCCGTATTTTTGTATTTGAATATCCCTTGCTTCCATTTTGTAGGCTGAAAGGGCTATTTTTTTACATATTTCAACAAAAAAATCTGTGTTGCTGGTTAAATACTCCTTCATGTTATCATTTGCTTGAAGGTCTCTATATTGAGCAAGTTTTGCCGGTACGTCCCGAAATGTGTGATTTTGATGATAAATTTTTTCCCATTGCTGTAATGCTAATTCAATTTTGCGGTCTTTTTCATAACACGCTGCAAGAAAATACCGTGCATAAAGGGTTTCTTGTGCTGTATCATCAGACGCAGAAGAGACAGCCCTGTCAAATTCAATTATTGCTTTTTCAAGCGCATTAACTGCCATGTAGCAGGAACCCCGTTCGATCAAGGATCTTTGCTTAAACTCAGGATCACGCAAGGCCTTTTCAAAGGCATTTATTGCTCCAGAATAATCCTTTCCTTCTTTTAGTATTTTTCCCAAATAATAGTAGGAAGAATATGTTTCAGGACTTAAAGAAATGGCAAGGTCAATTTCTTTTTTTGCTTCTGCAAATTGCTTTGCTCTAAAAAGAAGCAATCCAAGAGACGCATGCGCTTTTACGTTTCTTTTATCAAGTTTTATTGCCTGCTGATAAAAGGTAAGTGCTTGATCAGATTTTTGCTTGTTTTCAAAAAGTTTTCCAGCATTATAAAAGTGTTCAGAAATAGTCGGTTCAAGCTTAGTGAGAAGAATATATTCTTTGAGTGCTTCATCCGGCTGATTAAATTTATAGTAAAGCTGTGCAATTTGTCTTCTAAATTCCCGTTCACTGAAAGTCTCATCAAATATGGCTGTCTGGTTAACAATTTTATATTCCATGAGAGCAAGTTCGTTCTTATTTTCTGCAAGGTATGCTTTACCTAAAAAATAATGAGCCTTGAAGTCCCGGGGATTTTTCGTTATCATATTTTTAGCAAGTTTTACAGCACTGCTGTATTTACCCTGCTTTATGAGCTTTTGTATGCCTTCAATTTTTTTAGGAGAGAGGATTGATTTAAATATCACATAGCATAACAATCCTATAAAAGCGGTCATTATTGCTAAGATAATTATCTGAATTGTCGCCATTAGTCCTCCGATAAGTATAATGAAAGAGTAATATGTTTCAACGAATATGTCAAATCAATGTTTGTTGCAAACTCTCCCATAGCCAAGGAAACATTATGATACAGAAAAAAAATAACTTTTTAATGATAGTACTTTTCTTCATTATTGTACAACCCATACTTTTTGCCGACTCATTTACAGAGGGAGAAGTCCTATTCACTAGAAATAAACCCTCTGAAGCGATTGTGTTTTTTGAACAGACTCTTAAAACTACAAGTCCTAATCCTTTAGTATACAATTATCTTGGTCTTAGTTATTATCAAACTGGACAAATGCAAAAAGCCTTAGAAATATTTTTAAGCGGAACTCAAAAAGATGGTACAAATAAACGGGTTCTCTATTATAATGCGGGTAATACAGCTTTTGCAATGGGGCTGCTTCCGGAAGCAGAGAACTATTTTACCCTTTCTTCTATTGCAGATCCGTTTAACGCACAAGTATTTTTAAATAGAGCAAATACAAGAATAAAACAGGGAAAGTTAACAGATGCTTCAGACGATTATACTGCGTATTTAAGGCTTAATCCCTTGTCACCGCAGGCCGATGAAATTCGTAAGCTTTTGACACTCTTATCTGAAGAAATTGAGATTAAAAAACTTGAAGGGCAAAGGCTTGTTCAGGAAGCCCAGCGCTTAAAAGAAGAAGAGGAACGTATTGCTAAGGAACTTGCTCTCCAAAAAGAAGAGCAGGACAGGTTAGCTGCTGAACAGGCAGCGGTAGAAGCAGAAAGAAGGCGCTTACTTATGGAAGAAATTGCAGCATCCTTGCAAAATAACGAATCTACAAATCTTTCAGCTGGTTCTGAAGGTGTTATGGAGTATATATATGAATCTGAGTTGGATTGATTGGAGAAAGATTCTCATTATTTTAGCAGTAGTAATCCTACTAGCGTGTGCAGTGTTTTTCCCGGTACGCTGCTATCTTGGTTCTAAGGAAACCCCGCCTACTGCTCAGTTGAGTGAACGTGAAAATACTATTTTATTAGCTAAGCGGTATATCGAAAGAGGCGAGTATGAAAGAGCAATGAATCTCTTAGACAGCCTACTTATAAAAAATGCACAAGATGAAGAAGCCCTTGCAATGATCGATGAAATTATCGCGCTTAAGGCAGGTGCCTCTTTACAGGATTTTCCCCGCTACTCGCAGACAATTGATGTTAATACGCAGGGGTTAGAAGAAACCTTGTCTAAATTGGAAAAAGCACTTCGTCAGCAGCAGGAATCTCAGGCCTTAACCGCTCAAAAACTGAGCGAGCAGGCCGAACAAGCCTCTCTTACTGCAAAAAGGCAAGAAGAACTTGCATCTGCACAGTTAAGAAATAATGAAGAATCAAAACGCCGTGAAGATCTTGCTGCAGCAGAATCTGCTAAGCAAAAAGCCTATGAAGATGAACTCGCAAAACAAAATAAGGCTTTGCAGGATCAAATAGAGAGAGTTAATGATGAGGTTTCTCTCGGTAAGGCTAAGCTTGGTATGGGTGATATTCCGCAGGCTCTTGAACATTTTTCATCAATTCAATCCCTTCTTCCGCCCAATCAGGCTGTTTTTAATGCAAGAAAAATGGCAGAAGTTGCAACTTCGCTCTATGATGCGTCTGCTACACAAACCGACGCTAAAAATAAAACCTTATTGCAGAATGAAGCTGTTTCGTATGCAGAAAAAGCTCTTACCTATAATCCCAATGATGCAGCAGCTCACTATATTATTGGAAAAAAGTATAGTGATGGCCGTCAGTACGATAAGGCTCTAGCAGCCCTTACAAAAGCTGTTCAAAATGATACTTCTAACTATATGTATTTCTATGAAATGGGAAAGGTTCAATACTCAATGCAGAAATTCAGCGAAGCCCGTTCTTCATTTGAAAGTTCAACAAAATTGAACTCTTCTTTTGAGCAGGCTTTCTATAATTTAGGTATGACCCACAAGGCCTTGGACCGATCAGATGATGCATTGACAGCGTTTAGAAAGGCAGCTTCTATCAATTCTTCATATGACCGTGCACATCTTGAGATTGCCCGTTTATTATCAAAGAAAAACGATATTACAGGTGCTCAAACATCGTACTTAAAGGTACTGTCACTCGATTCTACAAACGAAAATGCATTGAGGGAAATCGCAGCACTTTATGCATTGCAGAAAAATGATAAAGAAGCAGAAAATTATTTTAGAAAAGCGCTGTCATTTGCTCCAAATGATGCTCAAACCTCATACAACCTTTCTACAGTACTTTTTAACCAGAAAAAAACAAGCGAAGCCTTACAATTTGCAAAAAAAGCTGCAGATATGCAAACTTCGAATACAACATTCCAGTATAATTATGGATTGATGTGCGAAACATCAGGCGACATAGATTCGGCCATGGTCTATTATTCAAAAACGCTGAAAATAGATCCAAAACATCTTAAAGCAAATATCAATCTCGGAAAACTATTTCTCGAATCAGGTAATATAGATACGGCCCTGTCTTTGTTAAAAACAGCTGCGTCGTTAGATAAAAATAGCTTTGAGGCAATTAACAATCTTGCAGGTGCGTATCTTGCAAAGCAGGATTACGAGAATGCTGTTGAAAACTTTGTATCAGCAGTAAAAATAGATCCTAATAACCTTCTAGTAAAGATGAATTTAGCTAAGGCTTATGCAAGCTCCGAACAGCTGCAAAATGCTAAAACTATGTATCTTGAAATTCTGCAAAAAGACAACAATTACTGGGATGCTTATATAGAAATCGCAAAGGTATTAATAGCCTTAAAGGATCCAAATACTGCTGAAGGATATTTACTCACCTTGCAAAGTAAAAATCCTTCTTACAGGGAGAAAGATGTGAGTCTGTTATTATCAAATATAAAAGGATGATATGTATAGTCAGGTTCTAAGTTCGTTTGACCCGCTCGAATAGTTCTTCTTTTGTAATTATTGTCCAAATGGGTCTTCCATGCGGACAATGAGGATCTTTAAGTGCAAAAACGTCACGAATGAGCTGTATGGCAGTGTCAGTATCAATATAATCCTGGTCTTTAACTGCAGTTCTGCATGCAGTAGAGGCAGCTATTGTTCTAATAATATCCTTGGGTTCTATTTTTTTTTCTAAAATATCTTTTTCAAAGTCCTTTTCATTTCCCTGCCAATGTGAATTAACGCTGTGAATTTCCCACACACCTTTATCAGTCTGAAAAATAGAAAATCCTGCCTTTTCAAGCTCAGGTGCAATGGATGCGAGGTAGGTGTCATCTTCGTCGCGCGCTGTTTCGATTTTATATGGAATTAACAGTTCCTGTCTTTTGCCATAAGTACTTATAAAGCGGTCAAAGAGAACCCGTTCGTGGCCTGCATGTTGATCGATTATGTAAAGTTGTCCATCTTTTTCCACGAGCAAAAAGAGCGTTTCAAAGGTACCAAAAAACGTAAAATCGTCTTTCTTATACGGTACATTGTTTGATAAAGGTGAGGGGTGAGAAAACGCCGATGTGTGCTGATCAGGCAGTGCAGCTGGTGTTGCAGATTCTGAGGTATGCTTAAATCCTTTTTGCATCAGTGAAGAGTAGGAATAAGACTTGTGTATCATTGACGACATAGTACTTGGTATAAAAGATTCTTCTTTTTGGAGGAAATCCTGCTCTTGAATGCTAATTGTACTCGATGAAAGGGCGTGTCCCCGGAAAAAAGATCGAAGAGTTGAACTAACTGCGTGATGAATAGGTCCAATATCCTTAAATCTTGCTTCTCGTTTGGCAGGATGTATATTAAAATCTATGAGGGACGGATTAATAGTAACAAATACACTGCAAATAGGATGCAGCGCATTTGGAAAATACCCTTCGCAGCCGTACTCAACTGCCTGTATCAGGCTGTATTCATTGATTTTACGGTTATTTACATAGATGTATATTAGTTTTTTGTCGGTTCGGTTTACTTCTGTGTCTCCAATAACAATACATATATTCCATTGCGGATTGAGCGATGGATCTGAGGCGTATAATTCAGTAAAAAGAGCAGCCTGGTTTTCTAAAGACATTGCCTGTGTAAAGCGTTCTTTTTTTGATTGTCCGGCAGGAAGAAAAATTTTTGACTTATCCATAGTAAAACGAAATGCAATATCCGGGAAGGGGAGGGCTTTTTCTATAAAGGTTTGTCTGCATAGATTCCCCTCAGATGCCGGTCTTTTTAAAAAAACTCTGCGGGCAGGAAAATTTTCAAATAAACCGCTCGACTGCACCTTAGTGCCTTTTTCGAGAATGGCCGGTTCTATCGAGTTTTCTTGTGCAACTTCAGCGTGCAGGTGCCAGCCGTGTTTTTCGTCTATTCTTCGAGACGTAATATCGAGCCTGCTCACGGCGGCAATGGATGCAAGAGCCTCTCCTCTAAAGCCGAGGGTAGAAAGTTTTAATAAATCTGTTTCGCTCTCAATCTTGCTTGTCGCATGGGGTTTTGCGCAATGTACTAAATCTTCTCTAGATAATCCAATTCCATTGTCTGATACACAAATACTGTCTATACCGCCGCCTGCTATTTCTACAGTAATAGAATCGGCGCCAGCATCTATGGCGTTATCCATGAGTTCTCGAACGACGGCATTCGGCCTGTCTATAACTTCTCCTGCAGCAATTTTTCTTGCAACTTCCGGCGGGAGGTTTTTTACGGGTCTTATAATTCCTCTTACACTTTCAAACGTCGTCATACTTAATCTTCATCAATTGCAGAAAATAGATCGAGCTCTGCTTTTTCCTGCACAGAGGCCGGCTGATTCATAAGAATTTGTATTTTACCTTCAATTTTGTCGAGGTCTTTTTCCATAGATTTAGCTAGTTTTATGCCTTCTTCGAATAATTTTAAGGCATCTTCCATGGGAATATCGCTTTTTTTTATAGCACTGTTTAAATCTTCTAATCGTTCTAATCTTTTTTCAAATGATTCCATATATCCTCCCGGTTATGTTATCGAATCGGTTACCTGTGCACTAATTTCACCCTTATAAAGCTTGATAGTAAGAATTGTACCTGCCCTGGTTTGATCTGAGCGGGTAATTACCTTACCTGTTTGCGCATCGGTTACCACAGAAAATCCTCTTTGCAGTATTTCAAGCGGATTAAGCGCTTTAAGATTAAGATACGCCATCTCCAAGGCCTGCCTGCGTTCCTGTACGAGTGTTTTCATAGCATCAAGAAGATTCTCTTTTGCATCATCGAAGCGCTGTAAAATGGGCTGCTCAATGCTTCTAAACCGTAACTCAAGGTTATCTGCCGAAAAACTGCGTACGAGGGCCTTTGTGTGTTCAAGTTTATGCGTTATTATTCTTTCAAAACTTTCTTTATAGTTTTGAATGACTTGCTCAATTTCATCCAACGGCGGAACCGCAAGTTCGGCCGCAGCTGAAGGAGTTGGAGCTCTAACGTCTGCTGCATAGTCAGATAGAGCCCAGTCTATTTCATGTCCAACTGCTGATATAACCGGTATTGCTGATGCAGCAATTGAGCGTACTACTTCTTCCTCAGAAAAGGGTAGCAGGTCTTCCAGTGAGCCTCCGCCTCGGCCTACGATGAGAACATCGCAAAGTTTATGTATATTTGCAATATCAATTTGTTTTGCAATAGTTTTTCCAGCATCGCTTCCCTGTACAGAGCAAGGAAATATAATTACAGAAACCTTTGGATTCCTTCGATTCAATATTTGAAGAATGTCTCTTAATGCAGCTCCGGTAGGGCTCGTTACTACACCAATACACCGCGGAAAATATGGAATATTTTGTTTTTTTGCACTATCGAACAAACCTTCTTCGGCGAGTTCTCTTTTCCTCTGCTCTAGAAGTTTTAAAATATCTCCGCTTCCTGTTTCCTCCATCGAATCTATGACAATCTGATACGAGCCGCGCTGAGTATATACAGATAAAGCCCCCTTCGCTCTAACTTTCATACCGTCTTTCGGTGTGAATGATAGGTAACGGGACTTTCCTTTAAAAAGTACTGCAGAAATTGAAGCATGCTCATCTTTTAGAGTAAAATAAATATGTCCTGTACTTGAAGGTCTGTAATTAGAGATTTCACCTTCAACATTGACTAGGGGAAAAGATCCTTCGAGTAATTCTTTTATTATTCCAGTTAGATCAGATACCGTCATGGTAATTGATGAGAAGTCTTGAAAATTTATTTCGCTCAAATAAAGAACTCCTTATCTGTATGCTTAAACGATTGCGCTATACGCCTATTTTTTTGCGGCTTCCAAATCTGATACAATTTTATCAAAGAAAACAGAATCAATCTTGAATTTCGTTAAGTATACTATAAAACCTGCAATAATTGAAATAAGGGGGAGTATAAGCATTGCAATTTTCAATAATAATAATCCTTCAGAAGTGACATCTTCCGGCGTTATAGCTCTATTAATTCCTGAAAGCACTACAACGTAACCTACAATACCTGCACCTACTGCACCGCCGAGTTTATTTATAAAAGGCTGGAGTGAGAATGTGACTCCTTCATTTCGTTTACCTAACTTCCATTGTCCGTATTCAACAGTATCTGCTAGGAACATGAGCATTAAAAGCTGAATAAAGGCTTGGCCGAAAAAGATGCATAATCCTGCTATGCCTATGGGAATCATATTCATTGGTGAGAAGAAGAATACTATGTAGCCGATTAAAACGAGAATGATGGATGCAGTGTAGAGCTGTTTTCTGTTATATTTTTTACTAAAAAGAGGAAACACACTTAGGGCGGAAAGCTGGGCAACACCTAAGATGATTGCAAAAATTGAATACATACCCTCATTTTTAAATGCATATTTGAAAAAATATAATCCAAAACTTGTTGTTGTCATGTAACCGATCATAAAGAGACTCATTGAAATTGCTATTACGCAAAGCTGATCATTTTTAAAAATAACTTTAAACATTTCTTTTAGGCTTGTGGATTCTTTTCTGTCGCTTGTCACTACTGGAGTATCAACTTCTTTAACTCCAAATACTGTCACCGCTTGAAATACAAGAAGAATAAAAACAATGCCGATTGCAAATACCATATATGCGGTTCTCATACTGCCGAAAACTTCACCAAGAGTGTTTGTAATGGGGACAATGGCGCTTACGACAAAAAACAAGCCGATATTTGCACAGATTCTAGCAATAGCGCCTATTTTTTCACGTTCCTTTTGTGAAGTACTGAGCGACGGCATCATTGACCAATATGAAATATCGTTTGTGGTGAATGCCATGCCCCAGAAAACATAAAGAAACCCAAATACAACAATGTATTTACTCCCGGTTAAACCCATATCTGTGAAAAGGAGAACTGTAATAATACTGCTGAAGATTGCTCCAAAGACTATCCATGGTTTAAATTTGCCGAAGCGTGTTTTTGTATTATCAACAATGGTGCCCATAATTGGATCATTCAATGCATCAAAAATTCGTGCCCCAAGCATTATGTTTGTACAATACAGGATTGCTGTGTCGTTAAGCTTTAAAATATCAGTTAGGTAAAAGATGAGGTACATGCTTACCATCGAATAGACCATATCGCGTCCAATAGTTCCCATTCCGAAGGTGTATCGGTTTTTCTTAATTATCTTTTCGTTCATTTTGCATCTCCTTTATTAGATTCTAGTATGACCGCCTCATAAGGGTCTAAACAGGAAAGATCCTTTACTGTGGTTCTATAATAATTAGAGTAAAGAATTGAGCCGTTTTTTATGTGTGTCTGCAGCAGCTTAGTAAGTTTTACTTGACTGTCTGATAGGTTGCAAAGTACAAGGCATCGTTCATTATCTAATTCTCTTTCAAAACAATACGTATTTTTTGGTGCAGGAAGTGCAAAAAAACTTCCGTTCAAAAGTGATTTTTTACTATTACGCAATACTAACAACTTTTTGTAGCAGGATAAAATAGAGTTTTCGTCTGCTGTTTGTCTTTCTACATTTATTGTTCTAAAGTTGCTGTTTATTCTAAGCCATGGTTCTGCTTTTCCTTTGAGAGAAAAACCTGCGTTTTCCTGGCTGTTCCACTGCATGGGAGTGCGCGCATGATCACGAGTAGATTTTTGAATCATCTTCCATCTGATGCTTGACGGAAAATGCATTTTTTTAGCTAAGTTATAAACATAATGTGATTCTACATCCTTAATTTCACTCATGTCTGAAAAATAGGCATTTGTCATTCCAATTTCTTCACCCTGATAAATAAAAGGAGTCCCTCTCAGAGTTAACAGGAGTGTTGCGAGCATTTTCGCAGAAACTAGATGATACTTGGAGTCATTTCCAAAACGGGAAACACTTCTAATTTGGTCGTGGTTTTCAAGATAATTTGCATTCCAGTCAAGACAGGACTGCCATTTTGTTAATACTTTGGTAAATTTATCAGGCTTAAACTTTATTTTAAACCACTTATTATTAATATGATCAGTATCCATATGTTCAAAACTGAAGACCATATCGAGTTCCCCGCGCTCAGAAGAACACAGATCATTGGCCATTGAAGTATCGACCAGTACTGTTTCTCCTACCGTAAAACAGTTATAACCGCTAAAAACACTGCGTTTGAGTTCTTGTAAAATTTTATGGCAACCTTCCTGAGAAACATAATGTTCACGGCCTGTCAACGCAAGCCGTCTTTTTCCATCTTCAAGACTTGTTTTATAAATTACATTTATAACATCGCATCTGAAACCGCTAATACCCATATCTAGCCAGAATTTGAGTATTTCCTTAATTTCAGCAAGAACTTTAGGATTTTGGTAGTTTAAGTCGGGTTGTTTTCTAGAAAAAAGATGGAGATAGTATTCTCCTGTGGTTCCATCGTATTCCCAGGCAGGACCCGAAAAAAAACTTGACCAGTTATTTGGCGGTTTTTGATGAACCTTAGACGAATTTTTGAGATTTTTTTTTCCTTTCCGCCAAATATAATAGTCACGGTAGGGGTTATCGGTACTTTTGCGGCTTTCGATAAACCAGGGGTGTTCATCCGATGTATGATTTATTACTAGATCCATAATAATGCGGATATCCCTTTTTTTTGCTTCACTTATAAGCTTTTTCATATCTTTAAGTGAGCCGAATTCTTTTTGAATGTCACAATAATTACTTATGTCGTATCCGTTGTCGTCGTTTGGAGAACAATACACCGGTGAGAGCCAAATAACCCCAATGCCTAGATCTTGTAAGTAATCAAGTTTCGAAATAATACCTGGAATATCACCTATACCGTCACCATTGCTGTCGCAAAAGCTTCTAGGATAAATCTGATAAACAGCCTTTTCTTTCCACCAAGTACTTTCGTTTTTGGTCATAGCTTTTCCCCTCCGTGAAAAAAAACTTCATTTTAGTGTATCTCACTGTTTTCTGTTGCGCAAGCTTTTTTTTGCCGATACTCATACTATGAAAACCTGTGTAATACTATTTGCCGGAAATTTAACCGGATATGCGTTGAAAAAAGAGTTTGATGGAAAATCAGCCTTTGATGTATCAGTTGAGTGGGCTGCTGGCCTAGAAGGAGCAGAGAAGGTTATAGTTTTTTCAAAAGAAAACCTTACTATAAGTGTATCTTCTCTAATTCCTATTGAACAGATCATAGAGCCTTCATGGAATACCGGCCTGCTGCTCGATCATATTGATGCACTCATGCAGAAAGAAGGATTCACCACTACTGTCTATGCCTGGGCCGATTGCCCTTTTCTTAATCCCTCATACACAAAGGAAATTGTTTCGCTTCATCACACCTATCACTGTGAATACACCTTTGCAGAAGGCTTTCCTTACGGCATAACTCCAGAAATTATTGATGCCGGTACAGTGCGTATACTTAAGAATATTTGTAAAAAAAACGAAGAAAAAGTTCACAGAGAGACTTTCTTTGACCTATTAAAGACTGATATTAACTCGTTTGAAATTGAAACCTATATAGCACCTTATGATTTGCGTTACTTACGCCTGCAGTTTCACTGCGGAACTAAAAGAACTACTCTGTCATGTACGAGGATGTTTTCCCGCTTGCAAGAAAACAAAGAAAGTTTTGAAAAAATTTGCAGTTCACCAGAAATTCTTAAAACATTGCCGTCATTTTATGCTATTCAAATTTCTTTACCCTGCAGTTCATCGTGTACATATTGTCCGTATCCGGCCTTTTTAAATCAAGTTCAGAACGGAAAACAAGAAAGGCAGCTTGATAAGTTTTTATCAAAGGAAAAGTTCTCGCATATCATTGAAAAAATTTCCTTGTACAGTGAAGATGCCGTTATCTCCTTATCTTTGTGGGGAGAGGCCTTACTTCACCCTGAAATAGAAGACTTTATTAGTCTTGTTTTAGCCAAAAAAGAACTCTCGCTCATTATTGAAACGTGTTCGTTTGAGTTTACAGAAGCACAGGTAGAACGAATCAGTGCACTTGTTAAGAAAAGCGGTGAACGTACAAATGGACAAAAGAGCATATATTGGATTGTAAGCGTCGATGCTTCAACTGAAGCAATGTATACATCTCTTCATCGCGATGAATTTACACTTAACAAGGCAGTAAAAAATGTTGAATTACTAAGAAAGTACTTTCCAGGTGCTGTGTATCCGCAATTTATGAGACTTAAGGAGAACGAAGCAGAACTGGAAGCCTTTTATCGGTACTGGAAGGCCCAGGAAAGCGGCGAATTAATCATCCAAAAGTACGATAATTTTGCAGGCGGGCTTTCTGATAAAAAAGTTGCAGACTTGAGTCCTGTCACTCGAAATCCCTGCTGGCACTTACGAAATGATGTGTCCATATTTATAGATGGTACTGTGCCGATGTGCAGAGCTGTTCTTCCGTCAGCGGCCTTGGACTCGCATTTTGTAATGGGTACTATATATACTGATTCTTTAGAAAAAATATGGAATAATGTAACTAAAGAACTGGAAAACCATTGTATTAACAACTATGGTGAAAAATGCGGGAAGTGTGATGAATACTATACCTTTAACTTTTAACGAAAAGCAGATAGAGAGAACTATCCTCGGGGGAACAGAGAAGAATCCCTATGCGTCACACCCTGTTTCTGTGGTTGTGTTGACCCGCGAGATAAGTCATTATAAAAATCAGATTTTCGAATCGCTCATGAAAAACGGGTTTGAATCGATTATATCAGTTGAACATCACAGTGATAATTACAGTATCGATGAACTGAGCCGGACCTATCCTTGTGTTAAATTTATTATTCCGCATGAAAAGATTACTACCGGTGAAAAAATAAATATCAGCATGAGTGAGCTGGAAAGTCCCTATGTTCTTGTTCTTTGGGACGACATAAAAACCCGAGTAAATATGCTTTCTGACCTGCTTCTGCAGCGGCTTCAAGAAGCAGAGGCCCTGTGTACCGCACCAGTTCTGTTAACAGATCAGATGCAGAACGTTTTGGTTAAAATGAAGCCTCTCATTGAAAAATCAGCGTTTTCTGTAAGTCCGGCTCAGGTGTTATATGATTTAAGTCCAAGTCTTTACAATTTCGATTTCATCGGTATTTACGATCGAAAAAGATTTATTCACCTTGGCGGTTTTGACTATACTATCTGCTCGCCATATTGGCAAAATCTCGATTTTTGCATGCGAAGCTGGCTTTGGGGCGAAAAAATACTTTGTTCACCCTTATTTCGTCTTTCCTATGAAGATAGTACGCCTATAGAAGATACAACGGTAGATACCTCGTATTTACGTTTTTACTTGAAAAATCTGCTTCCGCTTTATAACAGTGACTATGCCTATATTCCAATAAGTTCTTTTTTCGGATTTGCGCGACGTTCTTCTTCTTTTTTTAACTCAATTTCTATGTTTAAAGCTGCCCGATTATGGGTAGAAGCAAATAAGTACCGGTTCAAAATAGATGCAGCAAACCTGATTTCTCAATGGGATGATAAAACCGTATGAACGTAGTCATTATTCAGTGCCGCCTCGGTTCAACAAGGCTTCCTTCAAAGGCTTTGCTTCCTTTGGGTTCGCAAACCTGTATAGAGTGGACTCTGTGCGCAATGAAAAAACTCGAATGTGATGAGTTTTATCTTGCCACTGATATTTCATCATATAAGACGCTTGCACCAATAGCACAAAAACACCTTTGGAAATGCTTTGCCGGCAGCGAAAATGACGTACTTGACCGCTTTTGCTCACTTATACGGCTGATAGAGCAGGAGCAAGGAAAAAAAGTTTCCTGGATAGTTAGAGCAACAGGAGATAACCCCTTTATATTTTACGAGGCAGCTCAAGGTCTTTTACAGGAAGTTCTTCAAATGGAGGCCAGCAACAACCAATACGATTATTGCACTTATACTGGTCTCCCTCATGGAAGCGGTGTCGAAATACTTAATGCTCAATCACTCTTGAAGTCTCAGACGCTGACCTCTGACCCCTACGATACTGAGCATGTAGGTCCCGCGCTGTATAACCACACTGATACGTGGAATTGTGCGTTTCTGCCGTCTCCTCCTCAATGGGCGCATCCTGAATTACGAACTACCATCGACACCTATGCAGATTACCGGAGAGCCTTGCGGATTGCAGATTTTATTACACCAGCTGATACTATGAACATATCTATAGAACCCTATACTGCTGCTCAGATAATTTACGCTCTCTCTCAGAGTCATATTCGGCACCCTGTTCTTTGCATCCCGCAGACAAAACCGGGTTTTGGAACAGGACACGCCAAACGCATGATAGCCTTAGCATCCAAGTTATCAGCAGATTTATACATTCCTCCGGACTGTTCTCAGAGTGTAAGAGCTCTTATTGATGACGCTCTTAACAGTAATGAATTATTTGATACCCAAATCATAAGCAATCTTGAAAGTTTTCAGCGTAGAAAGTCTTATAGTCTTGTCGCAGCCGACTTTTTCAGTATGAAAGAAGAAGATGCTCTGCTGTTTAGTTCCCTGGGCCCAGTTGTGTCGATTGATGACGGTTCTTCTCACACAGATTCCATGCAGTATCTCATTGAAATTATTCCTTCTCTAGAACAAAAGAGGGTAAATCATAAAAATATACGTCTTTTGGATGTGCCTAAAAGAGAAAAATTCGTTCCGCTATCAGATAGTTTTTATACTAAAAATCAAGCGAAGATTCTAGTTTGCTTGGGAGGGGAGGACCCGGCAAAACTTTCATACAAGGCTTCTCTTTTGAGTGCAAAGGCAGCATCAGAGATTTTTCCTTCTTTTTCAATCGATGTAATAACAACAGTTCCAGATTTGTATAGTACTAACCTTCAAAACGAAGCACCGGAGCTTAGCAGCAGCATAAATTATCGTAAGCCTATATTACAGTTATCTAGAAAACTGCATGAATATGATTTGGTTATAACCCACTATGGTCTTACTGCCTTTGAAACGGTTTCTTTGGGTATACCTCTCATTCTTTTAGAAACAACAACGCTGCACCGAATCTTAGCAAAAAAATATGGATTTTCATATATTTCAAATAAAAACCTATCAGTAAAGAGTTTTATAAGAGTACTCAAAAAACCTGAACGATTAAAAACTCTGCACCCTGATTTTGCTCCCTTGTATAATGCAGGGCCGGAAGACGAAGAAAACTTGCCTGATTTGATCCGGTCCCTTTCTGAGGGAAGCGAACATTATTGTCCTCTTTGCGGAAAACGAGACAGCATAGATAGCGTAATAGAACGGGCTGAAAATAAAACTATCAGACGGTGCAGAAACTGTACAATGCTTTATCCTTCATGGACTTCTGGCGGTGCTCTTGCGTATACAAAATCGTATTTTTTCACAGAATACAAAAAGCAGTATGGAAAAACGTATCTTGAAGACTTTGAGCAGATAAAACAAATGGGCATCGTCCGGGTACATACAATAAAAAAAATATTGAACACTTCTGTAAAAAGAACCATTCTCGATGTAGGCTGTGCCTATGGACCTTTTTTATCGGCAGCGAAGGATGCTGGGTTTATTCCTTATGGAACAGATATTTCCTCGGATGCAATCAGCTATGTAAGGGATGAATTGAAAATTCAGTCCTGCACAGCACAGTATCCAAAAATAGATATTAAAAAAGAGTTTAACCTTACAAAATTTGATGCAGTTACTATGTGGTTTGTTATAGAACACTTTCAAAATCTGCACGATGTATTAGTAAAAACACATGATATTCTTACTGATCAAGGAGTCTTTGCATTTTCAACGCCGAATGCTTGCGGCGTATCGCGCACATTTTCAGAAAAAAAGTTTTTTTTGCAAAGCCCCTTGGACCACTTTACCTTATGGGAATTAAAAAATTGCAAAAAAATCTTACACAACAATGGTTTTAAGGTAAAAAAAATTGTTTGTACAGGGCATCATAGCGAACGCTTTCCCATAATTCAAAAAACAGGAGCAAAAAAGGGAAGCCTTTTGTTTTCGTTATGTACAGTTATCAGCAAAATGTTTTCATTAGGAGATACCTTTGAAGTCTATTGTATTAAAATCCCCAATAAATTATAGTTAATTACGTATGAGAAATGTTTTTATCCTTGGTGCAGGATTTATGCAAAAACCTGCCATTATGACTGCAAAAGAACTCGGCTGCCGCGTTACAGTAGCAGATGGAAATAAAGATGCCTATTGTGTTCCTTTATGTGATGAATTTACACTCATTGATCTTAAAGACACCAGCGCCTTGTGTGAATATGCCTTACATCTAAAAAAAACCACAGGTATTGATGCCGTTTTTACTGCCGGAACAGACTTTTCTGCCGCAGTCGCAAAAATTGCTGAAGTGTGCGGTTTATTCTCACACTCATATGAAGCTTCATTAAATGCAAGCGATAAAATCCGTATGAGAAAGTGTTTTTCCTCGCACGGAGTAAATTCACCAAAATTTTTTGAAGTCTCGGAAGCAGACAACGGAACAGAAACACTGGAAGGCCTTCTTCACACAAATGGATTTGAATCTAATAACTTTCCCCTTGTCGTAAAACCTGTCGATAACATGGGCGCCCGCGGATGCAGAATGGCCAGGAATTTTGACGAATTAGTAAGTGCTGTAAAAACCGCGATTTCATATTCCCGCTCCAAGAGAGCAATCATAGAAGAATACATGGATGGTCCTGAGTTTTCTATAGATTCCCTCGTTTTTAATGGTACAATAAACATAACCGGTTTTGCAGACAGACATATTTATTATCCGCCGTATTTTATAGAAATGGGTCACACCATGCCGACGAAATTTTCCATAAACGAGAAAAATCTTCTCATTGATGAGTTTAAAAAAGGTGTTTTTGCGCTTGGCTTACACTGCGGTGCCGCAAAGGGCGACGTAAAACTTACAAAAGACGGCCCTAAAATTGGTGAAATAGCAGCCCGTCTTTCAGGCGGATACATGTCAGGCTGGACCTATCCCTATGCTTCTGGTGTAAACCTGACAAAACTTGCCTTACAAATAGCGCTCGGCGATGAGCCTTATATTCCGCTCACAGGCATTTCTCTGGAGTCTCATCAAGTAAGCGCAGAGAGAGCCTGGATTTCCATTCCAGGAAAAATAGCATCTATACAAGGATTTGACGAAGCAAAAAACAGTGCGCAAGTAAAAGATATCTTTCCAAGGGCTAAAGAAGGAGATTTTGTAAGTTTTCCGGTTAACAACGTAGAAAAATGCGGCAATATTATAAGCTGTGCCCAAACCAGGGAAGAGGCGGTGAAGAGTGCAGAACTCGCTGTAAAAACCATAGTTTTAAGACTTACGCCTGAGCAAAAAAGCACAAAGGATTTTTTAGAAGAAGACGTTTTTACAGAATTTCCGCCTTCAGCCTATCAAATTAGCAAAAAACAATACGATGAACTCATATCAGGTGAAAAAGGTGCTACAGTAAGTATAAAGGATCTCAAGCAGATTTTTTTACAACATCTTGTGATCAAAAAACCATTCTTTAGAGATGACGAAAGAATGCTTGATTGGAATCACAGGTCGGCATATTTTTCGCTTACACAGTTTTTTTCTATTGCAGAAAAAGAAGAAAAACTATCAAAATCTGTTTGTTTACAACGGTTTTGGCATTATTTTATACGCGGCGGTTTACAGGGAATTCTATATATGCTCGATGAGGAACAGAGATGAAAAAAGGGCTATTTTTTAGTTTGCTTACAGTTTTCTCTTTAACTCTTCTTTTTGCAGATACGGTACCTTCCGGCTATACCAATGCAGTAACTGCCGTAGAAAGCCTTGATGCCTATGTTTATTGGGACCCTCTTACAGGAAGCGGAGTTTTACAAAAAAATGGACATACTATACGTTTTATATCTGGAGAAAGCATTGCTCTTCTGGATTATAAAAAACTCCTTATAATTGATCCTCCTCTAGTAAGCAGCAATAGTCTGTATCTTTCGAATTCACTTCTCAAGACTGCAGAAGATCTTTTCACAACCTTTACTGGTGATACAGAGTTCAGGGTAGGAGCCATACTCATAGATCCAGGCCATGGCGGAAAGGATCCTGGTGCAGTTGATACTCATACTATCGATGGTAAAAAAGTGACTATACAAGAAAAAGATGTTGCACTAACCACAGCGCTTGAATTACATTCGCTTTTATCAAAAACCTATCCTGATAAAAAAATACTTTTAACCCGCTCAACAGACACCTATTTAACTCTCGAACAGCGTGTAGATATTGCCAATTCAGTAAAACTGGAGGACAACGAGGCGATACTCTATGTTTCTGTTCATGTGAATGCAGCCTTTGATAAAAAAGCCGGAGGCTACGAGGTATGGTATCTTAGTCCGGGCTACAGAAGAAGTGTTTTATCTGATTCCGGAGTAGATAAGGATCTGCTTCCTATACTTAATTCTATGATGGAAGAGGAATATACCACTGAAAGTATACTTATTGCTAAATTTATACTCGAAGGAATGGATGACCAAATTGGACAGAAAATGTCAAATAGAGGAATAAAGGAAGAGGAATGGTTTGTTGTTCGAAACGCTCACATGCCGAGTGTACTTATAGAACTAGGATTTATCACAAATTTGCAGGATGCAAGCCTATTAAATGATAAAATATACTTGCGCAAAATTGCCCTTGGGATATATAATGGACTGGGAGCTTTTATAACCCATTTTGAGCAGTCTAGAGGTTTTACGGGGACACGATGAGCATAGTATTAAAAGTATTTGAAGACTTGGTGAAAACCTTAAAAGACGTAAGAATCCGTATTTTAGCTATTTTACTTGTATGCATCAGCATTTGTTCGATTGTTTTGTGGATTGTAAATGACTCGAAAAATCGTTATATAGTGTGTTTTGAGCATATGAATAAAGACGGTCTATATGTAGAATCCAGGTTTCTTCCTGAGGTAGCTAAAGATAATACCCTTCGGAAGTTTATAGAAGATATTGTACTTGGACCTATAGGAGATCGTTATAGACTGCTGTTCCCTCGGGGAACAAAGGTTTTATCCTGTTTTGTAGCAGATAAAACCTTATACGTGACCTTATCTGAAGAAGCACTGTATATTACAGGTAATGATTCTTCAAATAACAAGGAAGGAGCTGAAATTTTTAGAAAAAATGTGTTTCGAAATTTCAGAAATATTGATATAATAAACTTGTACATTGGAAGTAGTAAAATATACGATTACTAAACGGAAGCATTTCTTTAAAAAAAGAATTGACAAAACGTTTATCATGCGTATACTTGTATAAAACAGGGCTACATCACGTGTATAAAAAGGAGCTTTGAATGAAAAGGACTTTCATTTTAGTTGTAATGGCGTTTTTGCTTATTGGATCTTTTATGGTTGCAGAAGAAGCAACAATTATTGATTTTACGATTTTGGATGCTGATATTATTGCTGATGAAAACGAAAATCCCACCCAAAACAGACGATCTGTAATGAATTACGGTATCGCTGCAGGGGCTACTTTTACAGAGGAACAGAAGGCTTTGATGAAAACATCTCTCAGCCTGCCAAACTGGGAAGTAGAGCTTAACTCTTCTGCAAAAACTGTAGTAAGTATAGCAACATCAACTGTTGTGCCGGCACCTGTAAGGGACACTGCTAAGGTACCTTTTGCTGGTAAAAATGTAATGGGTGTAAGAATACTTTTCCCCAATGCTATGGTTAATTCCAATGCGTTCATTAAGCCTGCTTTTGAAATCCCTGCCTATGAGCCAATGGCTACTGCTGATGAAAATGGTCAAATTCAGCCTCAGACTGCTGAAGAAAAAGCAAGCGGTAAGACACGTTTTGAAGATGGTTATGGAATTGTAAAGAATGTAGGTACTGTTAAAGCTCTTTCTGTAACAACAATGGGAATGAACTACCCCCATGGTTTATATGTTGTGTTAAAAGACACAGATAATACTGAAAGACGTTATTTCATGGGTTACCTTGGTTTTGACGGCTGGAGAGAACTTAAGTGGAATAACCCACAGTATGTTACAGAAATCCGCCAGAGAGAAATTCGCATTGTTCCAATTTATCCACGCGGACTTCCTTTTGTAAAGTTCATAGGTTTCCAGATTACACGTGATGCAATGCATAATGGCGATGATTTCATTGGTTATTTCAAAGACGTAAAAATTATCTTTGATAAGGCTGTACTTTCAACAGAACGCGACATTGCTGATGAAGATCTTTGGGGTATTATTAATGCTAAAGAAACTTCTAAACAGAATTATGAAATGGCAAAATTCGGTGATAAACAGGTTCTTCGTTTCTTAGAAAAAGACAAGATGGCTCAAGAAGAAGCTTTTACTTCTTCACTTGAAGCAGAATAGAAATAACTTAGTTTTATCTTGATAAAGAGGGCAGATTTTCTGCTCTCTTTTTTTTGTGCTTTTCGTCGGATTGTTTTAATTGTCAAATCATTTTTTCCGTGGTACTATTGAGTATGACACAATCCAGTATACGATCATTTCCTAATAAAGAAGAACTCAAAGAATCATATGAACTATATAGACCCGTTTTATCTGCTATCCTATTCAGCATTGAACAGAAGCTTAAAAAGAATTTAACCCTCCCGTCAAAACCTACCTTTAAGGCTCGTGTAAAAGATTTTAATAGTTACTATAGAAAACTTCTGCGAGTAAGACCACCTGCATTGGGAGAAGAAAACTTTCCAACATTAACTGACCTTTTGGGTATTAGAGTTATTTGTGCCTTTCTAGAAGATTTAACTTCTATAGAAAAACAGATTGTTGAGATTTTTGAAATAAAAGAAATTGAAAGAAAGGGAGCTGATCGTACCTTTCGTGAGTTTGGATATGAATCAATTCATATCTTAGTTGATATTCCTGAAGAATTTCGTTCAGAAAAGGTTGATGTTCCGAAAAATCTTGTATGTGAAATTCAAATACGCACCATTCTTCAAGATGCGTGGGCAGAAGTTGAACACGAGCTTGTCTATAAATCTGAGTTTTCACCCTTCGACTTACCTTTACGCAGAAAACTCGCTTCTATGAATGCAAGCTTGAGTCTTGCAGATATTGTATTTCAAGAAATCAGAGATTATCAAAATAAACTGAACCGCGAGTTAGATTACAGACGCGGAGCCTTTTATGAACAGGCCGATAAACTTTCAAGAACTAGTGTTGATTTCAAATCTGCAGAGAAACCTGCTGCTAATTTAGAAGCAGTATCGCCTTATGTTCACGGCACAATTGACGACATGATTTTGGAAGCAATTCATGCACATAACACTGGTGATTTAGGTAAAGCTGTACAAATTTACACACAAATTATTAATGCAGAGCCGGCTCCTAACTCTGTGGTATTATCTGTTATTTATAAACATAGAGGAATGGCTTATTTTGCCCAAAATAATTTTGAGTCTGCATTACATGATTATATAAAGAGTACAGAATACGATCCGTCAAATTTCCGTTCATTTTATTACGTTGGTATTGTGTTAAGTGTTCTTAATGATCATCGGGAAGCGCTTAAGTATTTTAACAAGTCTCTTCAAATTAATGAATATCAGTCTCATGTATATTATAGAAAAGCCCTGTCGAACTATCATTTGGGTGATTATGCCGCTTCTATGAGTGAGCTTACCAGGGCTTCTCAGCTTGGCCTAAGTGATGATGATTATATTAAGCTTAAGGAAACATTAGTTTCAAAATTAGGAATGGGAATGAATTAGTTTTATTGACTACGAGAATTAGTTATTGGATGCATATTGACATTTTTTTCTCAATTTGTTATATTGCAGAACGTAAGGTTGATGTCTCCTTCGTCTAGTGGTTAGGACATCGGGTTTTCATCCCGACAACAGGGGTTCAATTCCCCTAGGAGATGTAAAAGACTGATTCTAAGAGTTATCTTAAGAATCAGTCTTTTTTTTTGTATTCTGGGGTTAGGGTGGATGTACAGGAACGTTTCTCACAAGAAGTAATTCTCTTTCTTAGGAATGAAATTAAAGATGCTCATGGTAATGAGGTTTTTTTTACAGGAAGGCTCGATGCACATTCGTGCGTAGTACAGGCATCTGTACATTCACGCGGGCACGAAAGTGCCGTTCCTGTTGTTCCTCTCGAGATCTCAATGGCTCAAGTTTTAATTCATAATCACCCGTCCGGCAGACTAAAACCCTCAGATGCAGATCTTGCTATTGCCTCAAAAGCTGCTCAAAGTGCTCAAGGTTTTTATATTATAAACAATGATGTCAATGATTTGTACGTTGTCGTAGAACCTGTAAAGGCCAAACCTTCACAAAAACTTGACGAAGACGAATTGTCTTTATATATCAGTTCCGGCGGTCCCTTAGATAAGCAGTCAGAATATTTCGAACAGCGGGATTCTCAAATTGAATTATTAAAAAGCATCTCGCTTAGTTTTAATAAGAATTCAATTGGTATTTATGAAGCAGGAACTGGTGTTGGTAAATCCTTTGCATATTTAATACCATCCATTTTTTGGGCTTTAAACAATAAAGAGAGAGTCGTTATATCTACAGGAACTATTAATCTTCAACAACAGCTGTATGAAAAAGATATTCCGCTTGCTCAAAAAATAACGGGTAAGGATGTTAAAACGGTACTTTTAAAGGGAAGGCAGAATTTTATTTGCAAGCGCAGACTGCATGATGCAAAGCAGGAAAAGGATTTATTTTCTGATGAAGCAGATGAACTTGAACTCATATCAAAATGGGCAGATACAAGTACCACCGGTAATAAGTCCGATCTTAGTTTTTTACCTTCTGAAAATGTATGGCAGCGTATTAATTCTGAATCGGATGCGTGTATGGGAATGCGCTGTATTTATCATGATACATGCTTTGTTATGCAGCTGCGTAAAGAGGCTGCAGATGCAAATATTATAATTGTAAATCATCACCTGCTTTTTGCTGATATTGAGACGAGACTTGCCGGGCTTGGCTATGATGAAACGGGAGTGCTTCCTCCTTTTAGACGACTTATTTTTGATGAAGCTCATAGTATAGAAAGCGCAGCAACAAGTTTTTTTTCTGAAACTATTACACGCTATAAAATTATTAAACAGCTGAACTTGCTTTACCGGTCTAGAAGGGGGGCTTCTTCTGGATTAATATATACCATTGAACCACTTTCGACTGAGGGAACCGCTCTCGGAGAAGTGGTTTCTGGTATTGAAGAAATTAAAAATGTTCTTGATGACCTCGAAGAAAAAACTTTAGAAATGATGGGGTATGATTCAAATTTTAGGCTTAATGATGCCAGTGTATGCAGGGTTACCGATGTACTTAGCAAGCTGCGCGTTTTGCAAAAAAAAATTGCTGAGTTCTGTGGTTTAGTTAGAAAGATAATTGAAGGCATAAACGAAGACGACAAGGAATTACCAGCAGTCTGGGAAACCAAGCAGGTGCTTCGCCGAATTGAGAGTACTGGATCCTTGTGTAAAAATTTTAATGAATGGGATGAAAGGCGGGATACTATATTTTGGATTGAAAAAAAGAGGCTTTCTACTTCTGCTTTTAAAGGAAATGCAGGCGGAAAACAAAGCATGTATCCTGTTTTTGTCCAAACACCCCTTTCTATAGCTCATACTATGAACAAGGGAGTTTTTGAGCCCTTATCCACAGTCGTTTGTACTTCTGCAACCTTAAAAACTTCGGCTTCGTTTTCATTTTGGTTAAAAAGATCAGGAGCATCTCTAGTTGATGAAGAAAGACTTATGTGTGAAGATTTTCCATCTCCATTTTCGTACAAAACCAATGTTATGCTCGCAATACCTACAGATATTCCTCTTCCAGACAGTCCGCAATTTCAGCAGATAATCGAAGATGCAATCGTAAAGTATATTAAAGCTTCCTCTGGACGAGCCCTCGTACTTTTTACCTCCTATGATTCACTAAGAAGTGCATGTGACTATGCACGGCTCAATCTTCAATCGGATGGTATTACCGTTTTAAAACAAGGCGAGGATGACCGTTTCCGCCTATTGCAAGCTTTTAAAGAAGATACTACTAGCGTACTTTTTGCGACTTCCTCGTTTTGGGAAGGTGTTGATGTTCCGGGGGAATCGCTTTCTCATGTTATAATAATAAAACTTCCTTTTTGCGTCCCGAATGATCCTGTTTTTGCTGCACGCTGTGAAGCCTTAGAAAGAGCAGGGGGAAATTCATTTATGGAATTAAGTGTGCCGGATGCAATTATATCGTTCAGACAGGGTTTTGGCCGTCTTTTACGGCGGGGAAGCGACAAGGGCGTTGTAACAGTGCTTGATAAAAGAATTTTAGTTAAAATGTATGGCAAACTTTTTTTAGATAGTATACCTCAAACAAAGACCTGCTATGAAACTATGCAGGAAACTTACAGTAGAATTGAAAGATTTTTATCGTAAGGCTTGTAGTAGGGATATTTTTGTTGTACTATACAATAATAAAATTATGACTTCAATACTTACCATTGCATGCATTATTGTTTTACTCGTTCCTTTTGGGGTACTTAACATACTTATGTACCCTATTAGTAAAAGAGTAAGTGCCAAGTTTTCAACCTTCCTTACTGATTACTGTTCATCAAATTTATTTTCATTATTAAGTGTATATAAAAAATTTAGATGTATTAAATACAGAGATAATACTAAAAATTTACCTGACCAGTTTTTAATAATTTGTAATCATCAAAGTATTTTAGATATACCCTTGCTTTCTCAATTTTTTAAAGAACGCCTTCTACGTTTTGTTGCAAAAGAAGAACTTCAGAGACATGTTCCTGTAGTATCTGAAATACTCCGCTCTCAAGAACATGCCTTAATGCCTCGCTCAGGAAGTCCTTCTAGTATGATGAAAGTTCTTGATAGTTTTTCCCATAGAGTTATTGAAAGAGGGTGGATACCTGTGGTCTTTCCTGAAGGAACAAGAAGCCGGGATGGATCGGTCGGTAAATTTTATGCTGCAGGATTCCGCCGTATTCTCGATAAGGCACCGATGCCTGTTGTTGTTATAGCTCTCGATGGCGGATATAAATTTGCAACTCTTGGAGCCTTTTTACGTAAAATGGAAGATGGTGCCTTTAGAGTTAAGGTATTAAAGGTTTATGATACACCTAGGACAAAAACTGAGCAAATTCGGATTTTAGATGAGGGAAAAATACTTATAGAAGAGCAATTATCTGCATGGCGAAGCGGCTAATGCTTAGGTATAAAAAAAAGCCGGTAAATAACCGGCTTTAATAGCGTGAAACTATGTTATTTGAAGTCCTTAGGACGGCGTTCTAGACGCTTGCATTTTGTACATTCAGCAACGTTCTTAAGTTTGCCGCTTTCAAATAATGTTTTCATCACAACTTCACCACCGCATGAACAAAGAAACTTGTGAGTTGTAACGGTTGTACGCGAGTTTTTACTGGCTCCTGCCATATTAAGCCTCCGGAAATTCAATTATCATAAAATAATATACAATATCCGTCCGGATGTCAATAAGTTGATGATGTACATTGAAATTAAAGGTACTTGACTAATGCCTTTGTGTTTGGTAACATATTAAACAGTTTTTGTTTGGGGGTTCTCCTTTGGCAGTAAAAAAATCTTCTGCGGAAAAAAGACATAAGCAGAGTGAAGATCGTCGGTTACGTAATAAAGCAGTAAAAAGTTCTACAAGAACAAGTGCAAAGAAATTTGTAGAAGCTGTACACGCAAAAGATTCAACTCTTGCTTCTGAAAAGCTCAAAATTCTTGTTAAAGAGCTGGATACAGCAGCAAATAAAGGAATTTTGACAAAGAATGCAGTTTCGCGCAAAAAGTCACGAATGATGAAGCTATATAACACATCATTTGTTGCTGCAGCAGCGAAATAAGTAATTGAGGGTTGCAGACCGGGGTTCCATTACATGTAGCTAAGCGGATACCGGCTGCAGCCATTTTTATTTACAAATACTGTATAGTCCTGTTTCTATGAGGTGGATATGGCCGGAAAAAAAGTTACAAAATATGATCTAGTTGAGTCTGTATACTTACAGACAAAATGTGATAAGAAAGTTGTACAAACCGTAATTGAATCCTTGTTAGAACAAATTAAAGACTCATTAAAACAATCTTCTACCATTGAACTTAGAGGTTTTGGAACTTTTGAGCTTCGTCTTCGTAAAGGAAAGGCTTCTGCTAGAAATCCTAAAACAGGTGAACATGTATCTGTTGAGCCGCATTATGTGGCAGCCTTTAGATCTGGGCAGGAATTAAAAAACGCATTATGGTCCTTACCTGAAATAAAAGATGCTGACTAATATGGTTTTTTCATGGTAAAAAAACTTCTTACTGATATTTCACTATTATTTCTTATAATTATATTATTTTCCTTATCACAACCAAATATACTATCTGTGCAAGGTATGCCTATACTCGCATATTTTATCTATCTCCCTCTTTTTCTACTTGTCAGACGCCTTCCTTGGAAAACCGTCTGGCTTTATGGATTTTTGTGCGGAGTAGGCTGTTATTGCTTGTTTACCTATTGGCTAGCAACATTTCATCCAATGGGAATAAGTGTAATATCAGCATTATATGGATTCCAATTTTTAATTGTGTTTCCGCTTTTAAAAGGTGCCGCACTTCTTGGAAAAAAACGGGGATGGCTTTTACAATGGCTCGTTCTTTGTGCATACGAGTATCTTAAAACAACCGGGTTTGCAGGCTTCCACTACGGTTTAACAGCCTACACACACTGGAGATGGACAGTTTTAATACAATGCGCTGATATTGGAGGTGTATGGCTTTTAAATGCACTTATCACCTTTCCTTCTGCATGGATATCTTCCTTTTTTGTACCCGCTTTTGAAGGGAACACACCTGATTTTAAGGCTGTTAACTTTATTTCTTTTTTTAAAAAGTCCTTCATCCCAATATCCCTATGGGCTTGTTTTTTTGTAAGTGCAATTATCTACGGGCTTGTGGTGCAAAAAGATTACACAGCGTATGAAACTAAAAAGGCTGCATTACTTCAAACAAATACTGACCCCTGGGTAGGGGGCTATGAGGCTTATAAGCGAGATTTAAGTACTTTAATCAAACTATCAAATGATGCTATTAGCAATAACCCGGATCTAGATTTTGTTGTATGGCCAGAAACCGCATTTGTACCCCGAATTGAATGGCATTATAAGCATAGGTACAACCAGGATACATTTTCTCTGGTTAACAGACTGTTAGAATACTTGGACACTGCGAGTGTTCCTCATGTAATTGGCAGTGATTACGGTATTGATGGATACACCAGAAGCGGTACCTACGATATTGTTGATTACAATGCAGTACTTCTCTTTAAGCCTGGTGAAAATGTTTTACCTCCCAAGCCGGATAAATACTTAAAAATGCATCTTGTTCCCTTTACAGAATTTTTCCCATATGAAAAGTATTTTCCAAAAATTTATGAGCTGCTTCTCAATGGCGACACTCATATGTGGGAACCGGGTACTACGGCTGAGGTTTTTACCCTTGGTGACTTTTCATTTGGTACACCAATTTGTTTTGAAGATACATTTGGCTATATAGGCAGAAGATTTGTTAATAATGGGGCACAGGCTATTGTAAATCTTTCTAATGATGCATGGTCGAAAAGCCTCGCTTGCCAGTATCAGCATTTGTCGATGGCTATTTTTCGATCCGTTGAGAATAGGGTGTCGACAGTGAGAGCAACGGCCTCTGGTCAAACCTGTATTATAGATCCCAATGGAAAGATCATCGCAATGATAGAACCATTTGCAGAAACATATTTGGTCGGGTCCTTTCCGATTAATACAAATACTAACAAGACTCTCTACACGCGCTTTGGTGATTATCTTGGTAAATTTTTTGTGTGGGCTGCAGGATTCGGGTATGCTGCAGCAATACTTTGTGCTATAATTCAAGCATCTAAGAAAAAAAAGAAGTAAGGCAGGTTTTTTATGGCTCGTAATTTTCAGCAAAAATCAAAAAACGTTACAGTGCTAGGAAGCGAGACTCAATTTATTGGAATAATGCAGTTTAAGGATGAACTTGTTATAACAGGAAAATTTGATGGAACAATAGAAGCAGAAGGTAATTTGGAAGTTGATAAAAAGGCTCAATGTTCGGTTGATTCTATATTAGCACACTCAATAATTGTTTCTGGTCAAGTTACTGGTAATTTAGAAGCCCAGGATAGGGTAGAAATGAAAAGCGGCAGTAGAATTATTGGAAATGTTACTGCACGAAAAATAAGGATAGAAGATAATGTTGATTTTCAGGGTAAGGTAAGTATGCTTGATTCACCTAATGAAAATGATTTGTTTTCTATGAATACTGTAGAGTACAAAGAATCTTTAATGTCGTAAGTAAAATAAATCTTAATGAACAGTATCGACTTTTACTTGACAGTTTATAATACTACACAGTATAATTATACTATTAATTCTTATAAGCAATTCAAAGAAATTATCTTTTTAAATAGAAACAATCAATCTACATGGAGAATTTAATGGCACCGATTAAGCGACGCCGGTTTGTTGACACGTCTGAGGTTTCAGCTTCGTTGGAATCTGATGATCAGGAACAGCTGGATTTAAAATTGGAATCTGAAATCGATTCTAAAATTGAAACACTGGGGACTGATGATATTCCTTATTATGAAAGAACCGAGGACTGTGAAAAAAATGAAGAAAGCGAAAATGAGTCTGTAAACTCAGATAATAATGAAGTAAGAAAAAGAAACTCTAGAGAAAGGGTTGTTGTTCGGCCAAAAATTAAAAAAAGAATCAACCATCGCCCTGATTCACCTAAGGGCGGTTTTAATAATCCTACCGGTTCACTTAATCCGCAAAGCTCTATTCCTTTTTCCGACCAGACAGATACAGGAACAGAAGAGGAAACACAAAATCGTGACTCAAAGCCTAGGTTAAGCATAAATGATTTAACAAAGATGGGTATGCATGATCTTCGAGACTTAGCTGGAAGATACGGTATATCACGTGATGATCTTGCACCCATGAAAAAGCAGGAGCTGATCTTTGTTATTCTTAAAGCTCATACAGAGCATGGCGGCATTATTTTTGCCTCGGGAGCCTTGGAAATTCTGCCTGATGGATATGGATTTCTTAGATCTCCTCAAAACAGCTACCTTCCCGGTCCTGATGATATTTATATTTCTCCAAGTCAGATTAGGCTTTTTAATTTAAAAACAGGCGATACAATTTACGGACAGATACGTTCTCCGAAAGAGGGTGAAAGGTTTTTTGCATTATTACGGATAGAAACCGTCAACATGGGTGACACTCGTGCTGCTCAGACAAGAATTCCTTTTGAAAATTTAACACCTTTATATCCTGATGAGAAACTTAATCTTGAAACCAATACTGAAGAATTATCAACAAGAATAATGAATCTATTTTCTCCGATTGGTAAGGGGCAGCGAGCCCTCATTGTTGCTCCTCCAAAGGCCGGTAAAACAATTTTAATGCAGAGAATTGCAAACGCAATAACAAAGAACCATCCGGAAGTCTATTTAATAGTATTGTTGATAGATGAACGTCCTGAAGAAGTTACTGAGATGGAGCGTTCGATCAATGCTGAGGTTATTTCTTCAACCTTCGATGAGCAGGCAACGCGCCACGTACAGGTAGCAGAAATGGTATTGGAAAAAGCAAAACGCCTTGTTGAACATAAGATGGATGTTGTTATCTTCCTTGATTCAATTACAAGGCTTGCACGTGCATATAATCAGACTGTTCCTACATCTGGTAAGGTATTGTCAGGCGGTGTTGATTCTAATGCCCTGCACAAACCAAAGAGATTTTTTGGTGCTGCACGAAATGTTGAAGAGGGCGGAAGCTTAACTATCATATCAACTGCGTTGATTGAAACAGGAAGCCGTATGGACGAAGTTATTTTCGAAGAGTTTAAGGGAACAGGTAATATGGAAATTAACCTA
>CAZLNE010000001.1:0-5534 GCA_964560975.1 uncultured Treponema sp. | reverse complement strand
CTAGACCGCAAACTTGCAGATAGAAGACTCTTTCCTGCTATTAATATTAAGAAATCCGGCACCAGAAAAGAGGAACTTCTTCTTACTGAAGAAGAACTACAGAAAATTTGGGTTCTTAGAAAGGTTATTAACCCGATGGACGATGCAGAAATTATGGAACTGCTTATTGATAAGATGAAAAAATCTAAAAATAATGAGGCTTTTTTGCGTTCCATGAATACTGGAGATATGGGCTAGATTAATTTTTTACGCTTTGATATACTGTGTAAGAATTTTCGAAATTTGGAGATTTGTGGATGTTAGTTGGCTAAGGCTCCAACATTCGGGCAAGTCTTTTCAAATAAATTTTGGAGGCTTTAAATGAAAGAAGGTATACACCCTAAGTACGAGATGACAAAAATTACCTGCGTATGCGGAAACGTGATTGAAACACGTTCAACTGTTAAAAATATTAACGTTGAAATTTGTTCAGCTTGCCATCCGTTTTTTACTGGTAAGCAAAAACTGGTAGATACTGCTGGCCGTATTGAACGCTTTAACAAAAGATTCAATATTAAAAAGTAATACAGCTTGGAAAAGACCTTTGCAAAAGCAAAGGTCTTTTTTTATGCTTTATCAATTTTCCAGCATCTATGAATTTTTTTGTTCCGAAAGTCTTCAGGAATCGTCATATCAGTAATGTCAGTAATCTGCCCTGAAAAATTGAGCAGGGATGTATCGAATACCAGTTTTTTGCTGTTTGTCGAGAAAAAAAGGGTTCCATTCGGTTTTAATAAGGAAAAACACTTGTTTACCAAGAATGAATAATCACGATTAATGTCGAGTGTTGTAGCTGTCCGTTTTGAATTTGAAAAAGTAGGCGGATCTAGAATAATAATATCGTAGTTATTTTGGGTTGTAGTAAGAAAAGTCATGGTATCTTTTTGAATGAACGAAAAAGAGCTATTTTCTGGTGAAAAACCATTAATACTCATGTTTTGCTGAGCCCATGCTAAATAAGTTTTAGATAAATCCACAGAATCTACTTTTGAAGCTTTTCCTTGTGCAGCATAGACTGAAAAGGAACCTGTATAGCAGAATAAGTTTAATACACTCTTTCCCTGGCTCATTGAACGCACTAAAGTACGCAATGGACGATGATCAAAAAAGAGCCCTGTATCAAGATAATCAGTTAAATTTATTAGAAATTTTTGTCCTTGCTCTTTTACAGTGATGTTGAAGGAGTCATTTGATTGTTTTTCATATTGCTCTTCACCCTTCATTCTTTTTCTAGTTTTAATAAAAACAGAGTCAGGTTCAACAAGAAATACTTTTATACAGGCATTTTTCATATGATTGAGCCATACATCTTCGTCCGATTGATCCTTTTCATAGGGGCGTTCGTAGAGAGACATGTGGATATATGTTTTAAAAGTTTGACAATCCTCATAAATATCGACTGCAAGAGGAATTTCTGGTATGTCTTTATCGTATACACGGTAACAGCTTATACCAGATCTTTTAGCCCATTTTTTTAAATGTTTATAACGTTTACTAAGCCTGTTTTCCAGAAGCTCTGCCTGGTATTCATCGCTAGTCATTCAAGAATCCGTTTTGGTTTATCTGAGTCCATTTTTACGCATAGTAATGCATAGCCTGATGTTAAATCTTCTCTTTGCGATACAACATCGTTAGGCAGGTTTAATTTAACGTTGGTAAAATTCCATATTGCTTTAATTCCTGCACTTACAACTTTGTCGGCTGTTTCCTGCGCATAAACAGAGGGTACTGTTATAACAGCAATGGTTGCCTTTAGTTTATGTACCTGCTCATTTAGGGTTTCTATGGGAAAAACAGGAACACCGTGAATATGGCCGGCGATTTTAGATGTATCAGAATCGAAGGCGCCTACAAAGTGCAGTCCATGTAGCTGAAACTCTTGGTAACCGGTTAGTGCTGTCGCAAGATTTCCTGCTCCAATGATTATTGCATTTTTTACAGAATCCCATCCTAAAAAGTGTTCAATTGCCGCAATGAGAGGCACAACCGGATATCCGCGTTTGGGTTTTCCAATTATTCCTGTAATGGTTAGGTCCTTTCTTACTTGAATTGGTTCGAGGTGTAATTCTTGTGCAATAACTGTACCAGAAATGAATTCGTATCCATCTTTTTGAGCTTGGCGAATAATATGCAGGTATGATGGTAATCTTCTAATTGAAGGAGCTGCTGGTACTTTTTCGTTTATCATAGTATCTCCAAATGTATGTTACATACCATACATAATTTTTTCAGCCAGCAAAGGCGCTAACTGGTCGTTTCTAGCATTATTTAAAGCACTACTTTCGGTTTTACCGGTTCCAGTAACTTTAAGGCTTGTTTTATACAATTGATTATTTGATTTCATATCTATACAGATAATATCAGCTATGAGGTTAACTGTATATTCATTTTGTTCATTTTTTTGTGGTGTATCAAGGTATTGTACTGTTCCATAAATGAAGTATGAGGTGATAGAGCCGAACAAGTCTTTTGCTTTTTTATAGAGAAAATCATAATCACCGGCGGCAACTTCGCTGTAGAATTCCGCATTACCGATTCTAGAAAAACCGCTTCGTATTAAGTATCCAAGAACTGCAGATGATGTTAAACCGTTATTTGTTATAGCTCTTCCTTGTTTGTCGTAATCAACAAGACAAATAGATCCGCCTTCGTTTGTTAGATTCGTTTTAACGAGATATGGAATTTTAAGAGAAATCCTTTGAATAATTTGAAGTATGCTTGGTGTAATTACTTCAGGTGTTGGATAAAAAGAAATAAAAGAATTGCACGAAAAAGTGGAGGGCGGACTTAAAAACTCGACTATCCCTTTCTCATTAGTCATCACATCTATTGTTGTAAATACAACTTCACCTTCTGTAATTGAATGCGGATATTTAATAGTAATGGGGTAATAGGGTGCTATATTTCCATCGGGGTTTGTGACTTTTATAGTAAATGGTTTCGTAAAACTGTTGCCTTTTATAGAAGGTGAAGGTAATACGAGGGGTGACAGTATAACTGAGCCTGCTTTATCTTCATACTCTGCTGCCGGATCAGGATCAGGTACATCATCGTATACAATTTCTGTAACAGGTATAAATTCCTTTTCGGTTTCAATATTCTTTTCGTTATTTGCTTCAGAAGCTTTACTTTTTTCTTCGTAAACCTGAGTAGTAACGCACGAAAAAAGAATAAAAAAAGTATATATAAGAAGAAGTATTACAATTACATTTTTTTTCATTTTAAATTAATCCTCTAAATAATTATTTTATTATAGAATTAGGATTTTTTCAATATAAGTTATTAATATATTGATAATTAGTGTTTATAGGTATATGATAAAAATAAATGAATATAAGAACTGCAAACATCTACCTGGAACACTTTAAACGTAATCTGCTTACTATCCGCAACCTTATTTCTCCCTCAGTTAAGATGTGTATTCCTGTAAAGGCCCAAGCTTATGGACACGGAGCCATAAAAATTGCTAAAGAGGCTTTAAAAAACGGATCAAATAGTTTGGCTGTAGCAACTGTTGAAGAAGGGTGTGAATTACGGTCTCACTCTATTACTTGTCCCATTCTTTTACTGAGTATAACTGAAAAGGATGAACTTGTTGATCTTGTAGAAAATGAGTTAACTTGTTTTGTTCATTCTGTAGAATATGCTTCATTACTATCTGATACAGCATTAAAACTCAACAAAACTGCTCATGTTCATATCAAGATTGATACCGGCATGAGTAGAATAGGCTGCTCACCCTCCCAGGCAGCTGCTTTGGCTTCCTTTATTCATGGCTGTGATGCGCTTTCGCTTGATGGTGTTAGTACGCATCTAAGTGTTTCAGACTCTCTTAATTCTGAAGATATTCAATTTACAAAAGATCAAATAAAAATATTTAAAGATGCAATATCGTCAATTAAAGCTCTTGGCATAGATCCTGGACTTGTTAATTGCTCAAATTCTGGTGCTTTGTTTTTGCACCCTGACTCTTGGTTTGATATGATTCGCCCTGGCATTGCAGTATACGGTTATTATCCTAATCCCGATATTGCAAAATATATGAAACGTATGTATCCTGCATTTGAAGGTTTAAAACCTGTCATGGAATTAAAATCTAAAATTGTTCAAATAAAGACAATTGAACAAGGTTGTGCTGTTTCGTATGGACGTACTTGGAAATCAAAAGAACATACTCTTATTGGAACTATACCGCTTGGTTATGCTGATGGACTTCATCGAGCCTATTCACCAGGAATTTTCGTAACTATTAGGGATAAAAAGTATCCAATAGTAGGAAGAATATGTATGGATCAATGTATGGTAAATCTTGGCACTGATACATCTGTATGTGAAGGTGACGAGGTTGTTTTTTTCGGTCCGGAGGCTAATTGTCTTAATGCAGATGATTATGCAAATGTTGGAAAAACTATATCGTATGAAGTTTTAACCAGTATTGGACAAAGAGTTAAACGAAACTATATAGAATAATTGTTGTACATTAAAAGATAAAAAGTATAGAAAGGAAATTAATATGCATATTAGCAAAGAGACAAAAAAAATTTTATTAGCCATGCAAAAGGGTGAAGTTACTGAGTATTATATTTACATGAAAATTGCTGCATTTGTAAAAGATGAAAAGAACAGCAGTATTTTAAGGCAAATTGCAGAAGAAGAAAAAAGTCATGGTGCAGTGTGGAAAAAAATAACAGGTGTTGATGTTAAACCCAAAAAGCTTTATATAGTTTTTATTACTACACTTGCACGCATCTTTGGCTATACCTTTGCTCTTAAGCTCATGGAAAAAGGAGAGGATAATGCTTCTTCTAAATATGAAAAAATTTCTGATGAGGTTCCTGAAGCAAAAAGAATTTCTGAAGATGAAGATAGGCATGAACAGCAGCTTTTAGGAATGCTTGATGAAGAAAGATTACAGTATGTCGGCTCAATGGTGCTTGGTTTAAGCGATGCACTTGTTGAATTAACCGGTACCCTTGCAGGTCTTACCTTTGCACTGCAAAATAACCGCCTTGTTGCATTATCAGGATTAATAACCGGAATATCTGCAACCTTATCTATGACTTCCAGCGAGTATTTATCAGCTAGATCTGAAGGACATGCAAATCCCTTAAAGTCGTCTCTTTATACAGGCAGTGTATATCTTGTAACTGTATTTTTTCTAGTTCTGCCTTATTTACTTTTGCCTCAGACTGCCTTTATTCCTGCATTAGTTATTTTGTTATCTGTAGTTGTAGTTATTATTTTTGTGTTTACCTACTATATATCAGTTGCAAAAGATTTACCCTTTGTAAGGCGTTTTGCTGAGATGGCAGGAATCAGTATTGTTGTTGCGGCAATTTCATTCGGTATAGGTCTGCTTGTTAAGCATTTCTTAGGTATAGATATTTAATACATCTATATTGACAGTGAACTATTATTTTTGTTATAGTCTAGATTGCTAAGCCCGGATGGTGGAATTGGTAGACACGCTAGTTTCAGGTACTAGAGCTCGAAAG